>DGTU01000051.1 GCA_002394465.1 Treponema sp. UBA4328 | reverse complement strand
ACTCAGAGCGCCTCTCATGGACTCGTGAAGAAGTTGATGCAAAACTCAAGCAGATCATGACAAACATCCACGACAACGCTTTCGAAACAGCAAAGAAGTTCGCTCCAGGCGCAACTCCAGACTACGTTTCAGGCGCAAACATCTACGGCTTCCTCAAAGTAGCCCGTGCAATGATGGCTCAGGGGCTTGTATAAAATTTACGAGAATTTGCGTAGCAAATTCTCGCAGAACTTCGCTGCGTAAGCAGCGAACGTTACGCCCGCTTTCATACGAAGGCGGGTTTTTGATTTTAAACAGTGAAAACAGTTTTAAGACAATTCTGTTATGTATTCTGCGGCTTCCCTGAGGGTGCTTAAGATTATGCAGGCTTTTTCCTGCATTTCACTGTCAGGCGGAATCAGATCTGGAACCATTATGCATTTTATGCCGGCAGCCGAGGCAGAACGGACTCCGTTGGGGCTGTCTTCTATTGCAATGCATTCTTCCGGTTTAAGTCCTAAGGAGGATGCTGCCATAAGGTAGATTTCCGGGTCAGGCTTTGAGTGGCTTACCATGTCGCCCGTCGTTATCGTCTTAAAATAATCAATGATTCCTGCGTTAGTGAGCTGCGGGCGTACCCTGTATGAGCGGGTAGAGCTTGCAACTGCCAGAATTAAACCTTTTTCCTTAAGCGTATCAAGGCATTCCGTTACAAACGGCTTTTTGTTAAGGCCGTCTTCTTTTTCTACAACGTCAAAGAGTTCCGTAGCCCTCTTGCGGAACCTTACGGCATCCTCGTGAGTGCCAAGATATTTTGTCAGGAGATTTTCAGTATCTGTTTTACTGCATCCTACGCATTCCCTGAAAATACGGGGAATATCTGAAAGTGAAAATTCAGCGGCAGCCCTGTACCAGCAGGTTTTGCAGACTGATTCCGTATCAAGAAGGACACCGTCCATGTCAAAAATTACAGCTTTAATCCGGTTCATGAATGAATTATATCAGATTGTAGACGGATGCGGAATTCGGATGATATAATTTGAATCTATGGAAAAAGATATAAACAATATTCAGCAGCTTCAGATGCGCAGAATCGGACTTGTCATGAACATCCTTATGGGGGTTACCTTGAGCTGCGCACTTTCATTGACCGGACTTGCTCTTTCAGGACATTTTGAAGTAAAGGCATGGCTTATAAGCTTCGGTGCAAGTACCGTTCTGAGCCTTATCATAGGAATCTGTCTTCCCGTGAGAAAGGCTTCACTTGCAATCTGTTCTAAATGCGGCCTTAAGGAAAGAACCTTTTCCTTTCACTGTCTGGACAGTCTTGTTTCGGATGTATTTTATACTCCGCTGATTACATTCCTGATGGTTCTTCTTGCATATAACGGTGCCAGAAATACAATCACTCATGTGTATGCGGACATGGAGATTGTACAGCAGGCACTCGAAGAACTTAAGTTTATGCCGATGTTCCTTCATTCAATTCTTGTTTCAATGATTGCAGGTTACGTCCTTATTTTTATTCTTCAGCCGCTTTATCTTAAAATACTCCTTCCGAAGAATCCTGCCGGAGAATAATCCTGTAAGCAAAAAAATTCCCGGAGGTGAATTACCACTGTCCGGGGATCTTTCAGTCAGATGTCTGAAACTTATTTTCCTGTTGAAAGGAAGTCTGTAGTGAAGTTCCTGTCTGGAACCGGCTTATCAACTTCGATGTTTACCATCTTCATTGTAGTCATGTGTCCAGACTGAACGTTTGTCATGACGTTTTCCATCGGAACATTGTAAACTCTGTTTTTGTTTCCAGGCATTTTTTTGATTGCCTTGATTTCGTTTACCTTGAGGAGCTTGCCTTTTTTGTCATACATTTCGATATATGTCGGGATCCATGCATCTTTTGTGATGTAAGAGATTCTGTATGAATACTGGCTTGACTTCGGATCTTTTGGAGTTGATTTTACAACATACAAGTCCTTGAAGTTACCCTTGTCCTCACTCTCTTTCAGAAGCTCGTGTGTATCATCAGCAACTTCACGAGTGCTCATGTCATCGTAAGAAAAATCCGTTCCAACGAAGGCTTTTGAACCATCGCTTGCCGCAACACGGCGGGTTGATTTGAGAGACGGAAGATAAATCCACTTGTCATCATCTTTTCCATCGTTTTCTTTCTGAAGGAAGCGGGTGTCCTTTACAGAAGCAGGTGACAAGAAAATCATAACCACATCAGAAAGATTGTCCTTGCAGCGGCCATATTCGCCGACATTGCGAGTTTCCTCGACTTTTCCGTTCTTTGCCAAAGTAAGCTGAACGGAAGCCTTCGTGAAATCTGGTTTCTGACGGTCGAAAACTTTTGTCATGATTTCAGTTCCGTCGATTGCGAAGGCAGAAGTTCCCATCAAAAGGGCGACTGCCACACTTGTAAGTTTTTTTGTCATTTTCATAGTTGTAATACCTCCAAGATGATATTTTAACCGGCTGAATATTAAAGCCGATATTTACTGATTTGGTTACAAGCTTACTGCTCGTTTTTTTCGTCTTTTGACAATTCCTTTTTGTAAACGGCTTTTTCTTCCTTTGACCACATGAATTTAGGATCGAAGGCGTTCAAAATACCAGGAATTACCGTCATGGCCAGGGTTGAGCTTGTGAACATTACTACAGCTACAAGGGCACCGATGTAACGCAGGATAATGAAGCGGCTGAACAAAAGTACACAGAAGCCAAGTCCTACGGCGATTGCATTGGTAAGAATTCCCTTTCCGCTGGTCTTGAAAGTGTTCTTTGTTACGACCTCAAGGACGTCGGTTTTAGCCCGCTCTGAGCGGTAAGTTTCCATAAAGTGAATCGTATAGTCAATGCCGACACCGATTGCCACCGAAGCGATAATGCTTGTGCAAAGGTCAAGGGCGATACCGAAATATCCCATGACCATGAAGTTAAGCAGAATCGTCATTGCCAAAGGAATGGCTCCGATAACACCTGCCAAGGGTGACTTAAAGGAAATCGAGATGATAAGGAACACCATTGCGAGCGAGAGTGCGATACTTACGCTCTGGCTGTCAACGACCATCTTGGTCATAGTGTATTCCATTTCGCCGTTTCCAGTAGCATCAAGTCTGTAGCCCTGTGGGAAATGTTTTTCCGCATAAGCGTGGGCATCCTTGATGATGGCCGCTGTCTCATCTGTTGAATGAGTGCGAAGCTGAACCTGAGTTCGGATAGCAGTCGGCATTGTCATATTGTTGGCAAAACGCTGAATCTGCTCGCTTGAAAGAAGGTAAAGGTACTGAGTCACGAGGTCTCCAAGCTCTTCCCTGCTTGCGACTGGATATTTTGCAACATCATAAGGAATCTCGTAATAAGCGGCTCCGTTGAAGTTAAGCTGTTTCTCAAGCTCATCAACGACATCGGCAATGACTGCCTTTTTGCCGCCAGCTGCAATATAAGCAGAGTGAAGAAGCTCAAGTCCCTGCTGGATGTTCATTGTAGATGCAAGTTTCTCGTCATCTACAGGGGCATTCATAACCTGATTCATTCGCTTGATGAAAGTGGTGAAGGAAACCATTTTACCGATTCCCGGGTGTCGCTCAAGAAGGTACTCCTGCATACCGTCAACAGCCTTGAGAATCTCAGGGTTAGTAAGCATGTAGTATTCCTTGGGAGCTTCTGTTGATTCAGAAGCTTCAGATCCGGCAGAGGCAAAGTCTCCAAAATCGAAGTCTGAAGAGGCGCTTTCCCCAAAGCTGAAGTCCGAAGCGGCCGAGTCCCCGAAATCAAAATCGCTTGCAATAGAGTCAGCTGAAGCAGAAGCTGTGTCAGAAGCATTTCCGAAATCAAAGTCAGAGGCAATGGAATCAAGCTGAGCCGCATCTGCTGAAGATGAGGCAGACTCGCCTTCAGCAGCCACTTTTTCCTCGCCGCTTACAAGAAGGTAGAGGGTGTTTGAGCCTGCAAGGTGCTCATCGACATAGGAAATGTCCTGGCGGAATTTTGAATCCGGCGGGAAGTAATTTACAAGGGCCGTGTCAACGACCAGCATTTTGAAGCCAATAAATCCAACGATAAGGACAATCACGGTTGAAACAATGAGCCTTGGCTTTGTGCCTGAGAAGAAGTGATAGAATGCGTAAAGCGTTGAGCCAGTTGCCTCTTCTGAAGATTTTCCGCCTCGTCGAACCAGCTGCTTTTCAAGCTTCATCCTGATTTTTGCAGAAAGATGATTTTTGCTGCTTCTGTGTTTTCCAATCTTTTTCAATGGCATGATATAAAGCATGGCCGGAATGAATGTAATGGAAAGAAGAAGGGAGAAAACAACGCCTGCTGCTGCAAAAACCGAGAATGATTTAAGCGGCATAATCGGGCTTGTGATGTTTGAGATAAAGCCTGCGACAGTAGTAACGCCTGCAAGGACAACGGCAACCCAGACATCCTTAAGGCCAAATTCAATAGCCCCGGCATGCTTTTCCTTCGTCATTTCGCCCTCGATTTTGTCAAGGCCGATGTAATAATGTGTAAGCACATGAATTCCATAAGCCGAACCGCAGGCTACAAGACAAACAGGAATGACGCTTCCGATGATTGTGAAAGTGACGCCCATCATACACATTAGGCCCACAGACCATACTGTTGCCATGAGAACAGTGATTAACGGAAGAAGGGTTCCGCTCCATGTATGGAAAGAGAAATAAAGGGAAAGAAGGACAACGAGGGCTACGAAAGGAATCAGAAGAAGAAGGTCTGAAACCATGAATGTGTAGCCATTGTCACTCAAAACCGGGTCGCCGAAATAGCGGACTTCAAGATCCGAGCCTTCAAGGGCGGTCTCGCAGATTTTCTGAATGTCGTGGAGGGCTTTCATCTGCCTCTTTGAGTTGAGCATGTTACCGTTCTCGTCCTTTGGCTCCAAAGTAATCATAAGCTGGGTGGTTTTTCCGTCATCAGTGATGATTACCCTGTTGTACATTTCCTGCCAGTCAATG
>DGTU01000063.1 GCA_002394465.1 Treponema sp. UBA4328 | reverse complement strand
GACGGACGTATTTTACGACCTGAAATCTCAGACAAAATACGTTACCTGCCATTATGACGCTGACAGTAAAGCCATTATTTCTTCAATCCTGAACAATACGATCGGCTGTGCCGGACAATATACAAGAATGATTAAGAAAAGCCTTTTTGATGAAAACAACATTTCATTCCAGAAAGGAATAAACTTTTTTGAAGACCGGCTTATTGCAGTAAAGCAGTTTACGTATGCCTCAAAAATCGAAAAAATCAACAGGGCTTTTTATCATTACGTTCAGTATAACGATGATTCAATTACAAAAAAGTTTCCTGAAAAATCTGTTGATAACATGATTGACGCACAGAACTTAATCAGTGAATTTCTGCTTGAAAAAGATCCTTCGTGGAAGGATGCCCTCCTCGACTTTAAATGCTACATTCTGTTTATCGTATGGCTTTCAGGCCAGGAAGAACTTACTCAGAAAATAATAAGCCTTTACGGGGATGAGGTAAAAAAACACATTAAGCACTCGCTTTCAATTCCAAAGTCTCATACAAGGCATATACTTTATCTTTATATCTGCGGACATAAAAAGCTTTCCGCTTTTTTAATGAAACTGATACGAGCTGTAAAGAAAATAGTTAAGTTTTAACCGGAAATAATTATGAACATTCTTTTTGTAGACGATTTTAATGTATTTAATCCGCATTTCAGCGGAGAACAGCGGTCAAATCTCCTTCTCCGTGCCTGCTGTTCAGTTGCACAGACAGACGTATGCCTGTTTAAGAAATACGGCGAAAAGGAAAATATCGAAAACTGCCGCCTTGTCTATGAAAAGCATTTTGACATGAGGGTTAACGGAAGTGACCGTAAAAAAATGAGAAAGTCTTTCGGCCGAGATGCCTTCTGTCCGGTAAATAAAGATGCAGAAGAAATAATCGGGAACCTTGTTTCTGCTAAAAACTATGATGTGATTGTCGTCCGTTACCTGTTTAATGCGCTCCGCTGGGGACTGTTAAAATATTCTGACAGGCTTGTAATAGACATTGATGACAATCCGGTTACCAGAATTAAAAATGAATATGTACTTTTAAAATCCACAACCTGGAAGGAAGCTGTTGACCGGCTTCTTGTCAAATTCAAGCTCCCGTTTCTGAAACACGCATATTCTTCAATCATTAAAAACGTAAGGGCTGCATTTGCATCAAATGAAAAAGACCTCTGCGTGAATAAAGATAAATGCGTACTTCTTCCGAACGTATCTTTTACTGAAAACAAAAGCGGTTTCTGTGATTTTGCCGTAACTCCCAAACGCCTGCTTTTCGTAGGTCAGATTGCATGGCAGCCGAACTACGACGGGCTTAAACGGTTTTTTAACCGCATTTATCCTTTAGTTCTTGAGCGTATTCCTGATCTTGAAGTCTCAGTTGCCGGAAACTATTCAAACTGGGATGTTTCTGAGTGGCAGAATCTCAAAGGCGTTCAGGTTAAAGGCTTTGTAAAAGACCTTGAAAGCGAATATGAAAACTGCCGTGCGGCAATCGTTCCTGTATGGGCAGGCGCCGGAACAAACATCAAGGTCCTCGAAGCCATGAGGATGAAACGCCCCTGCGTTACAAGCCTTCACGGATCACGCGGTTATGACAGGTATTTTGAAAAGAATAAGGATTATCTTGTCTGCAGACCTGACGGTGAATTTGCACAGGCCGTAGTCAGCATGCTTGAAGACGAAAACAAAAATCATGAAATTGCCTCAAACGGATATAATAAAGTCTGTGAACATTTTTCAGTGGAAAATTTCATGAGGATTGCATCCGGTGTACTTGCGGGGAAAAACAAATGAGCACAAAAAAATACAGGATTTCCGTCCTGATTCCGGTTTTTAATGCTCAGAAATTTCTCGAAGAAAGCCTGAACTCCGTTGTTTCTCAGACTTACAGAGACTTTGAATGCATAATCGTTGACGACGGATCAACTGACTCAACTGCTGAAATCTGCGACCGCTATGCAAAAGAATATGAAAACTTCAGGGTAATTCATCAGGAAAACAAGGGAGTAAGCGCAGCAAGGAACCTGCTTGTGTCAGAAGCAGAATCTGAATGGATTTTATTTCACGATGCAGATGACATCATCCATCCGCGCACGCTTGAACTGCTGAACAGTGCGCTTGAAGCAGATGCTGAAGCAGACATTTCTGCAGGAACTTACAAGCCGGTTAAATCCACAGGTGAAATAAACTATGAACTCAAAGGAAGCAGTTTTAAGGAAATTCCCTTTGATGACGTATACAAAATGCCTGTGTGGTCTGCTCCCTGCTGCAAGCTTTTTCGTAAAACGCTTTTCGAAGGACTTAAATATCCTGAAGGAATGGTACATGAAGACGAGGCCGTAACCTGGAAGCTTTTTTATCGTGCAAAGAAAATCCTCCGCACTGAAGAAGAACTTTATTTTTACCGCCAGCATGAAGATTCTATAATCCATACACCGGATGAAAAAAAGTTTATTTACAAGTGGAGTATAATATCACAGAACATAAGGGAAGCAGAAAAACTCGGGGCATTAAAATTCAAAGAAGCACAGATGTTTCGTCTCAGATTTGCATTAGACCATCTGCTTGAAAAACAGTCTGATGACAACTGGTTCATGTACGTTCTGGGAAAAAACTTAAGCCGCAGAACATATAAACACTGCGTCAGGGATTACATCAGTCTTGAAAAAGAACCCCTTAAGGCAAGAATCCGGAAGTATCTGTACTACACGTCAAAAACTTTCAGATTCCTGCGCCAGTTCCACTTAAAAATCAAAGGTACTTTTTAAAATATTCAATTGTTCTCTTTAAGCCTTCTTCCAGGTTGATCTCAGGCTTCCACCCGAAAAGTTTTCCTGCAAGGGTTATGTCCGGTCTTCTCTGCTTAGGATCATCTCCCGGAAGCGGTTTATACACGAGCTTTGACTTGCTTCCGGTGAGTTTTAAGACTTTTTCTGCAAGTTCAAGCATCGTAAACTCACCCGGATTTCCCATGTTAACAGGGCCTGTAATGTCATCATCACTTTCCATCAGGCACAAAAAGCCGCGGATAAGGTCATCTACGTACTGGAAGCTTCTTGTCTGCTTGCCGTCTCCGTAAATCGTAATGTCTTCTCCCCGGAGGGCCTGCATGATGAAGTTTGAAACTACCCTTCCGTCTTCAGGATTCATGGCAGGACCATAGGTGTTAAAAATGCGGACGATTTTAATTCTTGTTCCGTGCTGGCGGTGATAGTCAAAAAACAGTGTTTCAGCTCCCCGTTTTCCTTCGTCATAGCACGAACGGATTCCGTGCGGATTTACGTTTCCCCAGTATTCTTCGTTCTGCGGATGAACCAGGGCATCCCCGTATACTTCACTTGTTGAAGCCTGGAATACCTTTGCATTCCACTTGTCTGCAAGTTCCAGGGCATTTATAGCACCAAAGATGCTTGTCTTATATGTTGAAATCGGGTCACGCTGATAATGCGGAGGAGAAGCAGGACAGGCAAGGTTATAGATTTCATCTACATAAAAACTGTATGGCTGAATAACGTCGTGAATCATTACGTCAAAGTCAGGATTTGACTTAAGGCCTTCAATATTTTTCATTCTGCCGGTAAAAAAGTTGTCCATGCAGATTACATGGTTTCCCTGTTCGAGGAGCTTTTTACACAGGTGAGAGCCTACAAAGCCGGCACCTCCGGTTACTAATATAGTTTTTTTGGACATAATCAGTTTTCTCCTTTTTTATTTTCAAGGCTTTTTCCGCCTTCCTGATAGTCATAGTCAGTATTAACGTTCCACAGGTTGTTGTGACGGTCTCCTGCAATAATATTGTCGGCACACAAAAGTCCCATAAGGATTGAATGGTCCTGGTTGTTATACTTGAAGGAGCCGTTGCGTCCGATAAATGCAAGGCTTGAAATTTTATCGGCTGCAGCCTGCAGTACATTCATTTTATCCTGATATCCTGTATTGTAAACAGGGTATGAGCGGTGCATTTTAATTACATAGCCTTCTTTAAGCTCTTCAGCCTTTACAAGGTCTGTTTTTACGATTTCTTCTTTTGCAAGCTTAATCATTTCTGCATCGCTTAATTTCCACAGATTATCGTCATCATAAGACCAGTATTCAAGGCACAGGATTGAAGTATCTTTACCGTTAAGCATGTAAGGAGACCAGTTGCGGAAGTTTGTCATGCGGCCGAAGGTGACGTTTGTGTCATGAACATAAATCCAGTTGTCCTTAAATACGTCTTTGTTTGTAACTTCAAGATAAACAAGAGTCGTATTGCGGTAAATGAGGCTTCTTGCAAGGTCATGAATGTCTTTTCCAAGTTCTTCGATTGAACAGAGCATCTGAGTAAACGGTGCCGTAGATACCACATAGTCATAGTTTTTAATGCTGCCGTCGCCAAAAATTATTCCTTCAGCCTTAGAGTTTTTTACGCTGATACCGCTGACAGGTGAATCAAGATAAATATTTGAACCGAGCTTCTTAAGCTTGTCTGCAATTACTTCATACGGAACTCCGCCGCCGTTTTTAGGATAGGCAAACTGTTCAAGAAGTGTCTTGTGTTTTGTTCCGCCGGAATGGAAAAGTGCGCTTTTGATTACTTCAAGCATGTTTAATCCCTTGATTCTCTGGCGGGCAAAGTCAGCGTCCAGTTCAGAGCATTTAATGCCCCAGAGACGCTCTGAATAGGTCTTGAAGAAAATTGAATAAAGTTTATAGCCGAATTTGTTTGAAACCCATTCTTCAAAAGTTTTTTCTTTTCCCTTATTTTTCCCGAAAAGCTGTGCCTTAAAATAACTGAAAATACAGGCAGCGGCCTTAAAAAAGCCCAGGTTAACAAGTGCATTCATTGCCTTTACAGGATAAAGGAAAAACTTTTTTCCGTAGTAAATGCGCGTAAGGCGGTCGACCATGATGTAGTCGTCAGCGACCTGTTCAAGCCAGAAGTTATTTATGCGCTCGTCTTTGCTGAAAAACCTGTGAGGTCCCAGGTCAACTTCCTGCCCCCACAGCTTAAAACTTCTCGTCATTCCGCCGACAGTTGAGTCTGCTTCATATACGTCAACATGGATTCCTTTTTCTGCAAGTTTTAAGGCGCAGGTAAGTCCGGCAGGACCGGCACC
>DGTU01000089.1 GCA_002394465.1 Treponema sp. UBA4328 | reverse complement strand
AACGTTTTGGAAAATCACACATACTCCAACAGATTCAGACAGATTTTAGATGCACTCAATTTCAAATACATTCCGGATTTAAAGCATATCGTGTTATTCTATAAACTGGATGATTTAAAAGACATAACAGAAATTCAAAATCATTTTCACTCAATTGACTATCCGTATAAGCATCTCAAATTAATAACTTCCAAAAACAATCTGTTTTTACACAATACTATTTTGGAATCTGATCTGGATAAAATCGAGATGAAAGATAACTATTATTTCTGTTTTGCTGATTTGAGTTTGAACTCTGAGTTTATCAAAAAGGCATTGCTTCATTTCCAATATGTCGATGATAACACTGGAATATTTCAAAGCGATGAAAATAAATACTCTTTCGACAAAACTGCAAACATCACCAATACAGTTTTCAACAGTAGACTTTATAATGACATTATTTTCAAAAAGAATAATGATTGGGATATTTATTATATCTGATTATTAAACTTCCTCAGTTTGACAATTTTCATATTGTTAGTTTAAAACCAATTATGCAGTATGATGGAGGCATATCCCTCATTTTTTTTTAAATGATGGTCGTAACAGGAATGCCTCAATAAACATCAATAAAATCATCAGCGAATGTTCACTAAAACATCTTGTTTTCTAAATCCCGTACATGAAAGTTCAATTTAGAAATAAATATTAATATTAAAAATAAAAAATCTAAACATGCTTTACAAAAATAATAAAGATTTATTGGGAATATTTTTTCTTGTATTATCTGTTCTATTTTTAGGTTATTTATTAGTAACTCCTCTTAATCATTTGGTTTGCCAAATTGATGAATATTTTACAAGAACTATTCTGCTTCTTCCCGTTTCAGATATCATTACCGTAACTGCTGGTGATGTTCACCCGCCTTTATATTATCTGATACTGAAAATTGCAATGATGATGTTCCCAGGATCCGTTACAGCTGCAAAAATTGTATCTGCTATTCCTGTTATCAGTATTCTTTGCATTTCACATTTGTTCTTCTCTAAAGAATTTTCATCCAAATACAGTATACTTTTCAATTCGCTTTTACTTTCATTTTATTCTGTATTCGAATTTGCAGTTGAAATACGAATGTACTCGTGGTGTATGCTTTTTTGTATGTTGTGCTGTATCTGCTCCTATTACATCATTAAAAAAGGTAACCTCAAATACTTTCTGCTTTATGTCCTTTTTGCAGAATTTGGAGCTTACAGTCAATATTGGACAGCTTTTGGTCTTGCCATAAATTTTATTCTTATAAGTATTTTATGCATCAAAAAAGATAAAAAACTAATTCGTAATGTTTTAATCAGTGCTGTACTCGGAGTAATTCTATATTTACCATGGGCAAGTGTTGTAATAAGGCAGGTTTCAGAGGTTTCTAAGGGTTACTGGATTGAACCTGTGACTTTTAAAATATTATTCGGATTTTTTACTTCAATAATTCCTATGGTCAATGTTTGGAAATTTATAGCTCTCTTAATTTTATCTTTATGCCTTAAAAAGTGTATTTCTAAAATACATCAGGGAAATCTAAATGCCTCATTTAATTTAATATGTCTTATAACACCACTGCTGCTCATTTTAAGTGCGACAATAATTTCCCTGCTAATGCAGCCTGTATTCTATGAAAGATATCTATTTCCATTAAGCATCTTTGTAATTTTCTTCATTACTTTTGCATACAATGAATTCAAAAAACACAAAACAATATTATTAATACTAACTCTTGCAGGCGTCATATGTACAAGTTCAAATATTGCTAAATCATTTTATAAAGAAAAAAACTATGCACAGGCAAAGTCTGATTTTGAAGCTCTAATGAACGAAAAAATATCAGACAGTACAGTTTTCAAGTTTGGTGAAAATATACACGGGCATATACCATGGACTCTTGCTTATCTATATCCAGACAACAGAATTCTTAATTATGGTATATCAGAAATGTGGGCTTCTGCAATCTTTTATGACCGTAAAAAACTAATTACGAATTTAGATAATGAAACTAATATTTGCTACGTTACAAATATGGAAGATGAAGCAGATTCAGACTTCAAGGATTATCCATACTATATTGTAAATATTTCATGGTATCCTCCAGTGAAATTTTACTTTAAGCAATAAAGGAAAAGTTTTGCGAAAACGTTATTCGCCCTGATACAGCTGGAGATACATCTGGTCTGCAAGTCCGAAGCCGGCATTCTTTGTCATCATTGTTGCATATTCATCATAGAGCATGTCTTCATATACCTGACGGGCATATTTATTGTCTGTAGAATCTGCCTTCATGACTGTCTTTCTCATCTGTGAAATCATCATCTTGACGACATAAGATTCCATTTCGAGTGACTTTTCATAGAGCTTTGAAGTTCTGTCTATTGTTTTTGGCTTTACGTTTGGATTTGACTGGTTTGCAGCAGCCCCGCGCGGACGTGCTGTTTTATCCTGCTTAGAAGTAAAGGTTCCTGCAAAACCGGAAGTATAGTCTCCGTTCAGTCTTCCGTCGCGCGATACCTGTGAACCGGCGAGGTTCATTCCCTCTCCGGCGGAGTTTTTTATATCATTGACAAGTTTATCAAAGTCCGATCTTTCAGACTTGAGCTTTGCAGAGTTTAATGCTGCATTGCCGTTTGTTATTGCACTGATTCCGCCTGTTATCATATAAAAAACTCCTTTTTAATATTTGAACTTAAGGCTCACTTATTCCTAGCGCTTAAGGTTTACTGCCGTAGAAAGCATTGAATCCGTAGTCTGGATTGCCTTTGAGTTAAACTCGTATGCCCTCTGTGCTACGATCATCTGTACCATTTCGTTTACGACAGAAACGTTGCTCATTTCAACGAACTTGTGTTTTGTAACACCGAAGCCTTCAAATCCAGGACGTCCCGGAACGGCTTCGCCGCTGGCTGCAGTTACCGTATAAAGGTTATCACCGTGAGCTTCGAGACCCGCATTGTTCGGGAATCTGTAAAGTTCAAGCTGTGCAACGTCTACAGGATCATCCTGTCCGAAGATTTTTACCGTTACGCGGCCTGTATCCGTTACCGTAAGGGAATGAATGTCAAAGCCTTCCGGGAGGATTACTTCCGGCATTACGCGGAGTCCGTTTGAGTTTACAAGCTGACCGTTCATATCAACCTTGAATGAACCGTCCCTTGTATAGGCATATCCGCCGTCATATGTCTGAACGCGGAAGAAACCGTCTCCCACGATTGCAACGTCCGTATCAACGCCTGTATTCTGCAGTGATCCCTGTGTAAATACACGCTGTGTGGCTGCAACCTTTGTTCCGGCTCCCTGCTGGATTCCAACCGGAGTTACAGTATCTTCAGTTGCCGGTGTTCCTGCAAGCTTTACGTTCTGATAGATGAGGTCTTCAAATTCAGCACGCTGCTGCTTGAAGCCCGTAGTATTTACGTTTGAAAGGTTGTTGGAAATAACGTCGAGATTTGACTGCTGACCGTTCATTCCAGTTGCTGCCGTCCACAAACTTCTTACCATTTTTTACTTCTCCTTTTCAAAACTTATCTTGCAAGGGCAACCTTAGTCCACAGTGTCTGCATCATCGAATCTTCACTCTGGATGCTCTTCTGGTTTGCTTCATATGCCCTGTTAACTTCAATCATCTTTACCATTTCATTGACAACATTTACGTTGCTGGTTTCAAGATATCCCTGGATCATTCTCGGACGCTCGTTTCCTTCTGCAATATATGCATCGCCTGACCACTCTGTAGCGTTCCAGAGGCTGCTTCCCTGCTTTTTGAGGTACCGTTCATCCTCAAAGCGTACGATTTTGATGCGGTCAACGAGATTGCCGTCGTGGTCCGTAATGATTCCGTCTTCATTTACTGTAAATTTATCATCTTCAAGGCGGATTATTCCGTTTTCTCCAAGCAGAGGGAAACCTTCTTTTGTTTCGAGGATTCCTTCCTTGCCGAGAATAAAGTTTCCGTTTCTTGTATAGCGTTCACCAGATGGAGTTTCAACTGCAAAAAAACCTTTTTCTGAAAGTGCAATGTCTGTCTTTGCTTCTGTATCACGGTAAGAGCCCTGTGCAAAAACCGTATAGTTTTCATTGGTCTCTACGCCCAGACCGAGATTACCGATAATCGGAGCTGCATCTGCCGAACCGAACGGTGTTTTGTACTGACCGTCTGCCTCAGTGCGCCTTAAAAGCAGTTCTGAGAAAGTCTTTGAAACAGTCTCGTCACGCTTAAAGCCGGCAGTATCAACATTTGCAAGGTTGTTTGATATTGTGTCCAGGCGCTGCTGCTGAGCATTCATTCCGCTTGAACCGATATACCATCCTCGAATCATATTTCCCCCTTTTCCCACCTTAAGGTCTTCACTTATAAAAGTGTATTTTCAGTTATTTAATTATCGGAAAATAAAAACGTGATGTTTAGAAAGTAATTTTTGTTTTTTTAATAAAGTTGAATTATAATTTTAAATATAGGAATTCCCTGATGCCCCGCATAAAAAAATACTTTTCTGCATTTATATTTTTTCTCCTGACATATTTTTCTCATGCAGAAGGAGCACAGTTTTCGCTTTCAGGCAAGGCTTACAGGGACCCGGTAGTCTACATAGTAATTGCCTTTGCAACCCTCGTATGCCTCTTCGTAATCTGGACATCCAGAAAATCCCGCAGATACATATGGAACCTTTCCTGCGTAAACGAACTTACAGGTCTTCCGATGCCAAAAAAATTCAAGCCGGAAGCTGCAAGGGTCCTCAAAACGGCTGCTAAAGACGAATATTCACTTATTTCCCTTGATATCAATAATTTCAGGTACATTACGGACTCTTTCGGGACGACAGTCGCAAATTCAGTACTTGTTGAACTCACGGACCATTTTGTACACAATGCACCGGAAGGAACCCTTTTCTGCCAGAACTATCAGGACAATTTTACCGTTCTCATAAAGGCTTCACAGAGGCCGGTTATTGAAGACTATGTCCTGAACCTTACGAACATACAGGCCGCCGTTTCAAAGATATTCCCGTATAATTATCAGATTGAATTCAGCGCAGGAGTTTACGTAATCACGGATCCGTCTGAAAACCTCGACCGGATGATTGAACGGGCAAATACGGCAAGGCTGACAGGCAAAAAAGGCCTGTTTCCGAAGCGGATAACTTTCTTTGAAGGTGCAATAGACATCGACAAGGAAAAAGAACGGACCATAACCCTCGACATGAGCCGTGCTTACGAAGACAACGAGTTTGTAGTTTATTATCAGCCGAAGTTTAATTTTACAGATTCAAAATTAATCGGTGCTGAAGCCCTCGTACGCTGGAATCACAGGACAAAGGGGCTCATTCCGCCGGGAATGTTCATTCCGCTTTTTGAAAAAAACGGCTTCATTGCCAAAATCGACAAACTCGTATTTGAAAACGTATGCCGCATGATCGACAGATGGAACAAGTCAGGAACACCGGAGCATCCGGCCTTTCCTATAACCATTTCATGCAATCTTTCGCGCCTCCAGCTTTATAACCCGAACCTCGTACGCGAATACGTCAACATTGCTTCAAAATACGCAATATGGCCGAGCCAGATAGAAATTGAGCTTACAGAAAGCCTGATGATGGATAACAAGGAACGCCTTCTCAAGGTAATGAATGAAATCAAGAAAGCAGGCTTTGACATTTCCGTAGATGATTTCGGTTCAGGCTTTTCATCCCTTGCGCTTTTAAAGGACATACCGGCAAACGTCATCAAGCTGGACAAGGAATTCCTTGCAACGGAATCTGAACGGGAACAGATAATAATAAGGTCAGTAATCCGTATGGCAAAGGAACTAAAGCTCGTTACTGTTGCAGAAGGCGTTGAAACTGCAGAACAGAGTGAACTGCTTAAAGGTATGGGCTGTGACATCGCTCAGGGATATTATTACGCTAAACCGATGAGTGAAAAAGACTTTGAAGTTTTTCTTGCTGAATCGGTGAATAAATAATTTGCGAATAGTGAATTTAAGATTTATAATTAAAGGGAAGAGTTAAAAATAATTCAGGAGACATAAAAATGGATACAAAAGAACCACGCGTAATTGCAATCATTCTTGGCGGAGGAAAAGGAACACGCCTCTACCCGCTTACCAAGGAACGCTCAAAGCCGGCAGTACCGTTCGGCGGAAAATACAGAATCGTTGACATACCAATTTCAAACTGCATTAATTCCGGATACAGGAAGATTTACCTTCTTACCCAGTTTAATTCAGCTTCACTTCATCATCACATCACTCACACATATAATTTTGATCATTTCTCAGGCGGCTTCGTTGAAATCCTTGCTGCAGAACAGACACTGGAACATTCAGGATGGTTCGAAGGAACTGCAGATGCCGTACGCAAGAACATGATTCACTTCAAGAGCCAGAATCCGACACATTACATCATTCTTTCAGGCGACCAGCTCTACAGGATGGACCTCAAGGAATTCATGGACAGCCACATAAAAAGCGGTGCTGACATTACGATTGCAACTACAGCAGTTAACCGCCGCGATGCAAGCGGATTCGGAATCATGCAGATTGATTCCAAAAAACGCATTACTGCCTTCCAGGAAAAACCGGCTCCGGACAAGGACATTTCTGACTGGAAAATTCCAAAGAACTCACGCGGAGACCTTCCTCCTGAAAAAGAATACCTTGCCTCAATGGGTATCTATATTTTCAACGCAAAGACTATGGAAGAAGCCCTGGACAATGAGTTTACAGACTTCGGTAAGGAAATCATTCCGCGTTCAATCAAGAACAAAAAGGTCAATTCATATATCTTTGACGGATACTGGGAAGACATCGGTACAATCCGCACGTTCTACAATGCAACCCTTGACCTCACAAACTATCATCCTGCATTCGATCTCTACGATGCAGTACAGCCGATTTACACTCACATGCGTAACCTGCCGCCTTCAAAAATCAATGATGCTGCAATCGAGAATTCCCTTACATCTGAAGGCTGTGTAATTTCAAAGTGCAAGCTCAAGCGCTCTGTAATCGGAGTACGTTCTACGATCGAAGTCGGAACAGAACTTGACGGCGTAATCGTAATGGGTGCAGACTTCTACGAAAGCGACGAAGAGAAAAAAGAAAACGAAAAGACAAAGCGTCCGAACATCGGTATCGGTAAAAACTGCAGGATCAGTCAGACGATCATAGACAAGGATGCAGCTATCGGTGACGATGTAAGGATTAACGTTGACGGAAACAAATACGATGACGGAGATCACGGACTGTTCTACAGTGCAGACGGAATCATCGTTATCCGTAAGGGTGCCGTAATTCCTTCCGGAACAGTAATTTAATTTATCCCCGCCGCACCAGCATGGGAATGTATGATAAATTAGGTGATTTACTGAACGAAACCCTTGAAAGCGGACATATTTACACAAAGGAGCAGCTCGATATGCCTCCTGAAGTAAAAAAGGCTTTTGAGGGTTTTGGTATTTCGGTTAATTTTACCTACGAAGAAGCAAAAAAAATCTATCACCAGAAGTTAAAATTCTATCATCCGGACAAAAACCAGGGAAATGAATCTCCGTCATCCCGGAAAATGACTGAAGAACTGATTAAAAACTGGCATATACTCGCAGACTGGTACGAAGGAAAAAGATAATTCCTACTCTATTCCGAACTCTTCGAGTTTACGGTGAAGGGTTTTCCTTCCGATTCCAAGGATATCTGCCGTACGGCTCTTGTTTCCCTTATTAAAGGCAAGATTCTGCTGAATGATTATTTTCTCAGCCTCATCCATTTTTATTCCCATAGGAATTGAAATTACGTTTTCGCTGCTTCTGTTCATGATTGACGGAGGAAGGTCATCAGCCGTTATTTCCTCACCGTTTGCCATTACAACTGCCCTTTCAACACAATGCTGAAGTTCGCGGATGTTTCCCGGCCAGTCATATTTGTAAAGTGCAAGACGGCTTTCAGAATCAAAGCCCTTTACTGATTTTGAATTTTCTTCGTTATAGCGTTCAAGGAATTCATTGAGCAGCAGCGGAATGTCATCCTTTCTTTCGCGCAGAGGCGGAACTTCGATATTGATGCCGTTCAGGCGGAAGAAAAGGTCTTCGCGGAACCGTCCGGCTTTTACTTCTTTTTCGAGATTTTTGTTTGTTGCGGCAATTACCCTTACGTCAACTTCTATTGTCTGTTCGCCGCCGACACGTTCAAACTTCCGCTCCTGAAGGACACGAAGAAGCTTAACCTGCGTACTCTGATTAATTTCACCGATTTCATCAAGGAAAATTGTTCCGCCGTTTGCAAGTTCAAATTTTCCGCGGTGGAGGTTTTCTGCTCCCGTGAATGAACCCTTTTCATGTCCGAAAAGTTCACTCTCAAGCAGGCTTTCACTCAGTGCAGCACAGTTTACTATGACAAGATTCTTTCCGCTTCTTGGAGAAAGGTTATGGATTGAACGGGCAACGACTTCCTTTCCGACCCCGCTCTCCCCTGTTATAAGAACGCTTATTTTTGCAGGAGCAACTTTTTTTACAAGTTCAGTTACGCGGAGGATTGCCGGAGAAGTTCCTGTTATCTGTGTTTTCTGTGAAGCCTTTACGGTTTCAAGCAGGGCTTCGTGCTGAACGCGAAGTTCACGTCCTTCAAGGGCACGCTTTACGATTACTTCAAGCTGATTTAAGTCAAGCGGTTTTGTAAGGAAATCGTAGGCTCCGTTCTGCATCGCCTTGACGGCAGCATCAATCGAACCGTGTCCCGTAAGTACGATAACGGGGATTCCAGGCATCTGTGACGTTACATGCTGAAGGACTTCTTCCCCGCTGATTCCGTTCATCCTCAGGTCTGTAATGACAAGATCTATACCTCCTTTTTCCAGAAAGTCCAGACCTTCTTTTCCTGATGCAGCTGTCTTGACGTTATAGCCGTCCATTTCAAAATCAGCTGCAAGTCCGTCGCGGATATTTTTTTCATCATCAATAATTAAAATCGTAAACTGCATTTTTATTCACCGCAAATTAATTTCTGTCCTGCCTGAGGAACCGGGAACTGAATCGTAAAGACGGTTCCTTTTCCCTGCTCGCTTTCAACATTTATATCGCCGTTAAATTCCTTGACGATCTTATAAACCATGGACATTCCGAGTCCCGTTCCGTTAGCCTTGGTCGTATAATAAGGTTCAAATACCCTCGAGGCCGTTTCATCGCTCATTCCGCATCCGTTGTCGCTTATGCAGATAATGTATTTGTCATCACGCACAATTGACCTGACCGAAAATATTTTTTCCGGCCTGACTTCATTTTCAAGTGCCTGCAGCGAATTCTGCGCAAGGTTTACAAAAATATCCTTAAAGAGCTTCGGGTCAAGCATTATGTGCGGAGTATTTTCTGCAAACTGACAGTCAACATGGATCTTTTTGTTTTCAAACTCAGGCTTAAAGAAATCAATGTACTCTGAAAGGAGTTTATCCGGATTGGCAAGCTCAAACTTAGCACTTACGGGCCTGACTGCCATTAAAAAATCAACGACAATCTTGTTGAGGCGGTCAATCTCTTCGTTTACGATATCAAGGTAATTTTCAAGAAACTTCGGAGCCGGAAGCATTCCGTCACTGCTGCGCTTTTTATTGATTGCCTTCTGTATCAGCTGAATGTGAATTGAAATTGCACCTAAAGGATTCTTGATGTCATGGGCGACGCTTGCAGCAATATTTGTAAGTCCTGCAAGGGCTTCCATTCTGTGCATAAGGATTTCCCTGTTTTTATCCTGTGTAATATCATAAATCCTTACGATTGAACCGATGTTTTCGTTTAATTTCATCAGCGGAGAAACTGATATTTCAACGAAGCGGACGTCTCCTCCAGAAGTCAGGATTGAAAACTGTTCGCTCAGATTGATTTTATTTTCATAATGACAGGTATGAAGGAATTCCTTTATTTCATCATTGTTAATATAGTTCCATACGCTTTTGGTATCATTTATTTCAGGTTTTACCGTAAAAGGAAGCAGGATTTCGGCTGCAGTATTTATGCACAAAAGCCGCCAGTCCCTGTCAACGCAGATAAGTCCGGTGTTAAGCGACTGGAAAATCGAAGAAAGGATTTCATTTTTGTCAGAAAGCTCGTTTATGATTCCTTCAATCTGAGTTCCCGAAAGCTTTGAAAGTTTGTCTTTTGCACGCTTGGAAAAATCCGTCATAAACTACCTCAAAAACATATTTCTGTTCGAAGCCATGTCACGGTAAAGTTTTTCCAGTGCAGCAAGCGGTGACTGATTGTAAATCGTTACGTTATTAAAGCATTCCCTTACGGCTTCAACATTTCTGAAGCTCAGTTCAGTATTTTTGAGGGAATTTTCATCCGTTTTCTGACAGTCGTAAAGGCCCCTTAAAAAAAGCTTAAGGAGAATCTTAGGCTTGAAGGAAGCACAGCCTTTAACGATTGTATCAAGCTGGAAAATCTGATTATTCTGAATTCCGTCATAAAAGCGTTTTGAATAATTGAATATTTCAGAAGGAGTAACCGGAAGAAAAACCTGAAGGTAATCTCCGAGATTTTTATTGCCGTTCCTGAATTTATCGTGAAAAACCCGCTCAATAACTTCTGATTCCTGATCGAATGTCCTCTGATAGAAATCATATGTACGTACGCGGCTTAAAATGGTCGGCATTACGGCACCACGCCTTGAAGTCGTCAGGATAAAGACAGTATCTTCAGGCGGCTCCTCAAGAATTTTAAGCAGTGCGTTGCGGACATTTTCGAGCATGCGGTCAGCATTTTCAATTATAAAGACTTTTTTACCTTCATGGGACTTAAGCCGCGCCCAGGAAGAAGCACGCCGGATCTGATCAACCGGAATTGAATCATACATAAAGTCTTCTTCGAGCCTGAGGGTATTTTTGGTAATGTCATCGCATATCTTGACGAGGGTATCAAAATCAGGAAGTTCCCTGTCAAAATCAATTTTTTCAAGCTGCTCTTCTACAGCCTGTGTCAGGACAGAAAGCTTGTTGAGTTTATCGTTCCCTTCCCAGAGCACCTGTGAAAAGCGCATTGTAAGTTTTCTTACGGCACGGACAAAAAGATAGTGCGTTGCCCTGAGATAATTTTCATTGTTTGCAGCAGCCTGAAGAAAGGTTCTTTTTGCGGCACTTATTTCAAGCTGGCAGTCCCTTGGACCTGCGAGAATTATGTTTGTATTTACGAGAGCCTTGTTTTTCTTACAGGACGGACAGTCACAAAGCCAGTGTCCTTTGGGATATTTCTTAGTTCCGGAGCAGGAAAGAATTCTTGCAGTTTCAAGTGCACAGGTAAGCTTTCCGCTTGATTCTGGACCTGAAAGAAGAATTGCACCAGGAACACGCGAATTGTTTATATCCTGTATAAGGAGCTCTGATGTTTTTTGATAAAGGAGATTATCAAACATTGACAAAGACTCCCTGCATGTATTCAATCGGAGAAGCAATGAACGGATTGAGGATCGTATAGAACATTCCGTTCTGAGCAAAACGCTGGATGTCTTCTGACCACGGCTGGCTTATCATAAGGATCAGGAGAAGGCATACAACAACGGCACCCTCAGCAGCACCAATTATAAAGCCGAGTACGCGGTCAAGTCCCTGAAGGATATCCCCTTCAAATATTTTTGCAACTATAACCTGCACGATATGAACCAGCAGGAAAACTGCAACAAAAAGAATAAAGAAACTTACGACTGTTGAAACTGCCGTATTTGAAATAAACTTTGACATTGCAGGCTGGAGACTGCTTGTAAACGAAATACCTGCAATAATACCGAGTATGACGGCAAGCTTTCCGAAAACCTCTTTTATAAAACCGTTTTTAATTCCGATTATTGCGAAAAAAAGTATAACGATAAGGTAAATTACATCAATAAAAGTCATTCTGCTCCTCCTGAAAGCTGACACTCTTCATATATCAGTTCTGCAATTCTTTTTGCAGGTCTTTTTCCTTCTGACAGAGAAGCACTTGCGAGGGCAGTTTTTTTTCTGTAATCTGCATCACTCATTTTATCAAGTGCTTCAATAAGGTTTTCACCCGTTGCTTCTTCCCCCGTCAGCGAAACGGCAGCACCGTTTTTGACGAAGAACTCTGCATTATCAACCTGATCGCCCCTTGTTCCGCTTCCGCACAAGGGAATAAGAATCATAGGCTTTCCGAGAACAGAACATTCCCAGATTGAATTTGCACCGGCACGGGAAACAATTACATCAGCGCACGAAATACAGTCACACATTTCCTTATAGATAAATGCATGAAGGAAATATCCTTTTTTATCAGTCTTCATCTGTTCATAATCGCGCGCTCCGCACTGATGAACGACATTATATTTTTGTGTAAGGGTTTCAAGGTTTGCAGCAATCATTTCGTTAATCTGATGCGCACCGAGACTTCCCCCGAGCACCATAAGGACAGGCTTTGAAGGATCATAGTCTTCACGTTCCGAAAAAAGGAATTTCTTTCCGTTGTCAGGATTACTTTCGTAAAAGACAGGCCTGACAGGATTTCCCGTTACTACAGCCTTATTTCTGTGTGCAGGAGCAAGATAGTCCTTTGTCTGTTCATATGTAACAAGGATTTTTTTTGCTGATTTGGCATTTATTCTCGTAGCAAGTCCCGGAGTAAAATCACATTCATGAGTATAAACCGGAATGTGCAGGAGTTTTGCAGCCATGCATGGCGAAACGGAAACGAAGCCCCCCTTTGAAAAAAGCATTACAGGCCTAAGTTTAAGCAGGATAAAAAAAGCCTTAATGAATCCGGCTCCGATTTTAAAGAGATCAAAAAAGTTTTTTATTGAAAAATAACGGCGGAGTTTTCCTGAGGGAATGCCGTAAAACTTATCTACGCTTTCACTTTTTGAAACAAGGTTTCTGTCCATTCCGGCCGAATTGCCGAGCCAGAAAAGTTTAAGGGGAATATTCTTTTCCTTGAATAACGTGCGTACTTCATCACAGACTGCAAGTCCAGGATAAATGTGTCCGCCCGTGCCCCCGCCCGCAAACACGATATTTAACGTTTTCATTGTATCATTATGACACAGTTTTAAGGGAATGTATAGAGCAGTCAGATTGCCGGGTCAAGCCCGGCAATGAAAAATAAAAAAAGACGCTTCACTCTGGAAGCGTCTTTCAGTTTAATATACTGTTGAAATTAGAGTTTAGCCCTTACGCTCAGTGCTCCTGACCAGAGTCCTGAATCCGTAATGTGGCGGAGGTCAGCAGTTACGCTTGCAGTAACCTGAAGTACAACAATATTGAAGCCTACGCCTGCATAAACCTGCGGCTGGATTGCACCGAAGTCAAAAGAATCTGAACTTTTGCTGCCTGAATCAGTTGGCTTTGCACCTGTAACGGAAGCAAGCTGTGTTACGGCAGAATTGTTCCTGATTACCCATTTCCAGTCATTGTCATATTTTGAAACAAGTCCCCTTACGCCGACAAATGGAGTAAAGAGAAGGAAGCTCTTTGAAAGCTGTGCTGACATTGAAAGTGTCTGAACCTTATAGTTGATTTCAGCAGTTGCATAGCTTGAATCAGCATTGAAAGTTCCCTGGTTGTAGTAATATCCGAGGCCTACAGAAACTTTTGGAAGAATCAGTCCGCCTTCAACAAGGGCATAGCGTGCATCAAATCCGACAGTAAAGAAGTCTACGTCAAGGTCTGCGCCCATGATTTCCGTACCGATTTTACCGGTCTTCATGAATACGACATCACAGTCAAAAGGAAGAATTACACCACCAACCCTAAGGTCGAGCGTAAATACAGGGAAATAATAGCTGTCTTCAATTCCCTTGATGTTAAGGGTTTCAGCAGCCTTTGCAAGTCCTGACGTATCAATGTGTGTCAGACCGAAGTTAAGGCCGCCGCCGAAATGCGGAGGTACAGAAGGGAAAAGTTTTCCGATATAGGCATCTGCCCATACATTCTGCTGTGTAGCTGCCTGAGGAACTGCAATTGCCAGCTGTTCACAGAAATCTCCGAGTCCGTCACTGAGTGTTGCAGCAGTCTGATTGTACTTATCAAGTGCATCAATTGTCGTCCAGTCGAACGCAAAAGATGCTGCACTAACTGCAAAAAATGATGATACTGCGATAAGTTTTTTAAGTAATTTCATAATTTATCATCCTCCTTTTATATACAGGAATATATGTAATTATAACACATTTCCCTATAATTTCAAAGACATAAAAAAAGACTCCTGAAACTTCAGGAGTCTTTATGCCACCGGTTGGAATCGGACCAACGACACATGGATTTTCAGTCCATTGCTCTACCAACTGAGCTACAGCGGCGAAGTGATTATTATAATAATCGAAACAAACTTTCTTGTCAACAGTCTCTTCTATTTTTTTCAAAAAAACGGAGGCGGAAAAAACGCCCCCGTGCAAACAAAAAAGAAAATCAGCGCATTATCGCGAACGCTGTTGACGCGGCATAGCAGACGAGCATGAACGCGCCTTCCCAGCGGAGAATTTTTCTCTTGGTAAGGGAGAAGACGAACACGACAAGACTGACGAACAGGAGAATCGCCATGTCGTACACGGAAGCGGCCACGACCTCGACAGGACGTATCGCTGCGGACACTCCAAGAATCAAGAGGATGTTGAAGATGTTGGAGCCG
>DGTU01000184.1 GCA_002394465.1 Treponema sp. UBA4328 | reverse complement strand
AAAGCATTGCAAGTGCAACAAGAACTTCATCCGTATGAAGGCGCGGATTGTTTCCTTTAAGGTAATTAACCTTCATGTTCTGGATCGGTTCAATCATATCCTTTGAAATCAGCTTAACCTTGTGGTCGATTCCGGCAAGATGTTTTGTCGCATTAAGGATAAGTGCAGCACAGGTTCCAAGCAGGGCTGAAGTTTCTGAAGTAATAATGGTTCCGTCTTCAAGTTCAATTGCAGCAGCAGGAACACCGGATTTTGCACCGCGTTCATTTGCTGCAACGGCAACCTTTCTGTCTTCAGGCTTGAGCTGTGACTGCTGCATCAGGAGGGAAAGCTTGTTTACTTCGCTTTCGTTTGCCTTTCCTTCTGCAAGATTACAGAGTGCCGTATAGTAGCGGCGTATGATTTCCTGGTTCGAAGCATAGCGGCACGCTTCATCATCAATGATGCAGTTTCCGGCCATGTTTACGCCCATGTCTGTCGGTGATTTATATGGATTTTCGCCGTAAATACCCTTGAAAATTGCATCAAGTACAGGATAAATCTCAATATCGCGGTTGTAGTTAACGGTAGTCTTTCCATATGCTTCAAGATGCCACGGGTCAATCATGTTTACGTCATTCAGGTCGGCTGTAGCAGCTTCGTAGGCAATGTTTACCGGATGCTTGAGCGGGAGGTTCCAGATAGGAAAAGTTTCAAATTTGGCATAGCCTGCCTTCACTCCCCTTTTGTTTTCGTTGTAAAGCTGGCTCAGGCAGACAGCCATTTTACCGCTTCCAGGTCCTGGAGCCGTGATTACTACAAGAGGACGCGAAGTTTCAACATAATCGTTTTTGCCGTAGCCTTTATCGCTGTCAATGAGGGCAACGTTGTTCGGATAGCCTTCAATCATGTAATGGAAATAAGATTTTATGCCGAGTTTTTTAAGGCGTTTTGCGAAGGCCTTTGCACTGTCCTGACCGTCATAGTGAGTGATGACGACTGAACCGACGTAAAGTCCCCTGTTCATAAACTCATCGCGAAGACGGAGAACATCCTTGTCATAGGTAATTCCAAGGTCACCGCGGACCTTGTTCTTTTCGATATCAACTGCACTGATTACGATGACGATTTCCGCCACGTCAGCGAGCTGCATGAGCATTTTAAGTTTTGAATCCGGCTGGAATCCCGGAAGAACGCGGCTTGCATGGTAATCATCAAATAATTTGCCGCCAAATTCCAGATAAAGTTTATCGCCGAAATGAGCGATCCGTTCCTTAATGTGTTCCGACTGTATCCGCAGATACTTTTCATTATCAAATCCGTTTCTCATAACGGAATTTAATTATAATGAAAAGTCAGTTTTTTTTCCACAGATAAAACCGGATTTTGCTTTATTCGCTCAGAAGGACATCCTTGAGGATTGCAAGTCCTTCGTCAATTTCCTTATATGAAATGTTGAGCGGCGGAACGATTCGCAGGGTGTTTTTACCTGCAGTTGATGTGAGAAGGCCTTTTGCAAGGAGTTTTTTCTCGATTTCAACCGCATTTGACGGCTCAATCATGTCAACGCCAATCATAAGGCCTTTACCGCGGATTTCACCGGTGCATTTTGCCCCGAATTCAGCGATTTTACGGCGCATGTAATCGCCCTTTTCTGTTACGCTTTCAAGGAAGCCCGGCTTTGTGAGTTCATGAAGCACGACAAGTCCTGCAGCACAGGCAAGCGGGTTTCCGCCGAAGGTCGACTGATGATCGCCGGCTTTAAATACGTCAGCAGCTTTTCCGCGGATGAGTATTCCGCCGAACGGAACCCCGCCTGCAGCGCCCTTTGCAAAGCTTACGACCTCAGGATTAAATCCGAGCTGTTCGCTTGCAAGCAGGGTACCCGTGCGTCCGAATCCGGTCTGAACTTCGTCAGCCATTACGATTGCACCGGCTTTTCTTGCAGCTTCAGCAGCAGCCTTTGCCCATTCAGCATCTACTATATTAACGCCGCCTTCTCCCTGAACGCATTCAATAAGGAGGGCTGCAGTCGTATCATCAAAAGCAGTTTTGATTGCTTCCCAGTCGTTGGCTTTGATTGTCTTAAAGCATTCTGCATATGGAGCAAAGCATGCCGGGTGGAATTTTTCCTGACCGGTAGCAGTAAGGGTTGCAAGCGTGCGGCCATGGAAAGAACTTTCGAGGGTATAGATTACGCGGCGCTTTTCACCGCCGTTAAGGTATCCGTATTTGCGTGCAAGCTTGATTGCAGCTTCGTTTCCCTCGGCGCCGGAATTTCCGAAATAAACGGCATCAAAGCCTGTTTTTGCAAGAAGCTCCTCTGCATACTGAACTCCGGTATCGGTTACAAAATAATTGCAGACATGGATCTGTTTTTTTGCCTGTTTTGAGATTGCCTTTACAAGAGGCTTGAAATTGTGACCAAGACAGTTGACTGCAATTCCTGCAAGGAAGTCGATGTATTTTTTGCCGTTTGAATCCCAGACTGTCGAGCCTTTGCCCTTTACCATCGTAACGTCAAACGAACCGTAATTATTTACAACAATTTTAGAAGCCATATTATCTCCATGCCACCGAATTTTGCATAATTATACAAAATTTTCGTATAATCATGCAATAAGTCAATCGCAAGTTTCTTTTATTCTTTCATAAATCAAAATTCTTTCTGTATACGCAAGTGTATGATAAAATTACTGTCAGGAGCCGGAAAAAATTATGGAAAACAGACAGCAGATTTCAGAGGCACTCAGCCTCACTGAGCAGATTCTTGACTATGTCGAAGACGCAGAAAGTTCCCTTTCAAGTGCCAGAGGCTGGGGCTTTTTTGACGTATTCGGCAGCGGATTCATCACGGACATGATCAAGCACTCAAAGATAAACCGTGCAGGAGAAGCGATGGATCATGTAAATTCCATGATGCGGCGGCTTCAGGATATCCTCGGAAGCATTCAGGTTCCCCAGGATTACAGGATTCAGATCGGGAATTTTGCTACCTTTGCAGACTTTTTCTTTGACGGATGCCTGGCAGACATCTATATGCTCAGCAGAATCATGGAAAGTCTTGATGAAGTACGTGACCTGAAGCATAAACTATATACACTCAGATCCATGCTGGAAGACATGCAGCACTAATCATTAAAAACACCATAATTTTTTGTTATTACCTATTGACTAGATAGGTAATAACTTGTATAGTCACCACATAGATAAACAGGTTAATAACCTTAAAAACGCAAGGGGGCACAGCATGACAGTTTACTTTGAAAAACTTATCCGTGAAAATTTCCGTAACGGCGTGATGTGTCTCTGTCCTTCTTCTAACTAATTTTTTTTTCAGAAAATCAAACTTAATTTTCTTCTCACAATTCAGCGAATAATGGCCGCAGAATACCGCCATGCGCAAGATTTAACAGCTGGAATCTCCGCAGACGGGTATTTTATGGCCAGAAAAAATAAAAACAAGGGGTCAAACATGAAAAAATCAATTACAAAGGCTGCAGTCCTGCTGGCTGCAATAACAGTTCCGTTCGGTCTTATTTCCTGCAGTAAAAATACTTCTGAAGTTAAGACAGTTTATGTCGGTGTCGGCTACGAATCTGATTTCAGCTACCTCAACGAAAAAGGTGAACTTGCAGGTTATGAGATTGATATGCTCAAGGCAATCGATGAGGCACTTCCGCAGTATGAATTCAAATATGAAACCTCAGATCTGAAAGGAATTCTTCTTGGTCTTTCTGCCGGCAAATTCGATATCGGATTAAAGCAGTATGAGTCGAATGAAGAACGCAGAAAAAACTACCTTTTCTCTGAGAGCGGCTATCTCTGCTATGATTCATACATTCAGGTTCTTTCGACACGAAATGACATCAATTCCCTTGAAGACCTGCAGGGAAAAACAGTTCTCGGCGGTTCAACTGTAGGTGCTGCAATGGGAACGAAGCTTGAAAACCTCAACAAGGATCTTCCTGATGACAAAAAATACAAGGTCATCTATGCAAAACTTACAACCGAAGAACTGCTTGCCTCCCTCAAAAACGGTTCAATTGACGCAAGCACAAGTACAAAAGCCCTGTTCAGAAAAAAAGTCCAGCAGTATGGCGATGTCGTCAAGCTTGTAGGAAAAGAACCTGTAAGGAAAAGCGATGCATACGTGCTTTTCAACAAGGAGCAGGGAAAGTTAAAGGCTGACTTTGATGCCGTGCTCAATGACCTGGTTGCAAGCGGAAAACTTTCAGAAATTTCCGTAAAAGCACTTGGATATGATTACAAAGACAACTAAGGAAAAATAAGGCCAATGGGAGAATATTTCTCGTGGGACAGATTTTTTGAGAACCTGCCCAAAATCTTAAGCAAACTTCCACTGACCCTGGAAATAACGGCAGTATCCTTTGTTTTCGGAATGCTTCTGGCACTTGTGATTGCCTGCATCCAGATCCGCAGAACAAAGGTTCTGTCTCAGATTCTCCGGGTGTTCATCTCGTTTGAAAGGGGAACTCCGATTCTTGTGCAGATGCTGATCGTATATTATGCACTTCCGCTGATTCTTGAATCAGCATTCGGAATAAACACAAGAAGCTGGGAAAAAATAGTCTTTGTTGACATAGCGCTTATTCTGAATGAAGGAGCGTTTCAGTCAGCAATTTTCATCGGTTCAATTCTTGCCGTTCCTAAAGGCCAGACTGAAGCGGCCCTTGCCTGCGGACTTACGAATTTTCAGGGATTTACGAGAATTGTTCTTCCCCAGGCCTTTAAAATTGCAATTCCGCCGCTTGGAATGAACCTGATCGGTCTGTTCCGAAGCACGAGCCTTGCATCAATGATAGGCGTAGTGGACATGATAGGCTATGCGCAGGCAATCGGTTCCAGGACCGGACATACGCTTGAAAGTTATATAATTCTTGCACTTACATTCATAGTCATTAACTTTATTCTGCAGGTGGCGCTTTATCTTGTAAACAGAAAACTCAAACAGCAGAACAAAAGGCAAAATATAAAGAAAGATAAGGAGGAAGCAGCATGAGTTTCAATTTTTCTTATCTTCTGGATTCATTTGAATTCGCCCTTAAATATCTGCCTGTTACGGTAAAGCTTGCATTTATTCCATTTACGCTTTCTCTGATATTCGGAACAATAATTGCAATGATCCGGTTTTTCCGGGTGCCTGTAATTTCAAGGTTCTTTGACCTTTTCATCCCGTTTTATACGGGAATTCCGGTCATGGTTGAACTTTTAATCTACCATCTGATTTACCTGACCATGATGACTCCGTTTGAAAACGGTTCAATGATGGTCGTATATTTCACATTTACAATGGGACGAAGCTGTGCTACATCCGAAACAATCCGCGGCGCCTTCAGTGCAATTCCGAAAGGACAGTATGAAGCCTGCTATGCCTGCGGCCTGACTTTTCTGCAGACACTGAGAAGGATAATCATCCCCCAGGTAATCCCTGTAGCACTTCCAAATCTTACAAACAGCATGGTCGGTGCCATCAAAAATACTTCAATCGTCATCGTACTCGGAATAAATGACGTTCTGAACGGCGCACTTATTCCCTGCAACGACACCTACAGTTTCCTTGAAGGATATGTTGCTGCAGCAATAATTTACTGGATTTTCGGTGCAGTCATGGAGTTTATATTTCACAAGGCTGAAAAGGCCCTGAGCAAAAACAGAAACGGAGGAAAAAAGAAATGATAAGGCTTGAAAACGTTAAAAAATCGTTCGGTCACCTTCAGGTGCTTAACGGAGTATCCCTCACGGTTGAAGAAGGAGATGTTGTCGTTATTCTCGGACCGAGCGGTTCCGGAAAGACAACCCTGCTCCGTTCCATAAATTTTCTTGAAAAGGCTGATTCCGGCAGACTGACAATCGGAGAGCAGACAGTAGATTTACACGGTGCCAGAAAAAAGGAAATCCTGGAGATACGCAGAAAAACCTCCTTCGTATTCCAGAATTACAATCTTTTCGCAAATAAAACTGCCGTTGAAAATGTAATGGAAGGCCTTGTTACGGCAAGAGGAGTTTCAAGGCAGGCTGCAAGGGAAAGGGCTCTGTCAGAACTGAAAAAAGTCGGTCTTCTGGACAAGGCTGATTATTATCCGTCAGAACTTTCCGGCGGTCAGCAGCAGCGTGTCGGAATTGCGCGTGCCGTAGCCCTTGATTCACAGGTAATTCTTTTTGATGAA
>DGTU01000145.1 GCA_002394465.1 Treponema sp. UBA4328 | reverse complement strand
TAGCACCGGTTCCGTGGAGCGGTGTGTATACGATTTTGACAGAAGAAGCCTTTTCTTTGATAAGCTCTGGTCGGAAAAGCTGAGCCTTACACATGGCCCAGAATTTCTCGTCGATTTCTTTGTCGATAAGGACGAGTTTTCCGCTCTTGATAGCTTCGTCTTTGGAAATAGTTTTGACTTCTTTTACGGCATTAACCTCATCGATGATTCCGGCATCATGCGGTTCGATGACCTGGGCACCGTTATCCCAGTAAGCCTTGTAGCCGTTGTACTGTGGCGGGTTGTGAGAAGCTGTTACGACAACGCCGGTCTGAGCCTTAAGCTCACGGATAGCATAAGAAAGCTCCGGTGTCGGGCGGAGACCTGTGAAAAGATAAGCCTTGATTCCGTTTGCGGCAAGAATAAGAGCCGTAGCCTCAGCGAATACATCAGAGTTTTTGCGGGAATCATAAGCGACAACTGCGCTCAAAGTACCGTCTTTTGCCTTTTCCGGGAATGCTTTGAGAACATAGTTTGCCAGGCCCTGTGTCGCAAGGTTGATTTCAAGAGTGTTCATGCGGTTAGTTCCGCCGCCCATTACGCCACGCAAACCGCCTGTACCGAATTCAAGAGTCTGATAGAAGCGGTCTTCAAGCTCCTTCATATCTTCTTTTGCGACGAGTTCCTCAACTTCCTTGCGGAACCTTTCGTCCTTTTCCTCGGCGATGTATTTTTTTGCACGCGCTAAGATTTCTGCTTTTTCCATGATATGTACTCCTTATTTAGTTGCGATGATTATTCGGATAAGTTTAATTATTATCTGCATTCAGAATCATTGTTCTTTCCCAGTCGAGAAGTTTCTGTTCTTCAGCAGGATTATTACCCTTTACGTCACACATTACCCTGAAAACAGGTTCTGTACCGCTTCCGCGCATCCACATGAATGCCAGTGGTCTCGAATCTTTGTCTTTGAAAAGAATCTTGAGTCCTCCGCGCCCGCTCTTTGAGTAATCTGTCAGGTTTCTTGTTTCAACAGTTCCGTTGTTGCAGACTGCTTCATAGGAAACGAAACCGTACATTTTTTCAAGTTCCTGCCGGTGTTCTGCCCACTGCTTTTCAAAAACAGTCTGAAAGTTCTTTTTAAGCACGGCATGATCTGCAGTCTTGATTTTAAGGACAGCACGCTTTTCGCTTACACCCGTTGTCGTATACTGCGGAAGTGTCATGAGGATGTCCTCAAGCGTAAAATCTTCCCTGTATTTATCTTCCTGGCCGCTTGCTTCGCACCAGATATGGAAGAGTCCCTTGATTTTTGTGCCTTCGATACTGTTTGAATCCCGTATTGAAAGGAGCTTGATTATTGCAAACAGCGTGTTAATCGGATCCCTGACAGCGGCCGGGTGTGTAATGTTTCCGCCGTTTGAACCTTCGCCGAGGATTCTTACTGTATAGCCGTTATCACGCTTTTCGCGTGCAAGATTAACGACATTTGCTTCACCGACTTCAGCCCTGAAAACATCAGCACCAAGGGAGGCGGCAATTTCATTGATTCTCATCGAGGTCGGATCATTTACGGCAACTGCCATTTTCTGCTGATTCTTTGAGCGCAGGAAAATCTCAGCCTTGGAAGCAAGCCCTGCATCTGTTCCGGCGAGTTCACTAATGTATTTTGAAAAGGCGAGTTCAGAAAGTACTGAAAGTGCAAAAACGTCCTGTGCCTGAATGATTTTTGCCTTTTCTTCTTTTTCATCCCAGTAGACTATGTTTCCGCGGTCACCGTCGCAGTCCGGCATGTATCCGAGAATTACGTCGTTTTTGCCTTCTGCCTGCATCTGCTGCATTTTATCAGCAAGATATGTAAGGTTGCTTCCTTCAGGGATAATACCGTGTTCAATTTTGCCGGGAATATTGTTCATTGCGTAGAAGGAAATTCCGCATTCCTTAAGGAACCTTTCGTCAATTGAAAGACATCTTGCCGAGCCGTTCATATCGCACAGAATCCCCATCGGATTGGAACGAGCATACTGGCGTACTTCAGCAAAGAAACGGTTTTGCTGTGCTACAGAGTCAGTTCCTGAAATTGTAAGTTTTGCGAAGGAATGATATATAACGCTGGCTTCACGTTTTACTGCGAGGCTTTCGGCATAAACCCAGTCAAGGTCTATGTCTGAACACTGTTTTATAAGTTCTTCTGCTTTTTCCAGTGCACCTGGAGCTTCAAAGCGTTTATTAAATTCTTCAACAAGAACTGCATTCTGTGCTGCATTTAATACACCGCCGTTTGACAGACCGAATTTTATTCCGTTGTGGCCGACAGGATTGTGGCTTGCAGAAATATAAACGAAACCGGAAACCGTGCGGCTGTATGCCATGATTTCAGGAGCAGCGATGATTCCTGCATAGCTTACGGCAATCTTTTTTGCCATGAAGACACGAAGCATTGCATCAGCGATAGCCGGGCCTGTAGGACGTGTGTCCATGCCTAAAATTATTGAAGGACTTCTCTGACTTTCAGATGAAATGTAATCTGCAAATACGTCTGCTGCAAATGCGGCTGCAGCCCTGTCTTCGAGCGAAATCTCAGGAGTAATGTCATTTTCATCCCCAGAGACGGCAAAAACTTTTCTCCAGCCCGAAGCTGATGTAATTAAACCATGTTCCATAAATTCTATTTTATCACGATTATTTTCAAATCACAATTAAAATTATATCCGGCGCCTTTGACCGGAGAAAAACCGAATCTGAAGAAAAAAATTATTTTGAAGTGAAGGTAATGGTCATGTGTTTTTCTTTACCGAGAATATCTTCAAGAACAACGTTCATTTTTACCTTTCCCTTCGGAATGTTTACGTGTCCGAGAAGAATCCTGTCGTGAGAAGGGTAGATTTCTTCAGAAGTGTAGTTTGTGTTTCCTGACGTACACAGCCTGCCGGATTTAGTTATGAGGGTGTCGTAAGTAATGGAATCTGCAGTGTAACCGTTGATGTATATGCGGGAGCGGTATGGCATCGTTACCCTCTGTCTCTGCTGGTAAATGCTGTATGAGCCTGACGGAAGTGAATCCTGTGTAATCAGGTCGTATTCTGTTCCCTTCTTGTTTACTGCTGTGATTCCGCGGAGTGATAGTGGTGCTTCCTGTCCTACTCTCGGCATAAGAATGCGCGGATTAATGAATACCTTGTTTTTTGTGTCGATTACCTTGAATTCAAGGCAGCTTTCTGATTCCTGCCAGGCTGAATTTGAGCATGCGCCGATTGCAGTTCCGCTTTCTACGAAGTTCATCTTTGTCCGTTCTTCCTGAAAATCTTCGTCGAGGTTTGCGTAAACCGTGAGCATATTGTCATCATGAGAAACTATCATTGCATTGCCGAGAGGGCTTTCAAAAAGTTCTGAATCTTCATTGTGTTCACCAAGAACTGCAAGAACCCTTCCTTTTTCACAGACTTTTATTTCTTCACTGTCCGAAAAAATAAGTGATGAACTGAGCCTGCCGCCCCTGTACTGTCCGAAGTATGAGTGGAATGAATCAGAGAGAATTTCATTCTGAGGCCAGTTAAATGCTGCAGCAACCGTAATAATAAAAATTGTTCCTGCAGCTGAAAGCAAAGTCTTTTTCATGAAGGTTGTCCTTATTATTTATGAACTATTTTCAGCATTGAAATTGTATCGTCTTTTCCGACAAAAAGGAAATTATCCCTGACTTCGATAAAAGCCGTTCCTGCAGTAAATGAAAATGAACCTGCATAGTTTTTGAACGGTTCTATTGCAGAGACAATGTATGTTCCGTGATCCCTGCTCAAAATGAATACGATTTTTTCGTCCTTAGACTCTTTTATTGAAAGTACGTCGCCCTTTATATTGATTGAAGCGCCTTTTGCTTCCGGAATGTCAACTATTCCTATTCCGCCGTTGTATGCGTAGAAAACGTATTCTTCGTTCCTGCTGAATTTTATCAGAAGCTGCTTTGTTGACTGATTCTCGAGGAATTTATGATAAAGAACCTTGATGTGACCCTTGTCATTTATTCCGAGAGTGAAGCGCTGGTTGTCCTGTCCGCTTACGCAGGCAATGTATTTTCCGGAATCTGAAAGTGCCGTTCCAAGAATTACAGGATATGTGCTTCCGCCCGGGGCAAACTCAAGGACTGTTTTTCCGTCGTTATCAAGGACTGCTATGTTTCCGTCTGCAAGTCCTACTGCCGTTCCGCATTCGGCTGATGAAAAGGCCGTGATCGGAGCATAAGTCTCATAACGCCAGAGAATTTCTCCGCTTTCACTGCACCTTGAGAAAGAAGCACCGCCCGGAAGGAAGTTAAAGATTCTGTCCTCATGAAGATATGGGAATCCGCTTTCTTTTATTTCTCCTGACAGGGTGCCTGATGGAGAATAAAGTTTTACGGAAGTTGAATCCTGACTGTATACGGTCCATACATTTTCTGAAACGGCAGCCTTGTAGGGAAAAGTTATGTATGAAAGGATTTGTTTGTCTTTAGTAAAGTAGCCGAGGTTCTGTCCGAACCTGAAAGGAATGGCATCTTCAAAATTTTTTTCTTCCGGCTTAATGTCTGACAGGACTACCGGAATCGTCCACTGCGGAATAAACTGAAGCTCTTTTGCAAGCGGTGTTGCAGCAAGAAATATATAGAGAAATAAAAAAATAACGCAGATTGTGACGAGCGGCTTAACTTTTTTTGTCATAGTATTTTCTCATAATAATATAAAATTTCATGATTTACAACTGACTTATTCTTATGTCGGATTTTGTCAAAACTGGCCGTATATCATGTAAAATGACTGTATGCCTTGACAAAATACCGCAAACTTTGCAATATAATGCATACAAAGACACTGTAAGTCAAAATAATAAAAAGTATAGAGAGGATTTGTCATGGAAGATGATATTCTTACAATTGAAGAAGTAGCAAAATATCTTCGTGTCAGTGAGCGCACTGTATATGACTGGGCTCAGAAAGGTGAGATTCCGGCAGGAAAAATCGGAACGGTATGGCGCTTTAAGAAAACAGAAATCGAGAAATGGGTAAATGAAAGGCTTTCAGCTCCTGTAAAGGCTGTTGAAGTCTCTGCTCCTGTTAAAGTAAGGAATATTCTTTCTCCGGACAGAATCGTATTTATAAATCACTCTACAAAACAGGATGCACTTGTTGCCCTTGCACAGAACCTCGGAACTTCTCCTCAGGTAAAAAATGCAAAGGAACTTGAGGTTGAAATCCTTAAGCGTGAAGAACTTATGTCTACGGCTATCGGCCGCGGAATTGCAATTCCTCATGTAAGGCTTTCTTCAGTTACTGACCTCGTTATGAGTGTTGGTATCTGCAAAAATCCTATAATTGATTTTCAGACAATTGATGATACGCCGGTACGCATCCTTATCATGATTGCTGCCGCATATAATCAGCATTCATACTACCTTCAGACATTGAGTTTCTTAAGTGCAAAACTTAAGAGTCCTGAACTTCGTGAGGCTCTCCTTAATACAAGTGATCCTATGGAAGCTTACAATTTGCTTGTAGCCGAGTAAATTGAAAAGGCTGTCAATCTGGTGAAGATTTTCTTCAGCATTTTGACAGCCTTTTTTTTAGTAGAATTCAACCGGATACCAGAATTTTCTGTCGGTCATATCTGCGCTCATCATTCCGATGGTTACGTCTTTTGCCGTTGTTTCTCCGACAAGATATTCCGTTGAGTCGATTTTTATCGTCTGACCTGCCTTGCCGTCTAGATGAATCCCGAACATTGCGTGTCCGTACTGAGGGCTTATGAAGAAGCAGGTGTCCATTCCCATGTTTTTGAGAAGGACTGCAAGAAGCATAGAGCGGCTGTCACAGTCATTCCCGGTTCCCTTCAGCACGTCAATCAGGTTTGTAAAGTCTGCCTTGTCTGTCTGACGGTCGTTCCGCTTGTATTCAAATCCTTGAGTCCATGTCAGCAGTTCCTGTGCAACCTTAAGTTCATTGTCACTCTGTGTGGAAGTGAGCTCGCTCATAAAATCCATGTAGATGTCATCTGAAACCTTTGACAGACGAGCCATTGAATCCTTTGCCGTGAGCCTGTAAAAACGCTGCCATGCGGAAATGAGGACCGGAGCTTCGGCTGCCTTGTTGATGTCCAGATGCTGTGCATAAATCTTGAAAATATTCCATTCGCGGTCGATTACGAACTGGTTTGCTTCGCTGTCAGATTTGTCAAGTACTGAACTGATTTTTCTGTTTCCGATTTTCAGGGTTATCGCTTCGGGGCCGGATGAGGGATAGAATGTACTGGTTATGATTCCGCTTTCATGCATGCTTGACCAGTCGGGCATGACGGAATCCAGAATAGATATCATTGCACTTTCGATGTTTTCAGCGACATCGGACGATGCGTATACGCAGGCGAGAAGCCATCCTTTCTTTTCAGGAAGCGGTATGACTTCTGCCCAGCCTGAACTCTGCGTTCCCTCGATTGCGCCTGTGAACATGGCTATCGTGCAGTTCTGCCTGTGCCATATGCAGTCAGTTGTTTCACATTCTGCGCCGAGCTTTTTCATTGAATCCTTTAATGCGTCTGATGAAGTTACATACTTGTCTGCCGGCCAGACCCTTAAAAGCGTTTTAAGCTTAAAATATTTGTGGCTCATCAGTACGATTGATTCGTCTTCAGTCATGTCTTCTATCTGAGCGCCTTCCGGGAAATCAATCATATAGCCGAATTTCTGTGACGAAACGCATTCCCCGGATGCATGAAGGACAATAAAAGAAAAAATCAGGAAAAAAGAAAACAGGATTCTGTGTTTTTGCATTTTTTATTCCTCTGTTATTTTATATAATGTAAGTGACTTGAGAAAGTTTCAATAAATAATCGGAATAATATGAATAAAATTGAAGTTTTATATGAGAACGAAGAAATCCTTGTAATAAACAAACCTTTCGGCGTAAGCGTGCAGGGCGGGGCTGGAATTGCACATCCGCTTGATGAAGAACTGCCGAAACAGACCGGTTACAAGGTGTATCTGGTACACAGACTGGATAAGGAAACTTCAGGACTGATGCTTGTTGCAAAATCATCTCAGGCTGCTGCAAAGTGGATAAAACTTATTGCTTCAAAGCAGGTAACCAAGGAATATACGGCTGTATGCTTCGGAGTGCCTGAATTAAACTCCAGAAAAACAATGAAAGGCGTAATTAAAGACACTGTTTCAAAGGGAAATCGTGAAATGAATGCCGTAACGTATTTTGAGGTTGAAGATTCAAGGGAAGTCGTTATCCCGGCTGCAGAAAATACGGAAGAAACGAAAATTACGCTGTCACGCCTGCACCTGACTCTCGGAACAGGCAGAATGCATCAGATAAGGATTCATCTTGCTTCAGTTAAGTGCCCGATTGCTGCAGATGACAGACACGGTAATTTTAAACTGAATAAAAAGGCGGCTAAGGTTCTGAAAATAAAAAAACTCCAGCTTGCTTCTACAAAACTCACGCTTCCCGTTAACGGCAGGAACGTGGTGTTTGAAATAAAGGTGCCGGAGCATTTCTTTAGTTTTTAAGTGCTTCCTTTATGGCTGCGAGAAGTTCTGAATATTCAGTGAATGCAGGAATGTCAGGATAGTCTGCCTTAATTTTATCCGTAGTCCTGAAAAGGAATCCGGCTTTGCTTGCCTGTATCATTGCAAGGTCATTGTAGCTGTCGCCGAAGGCAATTGTCTCAAATCCCATTGACTGCAGGGCTTTGACCGTCGTAAGTTTTGACTGCGGGCAGCGCATTTTGTGGCTTACGATAAATCCTTTGTCATCAACTTCAAGTGAATTGCAGAAAATTGTCGGCATTCCGAGTTTTTTCATGAGTGGAGCTGCAAATTCTTCAAATGTATCGCTCAGAATTACTGTCTGGCTGAGACTCCTGAGTTCATCCAGAAACTCTTTTGCACCCGGGAGAGGATCGATTTTTGCAATTGTATCCTGAATGTCCCTGAGGGTAAGGCCGTGTTCCTTCAGAATTCCAATACGCCATTTCATCAGTTTGTCGTAATCTGGTTCATCGCGGGTCGTACGTTTTAATTCGGGGATTCCTGATACTTTTGAAAATTCAATCCAGATTTCAGGAGCTATAACTCCTTCCATATCCAGGCAGATGACGTTCATATTTTGTTTCCTGTTTTTAATTTTAATATGCATAGATTTTATCGGAAAACAGTGTTTGGCTCAATATGAATAACTGTATAAAAAAGTATACGGAATTCATAGTATAAAAATTCATACAGTTATAAAAAATTTAACATTTTTCTGTGCAAATCGTGACATTTGAATTTTATGTGTTAAAAAATTTCGAAATGGTTTATTTTGTTGTAAAATAAGAAAATAAGAAATCTATTAGAATAATTTTATCGTTAAACAATAAACTTGGCACAGGAATTGCAAAATATTTTACAAAGTTTTTTATGAGGATAAAGTTATGGAATTGTTGCAGGATTATTTACATTCATTGAACGCTTATAAACTTCTTGATGCTGATGAAGAAATTGCACTGTCAAAAAGAATCGAAAACGGTGATAAAAAGGCAGTTCAGCTTCTCGTTCAGTCTAACCTCCGTCTTGTAGTAAGTGTTGCAAAAAAATTTTCGGCTTCACACAAATTTTCCATCATGGATCTTATTCAGGAAGGAAATATGGGGCTGATGGCTGCAGCAAACAAGTATCATTATTCTTTTAAAACACGTTTTTCAACCTATGCATATACCTGGATCCTGCAGTATATGCTGCGTTTTGTTTACGGAAAGACATCCGTAATTGCCCTTCCTCACAGAAAAGAAGAGCTTATCCGCCGCGTTAATACAGTACAGAGCATGTATGTTCAGCAGTATGGACGCGAGGCAACTCTTTTTGAACTGGCTGAGAATCTTGGAATGGAGCAGGAAAAAGTTGCAGAAATTCTCGCATATTCATATACGGTTTCAAGCCTGGACATTGAATGCAATGATGAATCAGGCTCGACTGTAGGAGACCTGCTTCCGGATTCTACATATAATCCTGAGGAAATGTACCTTGAAGAAGAAAAGCGTCAGGAAATCCGTAAGATGCTCAACATGCTTCCTGAAAAAGAACAGGCTGTAATCTATTCAAGGTTTAATTTTGACGGGGAACTTCATGTTCCTACACTGAGGGAACTCAGTGATTCACTTGGCGTTTCAGCAGAAACTATCAGACAAATGGAACTGCGTGCTGTAAGAAGAATGCGCAAGACCGTAAAGGAAGTAACTGCATAAGTTTCTTAGGGTAAGTTTTCCTTACTGTTTATCCAAAATGATATTTTTGCTATAATAACGGCGGTACAGTTGATGTACCGCTTTTTTTATGGCTGAACGACGTAAGGTTACCAGAAAGACTAAAAAAACTTCTCCCCGCAGGAACACACCCAAAGTAAAGCTTTCAAGGCGCGGCGTTAATTTCTTATGCTGCTTAATCTGTCTTGTATGCGGAGGATTTCTTGCACTGTGCGTATACATGAATTCATCCGGTACAGCACCTTCCCTTCCTCAGAAAACCGTTAAGAAAGCTCCGGAAGTCAGACCGCAGAATAATACTCAGGCGGAGAAAAAAGTTCCTGCAGCAAAACCTGTTCCGGCCGTTCCTGAGAAACAGAAAATCCCGGAATCTAAAAAAACACAGCCGCTTCCTGCCGTTAAAAGTGTAACAGAAACTCCTTCAGCTGCAAAAAAGCCTTCTGCTGTTAAAAACGTTTCGTATAAGGTTCCTGATAATGATAAACAGGATATACCCGATCCGTTCGGAATTCCTGCGGCGGTTAACGGTGCAACGCTTGTATTTGTAATTGATGATGCCGGCCGTGATGCAGCTAACGTAAAACGCTATACGTCACTCCCGATGCCGCTGACAATTGCCGTTCTGCCGAAACTTCCGCAGACGAAGCAGTGCGCAAAGGTTATACGGGATTCCGGAAAGGAAATGATCCTTCATCAGCCGATGCAGGCACAGAACCTGAATATAAGTCCGGGGCCCGGAGCTGTAACTGCTGACATGGGAACCTGGGAAATTACCCGTGTGATAAAGGAAAACCTTGCTGAACTTGGAAGCGGGGTAAAAGGCCTTAATAACCATGAAGGTTCCCTGATTACGGCAAACGAAATAAAAATCGGAGCCGTGCTTGATGTATGTGCTGAAGAAGGTATTTATTTTCTTGATTCAAGGACGACAGCCGAAACAAAAGCAAGGCAGGCGGCTCTTGAACGTGATATGACGATTTATGAAAAATCGGGACCCTACATCGATAATGTCACAACCCGTTCTGCTGAACTGGAGAGAATAATAGAATCGCTTAACTGGGCAAATAAGCATGGAAAGGCGGTCGTAATCGGTCATGTCGACAAAAGCGTGAACATTCTTCCTGACTTGCTCAATGAAATGTATCCGCATATGATAAAGGCTGGTTATAAATTTGCAACTCCGTCGATGTTAAAAAAATAGAAGAGGATTATTGCTGATATGAAAGTTCTTGGAATAGAAAGTTCCTGTGATGAAACTGCCTGCGCCATCGTAGAAGACGGCAGAAAAATAATTTCAAATGTTGTTGCAACTCAGATTCCTTTTCATCAGATATACAAGGGAGTCGTACCTGAAATTGCATCAAGAAAACATGCCGAATGGATTCTTCCTGTTGTAAGGCAGGCTTTGAAAGAAGCTGATATGACAATGGACGATATTGATGCTGTTGCAGCTACTAACCGTCCTGGACTTATGGGTGCCCTTCTTGTCGGACTTACCTTCGGAAAAACGCTTGCCTGGAGTTCAGGAAAGCCTTTTATCGCCGTTAACCATATGCTTGGTCACATGTATGCGGCTCATCTTGTAAATGATATTCCGTATCCGTATATCGGTCTTCTTGTTTCAGGAGGACATTCAATAATTGCAAAGGTAAATGATTTTGACAGCCTTGAAGTCCTTGGAACGACTATTGATGACAGTATCGGAGAGGCCTTTGATAAGGTTGCAAAATTCTATGATCTTGGTTATCCGGGCGGCGTAATAATCGATAAACTTTCCCAGAATGGAGATTCCGGGGCATTTAATTTTCCTGTTCCGAAACTTGAAAAGGGTGAAGACCACAAATATGACGTGTCGTTCAGCGGACTTAAAACTGCTGTAATTCATCAGGCAGATCTGTTTCTGAAAAAGGGTTATGAAAAAACAACGGAAAATATCTGTGCATCATTTCAGGAAACTGCCTGCAGGACCATCGTATCAAGGCTTTTCAGGGCAGTGGAAGATACTGGAATAAAAACTGTTGTTGCAGGAGGTGGCGTTGCTGCTAATTCAAGGCTTCGTGCCCTGCTTGCAGAAAGAACTGACATAAAATGTGTATTCCCGCCGCTTAAACTCTGCGGAGATAACGGCGCAATGATAGCCGGAGTTGCCTACCATTTCCTGAAGCGCGGTGAAACAAGTCCGTGGGATATTACGGCAAGTGCCCGCGTCGAGCAGTTTAAGCGCGGCCTTAAGAATCTGGAAAGCTTCGGAAGACGGTAGGATTACCTGCTGACAAGAATCCTGTTTTCTTCCGTGACTTCGTAAGTCTTTCCGTTAAGGTTCCATTTTCCTGCAGGAAGACCGCAGAGAATCAGTTTTGTATTTTTCGGGAAGTCTTTTTCAGAAAGTATGATTTTATAGTCTTCGGTTTTTGAATCTGAGATTTTGTAAAAGCCCACTACAAAGCCTTCCGTTACTGCAAAATCGAATTTTTGAGTCTGGACGAGGCGGATTTTTTCTTTTGAAGAAGATTCGCCGTCTGAAAAGATTTCCATCGCATTGAAAAGAACCTGCCGGCCTGATTTTCTTGAACTGTCTGATATCTCAATTCTTCCCCAGCCTGACTCGCTCTTTTGAGTTACGGCAGTTTCACTTCCGTTAGAATAATTTTTACCTGCAATTTCCCATTCGTGACCTTTTCCGCCTGTTTTTGTGATTTCAGGATTCAGCGGAAGAAGAGTTGTGTTTTTGAGGCCGCTTTTTTCATTCCTGTTCTGAATTAAAACTTCGTTTTTTTGTATCTGAGGCTCTGTAAGCGAGTTGAGGACGAAGATTCCCTTTTTCTTTGAATCAATCCGGTCATAAACAAAAAACAAAATAGGCTTTTCTTCATCACCCGTAAAACAGCAGAGCATCGAGCGGTGAACGGAATTTTTCCCCTCGTAAGCATTTGAAATGTCGCCTGAAAGAAAGACTATTCCCTTTCCGTCTTTGAGGCTGTCGAAATGAGCCGTGATTTTTGCCCTGTGATAATTTTCATCAGAAAGAAGGTTTTCAAAACTCTTTGCTTCCGGGAGCCTTTTTTGAAGACCGTAGCCTTCGTAAGTTTCTGCGTCAGACTGCAGGAGAAGCGTATTCTTTGAAACTGACGAATGATAATATTTCTGCGTATGCTCGCCTTTGTAGCCGCCGTTTGAGTCTTTCCCGAAGCCTGAGACATAATATCCTGAAGTTGCGGCAAGAAGTCCGTTACAGTAAATCTCAAAGCTTCCGGAATCCTGATGCTCATGGTTTGCCTGCGTGTATTCCCCGATTTTAAGATGTACGGCTGCTGCGTTTTCTTTCCATGAAGAAGCGGCAAAATATTCTCCGAGCGGGAAAGGTGCGTAATATACAGAGGGAAGGCTTTTGTAGTCGAGCGGAGTTAAGTTTACGTCATTCAGAATCAGAAACTGAACCGGCGTGAGGACATCATCATTTTCACCGTTATCGTTGTACTTGAACTTTTTAAAATCACCGAGATTTTCTTTTGCGAAGAATTTTGCGTACGGGTCTTTCGTGATGACGGAATTCAGAAAAGCGTTTGCACCGTAGCGGAAGTTGTTGTAATTCATTTTTTCGATTGCGTGGTCATCTCCGATATGCCATGTCATTTTATCTGGGCGGCGATTGTAAATGAAATAGCGGCTCCACAGGGAAAGTCTGCCTTCATACGGTTCCGGGGCGTTCATTTGCGTGATTAAAAGTGAAGACCATAAATCAAAAAGCGCGCGGTAAGGACCGTAGCCTGTTCCCTGGAAGTTAGGCGAGCGTGATTCATAAAAGAATTTTCTTGCAGGAACAAATTCCCTGTAGAACCACTCGGTGGTCATATGCCACAAATCTTTGTGCTCATCGTACATTGCGATTGCTGCCGAAAGATATGAACGCAGGAGCTGGGATTCGGCGGAATGACCTGCCACGGCCTTGCCTTTTTTTGGCGGATAGCCGATCTGAAGTTTTTTGAGGAAACTGACAGTCTGATTATAAAGCTCGTCCTTCTGCTTTTTTGAGAGGGAATCGTAGCCCCAGTCGTAGATTTCTGCAGCCGTGAGAATCATCTGACCGTAGGGGCGGTAGTCGTCGTAAATTCCGGTGAGGTCAATTGTCCTGCAGCAGTTTATGAAGGTTTTGTAAGCCCAGTCGATGTATTTTTTTTCGTGTGTGACGGCATATTTGAATGCGGATGCTTCAATGGCAGCGACAAGTTTTCCTGACCATCTGAAAGTCTTTTTTTTGACAGGGGTAAAGCCGGTATCTTTTCCGAGGTATTCGGAGAGAAGCTTTTCTGATTCTTCATAAGAAGCAAGATTTTCAGGATGGGAAAAGGTCTTTTGAATCTGTGGAAGTTTTCCGGCTGTAAAAAGGAGCCTTGGATGAACATTCTCCGGCGGAGTTACGGGGATGTTCCGGGAGAAGATGTTACTGACTGATATCAGCGTAAACAGTATAAAAAGTAATGTGCGCTTCATATCAGTCAGTATAAATCAGGAAAGTGCTGATTAAAAGCAAAATCCGCTGGATTATGCAATTGTCTGCTTAACTTTATAGCCTGTCTGTTCGATTACGGATTTTAATTTTTCCATATCAAGTGCTGTACTGCTTACAATCCGGCAGGTTCCGGTTTTGTGGTTCGATTTTACGCTTTTTACGGAAAAATTATTTCTGACGGCGTCATTTATGTGGCTTTCGCACATACCGCACATCATTCCGTCAATCTCAAGAGTAATTGAGCAGGCGTTGCGGACGGCGTCTGAGTCCGCAGAGGGGGCAGGCGGAAATGAAGTTGCAGCCGCGGGGGAGACTTCCCCCTTATGGCACAGGCCGCAGCTTCCGCAGTTACCGCCGCATGAGTGTCTGCCTTTTTTTTTGTTTTTTATCATGCTCACGATGATGGCAGAAACAACTGCCACCAGAGCAAGGCTTACGACAAGCGTACCCATTTATTTTCCTACGTTGACCGTGAGTTTGTCGGCTTCAGTATACTTTTTGATGAAGAGCATGTAAATGATTCCGACGAGGGCAATTACTGAAAGCGCAAAGCCCACGATGTTTATATTGCCCGTGAAGAGGCGGCCGAACTGATTGATTATGAATGCGATGACATAAGCGAAACCGCACTGATAGCCGATTGCGAACCAGAACCATTTCGTGTTGTTCATTTCGCGCTTGATTGCACCGATTGCCGCGAAACATGGGGCACAAAGGAGGTTGAAGACCAGGAATGAGAAGCCTGCCACGCTTGTGAAAGCCTGTGCAAGTGCCTGATATGCCGTGAGGTCTCCGCTTCCGTAAAGAATTCCCATTGTGCCGACAATGTTTTCTTTTGCAACGAGACCTGTGATTGAAGCGACCGCTGCCTGCCAGTTTCCCCAGCCGAGTGGTGCGAAAATCCAGGCGATGCATGAGCCGATTTTTGCGAGGATTGACGAGTCAAGCTGGTCTTCTGCGAGCATTCCGAAGCCTTCTTCTGTCCAGCCGAAGAAGCTTGTGAACCATACTACGATTGTTGAAAGGAGAATGATTGTTCCTGCCTTTTTGATGAATGACCATCCGCGTTCCCACATTGAGCGGAGTACATTTCCAAGAGTAGGCATGTGGTAAGCCGGGAGTTCCATTACGAACGGAGCCGGGTTGCCTGAGAACATCCTGGTCTTTTTGAGCATTACGCCTGAGATGATGATTGCAGCCATACCGATGAAGTATGCGCTTGTCGCAACCCATGATGAGCCACCGAAAATAGCTCCCGCAATCATTGCGATGAACGGAACTTTTGCGCCGCAAGGGATGAAGGTCGTTGTCATGATTGTCATGCGGCGGTCACGGTCGTTTTCGATTGTTCGGCTTGCCATGATTCCAGGCACTCCACAACCTGTTCCTACGAGCATAGGGATGAATGATTTTCCAGAAAGTCCGAATTTACGGAAGATTCGGTCAAGGACGAATGCGATTCGGGCCATGTAACCGCAGGCTTCAAGGAAAGCGAGCATGAGGAAGAGGACCAGCATCTGAGGAACAAAGCCAAGGACTGCTCCGACACCTGCAACGATTCCGTCGAGGATAAGACCTGTGAGCCATTCTGAAGTTTCAAGTTTTTCAAGGAGGCCGCCGATTAATACAGGAACACCCGGAACCCAGATTCCGTATTCTGCCGGATCAGGACCTTCCTCACCGTATTTTTCAGCCATTGCCTTTGCTTCAGCAGCGGCTTCATCTGTGATTTCGATTGGCTCTGAAAGCTCCAGAGTCTCCTCATCTTCGACTACATAAGTCTTTTCGCCGGCCTCGATTGCCTCAAGAATTGCCGGAGTGTCACCGTATTCTTCTGCCGCTTCTTCGTATGCCGATGATCCGATTCCAAGAAGGTGATAGCCGTCACCAAAAAGACCATCGTTTGCCCAGTCTGTTGCACTGGCTCCGATTCCGACCATTGCGATCCAGTAGACTGCGAACATAATCACTGCAAAAATCGGCAGGCCCAGCCAGCGGTTTGTTACGATACGGTCGATTTTATCCGAGCCTGAAAGCTTTCCTGCGTTTGCTTTTTTGTAGCTTGATTTGAGAATCTGTGCGATGTAAATGTACCGCTCGTTTGTGATGATGCTTTCTGCGTCATCGTCAAGCTCTTTTTCTGCTGCCCTGATGTCGGTTTCAATGTGCTCGATTGTGTCTTTTTCGATTTTGAGCATTTCGAGAACCTTATCGTCCCGCTCGAAAATCTTGATTGCGTACCATCTCTGCTGTTCTTCCGGCAGGTTGTGAACGACCGCTTCCTCGATGTGTGCGATTGCGTGCTCTACGGCTCCGCTGAATGTGTGCTGTGGGGTTGTCTTAGTTTCTTTTGCTGCCCTGACTGCTTCTTCAGCGGCTTCCATTACATTTGTGCCTTTGAGTGCTGAAATCTCAACGATTTTGCATCCGAGCTGGCGGCTCAATTCTTCAACATTGATTTTGTCGCCTGCTTTTTTTACGAGGTCCATCATGTTGAGGGCGATTACAACCGGGATTCCAAGTTCCACGAGCTGGGTTGTGAGGTAAAGGTTTCTCTCAAGGTTTGTCGCATCGACGATGTTGAGGATTGCGTCAGGGCGTTCGCCTACGAGATAGTTTCGTGCAACGACTTCTTCGAGGGTGTAAGGGGAGAGCGAGTAAATGCCCGGTAAGTCAGTCACGACAACGCCGTCATGCTTCTTGAGCTTTCCTTCCTTTTTTTCGACTGTGACTCCAGGCCAGTTTCCTACGAACTGATTTGAGCCTGTGAGTGCATTAAAAAGCGTAGTTTTTCCCGCATTCGGGTTTCCTGCCAGTGCTATACGAATATTTTCTGCCATTTTAATTTCTCCTACTCAATCTCAATCATTTCTGCGTCGGCTTTCCTGAGTGAAAGCTCGTAGCCGCGAACTGTTACTTCAACCGGGTCTCCGAGGGGGGCGACTTTTCGGACATAAATCTCAACTCCCTTCGTAACGCCCATATCCATGATTCTGCGTTTGACCGCACCTTCGCCTGTCAGCTTAACGACTTTGACCGTCTCGCCGATTTTTGCTTCACGCAATGTTTTCATAACTGTATTTCCTCCAATTTTTGACTGTTTATGTGCCACGGATGTCACTTTTTTATACGAAAATCCTTCTTGCCAGGTCTTCATTGATGGCAATGCGGGATTCCTTGACTTTGACGATTATATTTCCGCCGAGGGAATTGATGACTGAGACGGAAGCTCCGACCGTAAAGCCTAAGTTTTCGAGATGACGCTTTACTTCGTCAGAACCGCTGATTTTTTTGATGATCTGATCTTCTTCTTTGTCTGCGTAAACTATTGGTATCATGTTTTATCATTAGTTACCTAAAACTAACTGCATATAATATAAGTTAGAAGAGGATAACAGTCAATAGTTACGCCTTACGAGATTTAAAATAAAAAAAAACTGCCCGGAGTTTCCGGACAGTCTGTATTGTATGAAACTAATTCATAAGTTTCGCATATTTCTGTGCAAGTCTCTTTGACTTAACTGCAGCCAGACCACAGTAGTTTGCAGGGTTTTCAAAGAATGTTGCCGGATTTTCGATTCCGAGCTTTTCGAGCTGGGCCGTAATTTTTGCGAAAGCCTCTTCGTGGGTTTTGAGGACTTCAAAGAAAGTCTTTCCGCTTTTTTCGGCTTCGAGGGTGATCTTACGGATAACTTCGTGTCCGTCGTTGACTCCTGCCTCGCCGAGAAGAATGTATGCTGGTTCTGCAAGAACACCGCCCTTGACTTTTCCGCCGGCTCCCTGAAGGTTTCGTGCCATGCCTTCTTTATCTGCCTGAAGACCTTTGACAACGCTGTTCATTCGCGCAACTGCCATTGTAAAGCCTGAAACATAGTCGGCGATGAAGCGCTGGCTTGCTGAGTTTGTAAGGTCACGCTGGTGCTCTGAAATCTGGTCCATGTAGAAAGTGATTACGCGAGGGCACATTGCCTTCCAGAGTGATTTGACATGCTCGCTGTTCCATGGGTTGCGCTTCTGTGGCATTGTTGAAGAGCCGACCTGTGTGCTTGCGAAATACTCGAAAACCTCACCGATTTCAGAGCGCTGAAGGTTTCGGAGGTCGTCTGCAAGGTTTGCGATGATTCCGAATGCTACGTTCATCTCAAGAAGCAGGCGGAGTACATGCTCAGGTTCAACGAGCTGGTTTGAATATTCAGACGGCTTAAGACCGAGGAATTCTGTGTAGATCCGCTCAAGCTCTTCCGGGTCTTTTACAATCATTGAAGGACCGTTGTATGAACCGACCGGGCCTGCGAGTTTTCCAACGAGGTCATTTGAAAGCTCTTCGATTCGGAGAATTGATTTTCCCAATCGTGCAACGAATTCTGCGATGCTCCAGCCGAAAGTGATTGGAACTGCGTG
>DGTU01000136.1 GCA_002394465.1 Treponema sp. UBA4328 | reverse complement strand
GGCTTGTGGTTTTTCCAGTCTGTAAGGCCGACAGTCTCGAGAAGAAATTCAATCCATTCTTTTTTCTCTGCCTGAGAAAGCGTATCACTGGCAGGAGAAGAGCCGAGCGTAAGAGGGAATTCAATGTTTTCCCATACATTTAATACAGGAATGAGGTTGAAAGTCTGAAAGATGAATCCCAGGTGTGCCCTGCGGAGTTCCGTGAGCTTTGAATCGATTTTAAACGGAACTTTCCTTGACTTTTCCAGGTCAATACCGCTGTAAACGTCTTTTCCTTCAAGAATAATTGAACCTGAACTTGGAAGATCGGTAAGGCCTATCATATTGAGGAGAGTAGACTTGCCTGAGCCTGAAGGTCCAGAAAGGGCTGCGAATTCTCCCTGTTCAATTTTAAAGGATGCATTGTCTACAGCCTTTACCTGAACTTTTTCCATCTGATAGATTTTGCTTACGTTTTTAAGTTCAATTACTGCCATAAAAAGAATTATACAGGATTTTAAACCGAGTTACAATTGAAAATGTTTATTGAATCAGACATATATCATCTCTATAATTAAAGGCATGAAAGGAATTATTCTCGCAGGCGGAAAAGGTGAAAGGCTTTATCCGGCAACAAAAGGTGTCTCAAAGCAGCTGCTTCCGGTTTATGACAAACCGATGATTTACTATCCCTTAAGCTGCCTTATGCTTGCAGGAATCCGTGAAGTCCTGATTATTTCAACGCCGCGTGATCTTCCACTGTTCAGGGAACTTTTTGGTGACGGTGAACGCCTCGGAATGAAGTTTGAATATGCCGTTCAGGACCAGCCGCGCGGACTTGCTGATGCTTTTATTCTCGGAAAAGACTTTATTGCTGATGATGACGCAGCTCTTGTTCTCGGAGATAATATTTTTTACGGGCAGAGTTTTACTCAGATACTCAAAAATGCCCGCAGAAAAATCGAAGATAAATCCGCCGGAGCCGTAGTTTTCGGTTATCCGGTAAAGGACCCCTCAGCATATGGAGTAGTTGAATTTGATTCAGAAGGCCGTGTTCTTGGGATAGAAGAAAAGCCTCAGAAACCAAAATCAGATTATGCGGTTCCCGGACTTTATTTTTATGACAATGAAGTCGTCCGGATTGCAGAAAAAATCCAGCCGTCTGAGCGCGGTGAGACTGAAATTACCTCAGTAAACAGTGCGTATCTTGAAAAGGGAAAACTTTCTGTAGAACTTCTCGGACGCGGAATGGCCTGGCTTGATACGGGAACTTATGACGGACTTCTTGATGCAGGAAACCTCATAGCAACAATAGAAAAGCGTCAGGGACTTTACGTTTCCTGTATTGAGGAAATTGCTTATAACAACGGATGGATTTCAAAAAATCAGCTGCTGAAGCTTGCGGCAGAATATAAAACTGATTATGGAACTTATCTGAAATACATTGCAGGGAAATAAAAAATACTGTGTCATTGCCGTACCTGATACGGCAATCTGATGAAAAGTCCTGACATGGCTTTTTGGAGATAATACAATGTTTGAGTTTAAGAAATGCGTTTCAGCTGACGGAATTATTTTTGACGGTCTCTATGAGATTCAGGGAAAGGTTTTTGATGATTCAAGGGGATATTTTTTTGAATCCTATTCTGAACGGGAATTTTCTGCTGCCGGTCTTAAAATGAAATTTGTTCAGGATAATCAGTCTTCTTCAGTCAGAGGAGTTCTCCGCGGACTGCATTTTCAGACTCGTAATCCGCAGGGAAAACTTGTACGCACCGTTTCCGGAAAAATATTTGACGTTGCAGTAGACCTGCGCAAAGGTTCTGCAACATTCGGTAAATACTATGGTGTCATTCTTGATGATGAAAAACACCTGCAGCTTTATATTCCTGAAGGCTTTGCACACGGATTTTATGTCCTTTCTGATACTGCAGTTATTTACTACAAGTGCACGGCTTTCTATGATTCTGAAGGCGAAGGCGGCATTCTGTGGAATGATCCTGCACTTGGAATTGACTGGAAGAGAACTGAACCTGATTTTTGTCCGGTTTTATCAGCAAAAGACATGAAGCATCCTGCGTTCGACAGAAATACAGATTATTTTGACATAAACGGGGTATGGATTAATAATAATCCGGATAGTTAAATGCCGCGAAAATTAAAGAATGTTCTGGTTACAGGCGGAGCCGGATTCATCGGTTCAAACTTTATAAATTATCTCTTTGGAATAAGTGCCTCGGGTTCTTCTGATTATTGTGATTCAGGTTTTACAGGCCGGGTTATCAATGCCGACTGCCTCACTTATGCAGGAAATCCGGATAACTTAACTCAGGTTGAAGAAAAATTCGGTTCAGGCGTCAGGGAAAGTGAAAGGCGGTATTTTTTTGAAAAAACTGACATCTGCGACAGAAATGCAATGGACAGGCTTTTCAGAAAATATGAAATTGATACAGTAATACATTTCGCAGCCGAAAGCCATGTTGACCGTTCGATTTCAGGACCTGAAGCTTTTATAAAAACAAACGTTTACGGAACTTTTAATCTTCTTGAAGCAGCCCGCAGCTGCTGGACTATTTCGCCTGAAAACATGAGGGATGACGTTCTTTTTCATCATGTATCAACCGATGAAGTTTACGGCTCTCTTGGAAAGACCGGCAAATTTACGGAAAACACTCCCTGTAATCCCCGGAGTCCATATTCCGCTTCAAAAGCAGCCTCTGACCATCTGGTAATGTCTTATTTTAATACTTACGGACTTCCGGTTACGCTTTCAAACTGCAGCAACAACTACGGTCCATGCCAGTACCCGGAAAAGCTGATTCCACTTATGATTTTAAATATGCATGACGGTAAGAAACTTCCGGTTTATGGTGAAGGAAAAAACATCCGTGACTGGATTTATGTCGAAGACCATAACCGTGCATTATGGCAGATAGTCTGCAATGGTAAAACAGGAGAAAAATACAATATCGGCGGCGATAACGAATGGCAGAATATTGAACTTCTGCACAGACTTATTGAAATAACTGCACCGAAACTGAACAAATCTGCTTTAGAAATTGAAAAATCAATAGTTCACGTAAAAGACAGGCCCGGCCATGACGGGCGTTACGCCACTGACTGCACAAAAATAAAGCGTGAACTTGAGTGGGAACAGAAAATGCCTTTTGACAGGGGACTTGAACTTACGGTTGACTGGTACCTTCAGCAGGTGGGACGGAACCAAACATGATCTGGATTACCGGTTCAAAGGGAATGCTCGGCAGTGAACTGTGCCGCCTTTTTACAGAAAACAAAATCGAATTCACAGGGACAGGCAGGGAAGTCTCAGTTACTGACTATAATGCTCTTGAAACGTTTTCGAAGGGTAAAACTCCTGATTTTATCATTAACTGTGCTTCATATACGGAAGTTGACAGGGCAGAAAAGGACATTGAAACAGCCCGCGCCGTAAATTCAACCGGAGCCGGAAACATTGCCCGCCTTGCCGGAAAACTTGGCGTTCCCCTGATTCATATATCATCGGATTATGTTTTCGGCGGTACTGACGGAAACGAACGGCAAAATATTCCCTATACGGAAACGTCTCCTCTTTCACCAGCCGGAGCATACGGACTTACTAAAGCCGAAGGTGAAAAGGCCGTTGCCTCAGAAACTGATGCTTTTTACATTCTCCGTACAGCCTGGCTCTACGGATTTTACGGTGACAATTTTGTCTGTAAGATGCTCAGCGCAATGAACAGTAAAGAATCGGTAAACGTGGTATGCGATCAGAAAGGAACTCCGACTAACTGCAGTACGCTTTCAAAAGTAATCTTAAACATCATTCAAAATCACACAAAAATACCGTATGGAATATATAATGTTACGGATCTCGGAGAAGCCACCTGGTTTGACTTCGCAGGGGAGATTCAAAAATTTGCCTTAAAAGCAGGTATCCTTAAAAACGAAAGCTGCATCATAAAACCATGTAAATCATCAGAATATCCGTCTCCGGTAAAGCGTCCTTCATATTCAGTCCTCGACAAATCAAAGATAATGAAAATTCCTGGAATTATTCTTCCACAATGGCAGGAAAGCCTTGAGTCTTTTATCAGTTCACCATTAATAAATGCTGTTTCTTTAAATTTAAAAAAATGATAAAGTTTATATGTCTGCATTCTTTATGTTATTTTTGTGCAGACAGGAGTCAGATTTAAAATGATTACAGATGTCATTATTATGGCCGGCGGTTTCGGAGAAAGATTGTGGCCTGCTTCAAGTCCAAGCCTTCCGAAACAGTTCATGGCACTCAATGATAATATTTCTTTTCTGCAGGAAAGCCTCAAGAGGGCTCTTGCACTTAAAATCTCCGGAAAAATAGTAGTTGTCACAAGAAAAGACATTGAACTTGAATGTACACGTCAGATTCAGTCACTTGCAGAACGCAGCGATGACGAAGAAGCAAAAAAACTCCTCGGAGAAACGATTGTCCTTGCAGAACCGAGTCCGAAGCATACTGCCGCAGCAATCATGATCGGAGTCGAACTCATAAATAAACTCAAGTCTGATGAACAGCATGTTTTCCTTGTTCTGACGAGTGATCATGTAATAACTCCGGTACGCCAGTTTGTAAAGGACTGTAAGATTGCCGCAAAAGCTGCAGAAAACAACCGCTTTGTATGTTTCAGCATCCTTCCGACAGAGCCGAGTACGGGTTACGGATATATAAAGGCCGGAGAAGACCTTACGGGTGAAGGCACAACTTTCAACATTGAAAACTTTGAAGAAAAGCCGGATGAAGAAACCGCTGAAAAATACCTTAAATCAGGTAACTATTTCTGGAATTCCGGAATGTTTGCGTTTAACGGTGAAATGTTCCTTTCAGAAATGAAGGCATGTACTCCAAAAGTCAGCAAAGCATTTGAAGCCGTTGAAAACGGTAAAAAACCTCTCCTCAAGCAGCTTAACGGCGTTTATGTAATCAAATCCTGGAAAGAAATGGAACTTACATATCAGAACGTTCCGTCAATTGCAGTAGATAAGGCAATTGCAGAAAAATCAAAGAATACGGCAACTGTAAAAGCCACGTTCAACTGGACTGATGTAGGAAGCTGGGATACATTCAGCGAACTGTGTACGCATCCTGCAAACAATAAAGTCGTAGAGATTGAAAGCTCAAACAACTTCGTATATTCCGACGTTCCTGTCAGCCTCTGCGGTGTTCAGGATCTTGTAGTTGTAGTAAAAAACAATAAAGTCCTTGTAATGAAAAAAGGCGAAAGTTCACTGGTCAGACAGGCCGTAAAGCAGATTGAAGGTTAATCATTAACATTCAATTTCCGGACGATTTTAACGGAGTTCACATACATTTTGTCGGAATCAAGGGAACCGGAATGGCAGCCCTCGTTGAAATACTACATGCAAGGGGAGCCCTGATTACAGGAAGTGATGTAAGCGAAAGGTTTTATACCGATGAAATCCTTGAAAAACTCGGCATAAAGGCAGTTCCATTTGCAAAGGAAAATGTAACTCCTGAAACTGACTATGTAATCTATTCTTCAGCATACAGTCCTGAAAAATGTCCTGACCTTATCAGGGCTGCAGAACTTAATAAGCCGATGATGCTTTATTCACAGGCACTCGGAGCAGTCAGTGAAACTGCTTTTTCATGCGGAATCTGCGGCGTTCACGGAAAAACTACAACGACAGGAATAACAGGAACCCTTCTTAAGGCACTCCCCCTCAAAAGCCAGGTGCTTGCAGGAAGCATAATTGCATCCTTCGGTAACAGCTGCGTAATGACAAAAGGACATGAATATTTTGTCGCTGAAACCTGTGAATACCAGAGACATTTTATGGCTTTCTGTCCGAAAAAAATTATCCTCACGAGCGTAGAAAGCGACCATCAGGATTATTATCCGCACTACGAAGACATCAGGGATGCATTCGTAGATTACATATTAAAGCTTCCGTCAGGCGGAGACCTTATTTACTGCGCAGATGACAAGGGCGCATGTGAAACTGCCGGAATTGCCAGATCAAAACGGCCTGACATTAACCTTATTCCGTATGGAACTAAAGCAGAAGGTGAGTATAAAGTCACTTTCGGAACAGTTCAGAACGGAATGCAGAAATTTGAACTCGGCTCATCCGGAGAGTTTTCAATCTGCGTGCCGGGACATCACAATGTACTCAATGCTTCAGCAGCCGTTGCACTTGTCTCACGCCTTCTTGAAGAAGACGGAAAGAGCGTAAGTGATAATCTTGAAAGCATTAAAAAAGCACTGCTTGATTTTAAAGGCGGTAAAAGGCGCTCCGAAATAACGGGAAGGGCAAAAAATTCCCTCGGCCAGGATATAATTTTCATTGATGATTATGCTCATCATCCGACTGCAATCAATACGGCCCTTGCAGGTTACAGAGAGTTTTATTCAAGCCACAAAATCATCGTAGATTTTATGAGCCACACCTATACGAGAACTGCAGCTCTTCTTGAAGAGTTTGCCTCTGCGTTCAGTGCAGCCGATGAAGTTATCATCAACAAAATATACGGAAGTGCACGTGAAAATGCATCAAGCGCAAATGTTTCAGGAAAAATGCTTGCTGAACATGCAGCCGCACATCATCCGCATGTAACATACGCTGAAGAATTTGATGAAGCTGCAGACACTGCCCTTAAAATGCTTAATGAAAACTCAGGCGATAAATATCCTGAAGGATATATTTTCGTTACGATGGGAGCAGGGGATAACTGGAAGGTCGGACAGAAAGTCCTTGAAAAATTAAATTCCTAGAGAAGATGATCATGATTCCAGAGAACCATGCCTTTGGAACTGTTCTCTGAAACGAACTCTTCTGCCTCGCGTTCATATTCCCTGATTATTGAAGTGCAGTCCCTCAGAAGCGTAATCTTCTGCTGCGGAATATAAATGAAAAGGTCATTAAGCGTAAATTTTACGCAGTGAGAAAGTGCCTGACCGGCAACTATAATCCTTTCGCTTTTTTTGAGTTCATCAATGAGGGCAAAATTTGTCCTTGTTTCAGCATCATTTACGTCAACGACTTCAGCCTGAATTGCTGAATAATGCTCAGTGAGCGGATTTTTGCCTTTAAATATATAGTCAACGATGTTTCCAGGCTGTGATTTTTCCCAGAAATGCAGTGCTTCCATCAGTTCCGGATTGACGTTATGTCCTGAAGTTCCGATAAGGCAGTGCGGAGGCCAGAGCGTAAGCTTATGCTTTCCCTGACTTTCAAGCTTGATAAGGTAATTTTCAACCTGCGGCGTAAGTGAACTTATTGCAGGCTTAAAACGCCCTTCTTCAAAATCAAAATTTGTAATTGAAGTATAAGGTGGAGGTTCTTTTCCGTCAGCGTCACGCCAGAAAACCGGGTGAGCAATATGAAAATACGGGTGTGTATCCATCGTAACGTGAATGGACGATATTTTTGAAGCATTGTTTTTTATAAAGATACTCAGGCGTTCACAGTCTTTTTCACTGCCGGGTACATAAAGGGCACCGTCCGGAGAGCAGAAATCATTCTGTGGATCAATAATCAAAAGTGAAATCGACATATAGTAAATTATAATCCCGTAAAGTCAAATTGTCATGATTTTTTACTGAAAATACTCCTGTTTATTTTTTTTTGGTTTTCCGTTATTATAAAAAAATGAATATGGAAGCTTTTGTTTTGGGATGCGGCGGAATGATGCCTCTTCCGTACAGGCATTTGACGTCGGTTCTGCTCAGGCGTGAAGGAGATCTGTTTTTATTTGACGGCGGTGAAGGAACTCAGGTTTCGCTCAAACGCCTTAACCTTAAGTGGAAAAAAATCGATGCAATTTTCGTTTCCCACACGCACGCAGATCATGTAACAGGACTTCCAGGAATCCTTATGCTTTCATCTCAGGTTGAAAGAACTGAACCTCTTTACATTTACGGTCCGCCAAAAATTGCCGAATACATCGAAACAAGCCGTAAAGTCCTTGATATGTACATTAATTACCCGATTATTGTTAAGGAAATCACGGCTCCATGCGTCGTTCACGAAGGCGATGGTTTTTATATCAGGGCTTTCCCGCTCAGCCATACAAAAACCTGCGTAGGCTATACTCTTGAAGAACTTGACCGGCCGGGTGAATTCAATACTGAAAAAGCTGTTGAACTTAAAGTTCCTCGCGGACCTCTGTGGGGACAGCTTCAGAAGGGATTTACGGTTAAAAACGAAGACGGAAAGGAAGTTCATCCTGAAGATGTAATGGGCAATAAACGCAGCGGAAGAAAATTCAGTTTCGTAACGGATACACAGTACATTCCTTCGATTACGGGAGAAGTAAAGGGCAGCGACCTTCTTATATGTGAAGGAATGTTTGCAGACGACTGTGAAGATCAGGCAAAAGAAAAAAAGCACATGACGGCACGTCAGGCAGCTACGATTGCACGGGATGCAGGTGTAAGGCGCATGGCAATGATACATTACAGTCCGCGCTATACTGACCGTGAACTTGAAATCCTTCTCAAACAGGCTCAGGAAGTTTATCCGTCAGCTGAACTTACAAAAGACCGGATGGTTTTTGACATTCCATACATTGACTGAAAATGATTGAACTTGAAAACTTCACCAAAAAATACGGCTCAAAGACTGCTGTAAGCGGCATTAACATGACCTGCCGTAAAGGACTTATTACAGGAATCTTAGGCCCGAACGGAGCCGGAAAAACAACAATATTAAAGGCCGTAACGGCACGTCATTTTGCAACATCAGGTAATGTACGGATAAACGGAACGGACTGTCAGGATGATTTTATAAAGGTACGAAGCCTTACCGGTTTTGTAACGGAAAATCCTTCCTTTCCGGAAGAATATAAAGTTTTTGAATATCTTGAACAGGTAATGACTCTGCATGAATCTCCGCGTAAAAATCTTGAAAAGGTAAGGGAACTCTGTTCCCTTGATGATGTCTGGGAAAACCGCATTTCTACACTTTCAAAGGGATACAGGGAGCGGCTCAACTTTGCCCAGTGCCTCATTTATGACCCTCAGATACTGGTGCTCGATGAGCCGGCTTCAGGCCTTGATCCGAACCAGATTCTTAAAATGCGGAGCCTCGTCAAATCCCTTAAAAAAGACCACACAATTCTTCTTTCAACCCACCTGATGCAGGAAGTTGAATCCCTCTGTGATTATATTTACATTATTTCAGGCGGACAGATCAGGGAGGAAGGAACTGCAGAAGAAATAACTGCAAGACAGAATTCAAAAACACTTGAAGAAGCTTTTTATAAACTGACAGGGGGAGAAGAATGAAAGGCATAAGGCTTTACAGATGTGCCCTTAAAAATTATTTTCTAGATCCTCTGTTTTATATAACTTCACTGCTGACTGTATTATTCTGCTTTTTCAGATTTTTTTACGGAACCCACTTTTTTGTTTACGGAACAGGTTCAAACGACTTAAGGCCTTTTTTTCAGAGCATTCCTCTTATCAGTATAATTACGGTTCCGCTTCTTGTTTTCAGAATAAGGCGTTTTATTAAGGACGATTCGCTTCCGGCAGCCCCCTTTGTAAGGTTTATCTCGCTTTCATTTGCCGCACTGACAGCCTTTATGATTCCATCAGTCCTGCTTGCAGCGTGTCCGCTCTGCGTATCTTTTTTCTGCCAGGTTGAAACAGGACTTGTACTTGCTTCATATGCAGGAATCCTTCTTTATGCCTTCACGGCCGTAAATTTAATTCTTCTGATATTCTCACTTAAGAACATTAATTCTGCATCGGCCCTGTTCCTCAGTTTTGCAGCGCTTTCAGTCCTGAACTTCATTCATGTTCTTCCTGAAAGCATTGAACTTGGCAGCGTACTTACTTACCTGATGAAAAAGATAAGTTTTGCATGGCATTTTGACAGTTTTTCAAAAGGTCTGATTGACTTACGAACGGTTGTTTTTTTCTGCTGTACATCCTTCATAATACTTATTTTCTGCGTTTTCATTGAAAAGAAGCGTACAGAACAGAAAATCAACTCAAAAAACATGCTGCTGAACCTCATGTCAGCCGTTCTCATAGGCTTTTCATTTTCAAATATCTATTTTACGGCTGACCTTACTGACAACCGTCTTTACTCCGTAACTCCGTTTACAGAAAAACTTATTTCAAGAATAGACCAGCCGCTGCGCATTACTTACTACCGTTCGTCTCAGCTGGCTAAACTCTTTCCGCAGGCTTCAGGAATAAGTGATTATATCAGTCAGTTTGCGGATGAAAGCTCCAGAATTACTCTATCGGTAAAAGACGCTGACAGTGCACAGATGTATCAGCTTGGAGTTTACGGACAGCAGATAAGGCGTGATACCGGAAGTTCAACTCAGTTTGATACACTTTACTCAGCAATTCTTCTTCAATACCTCGACAGGGAAGAAATAATTCCATTTGTCCTTGACGTCAAAAACCTGGAATTCCTTCTGGCTCAGAAAATCCAGTCCCTTGTTTTTGATGTTAAACCGGATGTTTATCTCATAAACGGAAACGGCCGTGAACTCAACGGAGACTATTCACGGGTATTTTCATGGCTTGATGCATGCGGTTTTGAAGTACATTCAGTTAGCGAAGGAAGCATTATACAGACAGTTGAAAGGCTGACCTCACAGGACGTCGTAATAGTCAGCGGAACAAACAGGCTTTCATACGAACAGTGTCAGGAAATAAAAGCCGCCTCTGAACGCGGAGTAAATTTTATCATCTGCACGTCTCCATATACCGTTGATATTGACGATGGTTTTTTAGTCAGAAGAAGTGAAGGGGATTCCATGATTCCAGTCTTAAACTCGATGGGATTTGCCTTTGATGATTCCCTTGTAAATGACATTGCATGTTTCCCGATGGAACTTACAGATGCAGGAAGGGCAGACGGTGAAACAATCGTCAGAAACTATCCACTGTGGATCAATATAATGCCGCAGCAGCATGCAAGACAGGGACTGCGCGTTTTCTGGTCGACGCCGATTATTCCGTATAAGGACGTTAAGCCGCTTGTAATAACTTCTGATTATGCATGGACAGTCAAAGAGGACAAAAACTCTTCAATTCCGTTTGTAACAAATCCGTTTTATGTTTCTCAAAGTTCAGATGCTTCACCGGATAAAAAAGGAACTTTCATCGTTGCAGCAGCAAGGCCTCATATGACCGTCATTTCAGATCAGTATTTCCTTGCGAATTTCCTGGATAACGAGGTGCTCAACCTTGATTTTCTCTGCTCACAGATTTTTGAGCTTCTTGAGAAAGATGAGCTTAAAAACCTTTATGAAAAAACCTCTTCTCCGCGTGTACTGTACAAAATAACGGATCCGGAAACTTTTGATGAAACAAAATCCCTTACTGTTTTTATGTGTTTTGTTTTTATTCCGGCACTCATAATCATCATGATGATTACAGTAAGGCTGCGGAGGAAATATAAATCCGGGGGAGCTTTATGAAAATAAACAGATCATATGTACTTTTTATTATTTCTGTATTTCTTTTTGCGTTTTCCCTCATCAGCAGATTTTTCAGTTCAGAACCGTCTGCATTAGAAAAATCATTTCTTGATACAAGTATTCTTAAAAATCAGATAATTATAGAACTGTCACACGGCAGCAAAAAACTTACGCTTGAGTTTACGGACGGCTTCTGGTTTGCAAGACAGAAAGCAGGTAAAAAAACACTGACGGTCACGGCCGATACAAATAAAGCCGAAGGATTACTCTCAGAAATTAAAAATACTCACAATCTGTATAAAATTTCAGACATAAACAGCACAAATTCATCAGATTTGAACCCATCTTCTTCTGAAAAATCATACACCCTTACAGTAATTCAAAATTCCGGCGATAAAAAAATCCTTTCTGAGATTAATTTTTACGGTATTTCGCCTTCAACCGGATTTATATATCTTTCAGAAGACTCAGACCATTCTGTGGTTTATGAAACAAAAAACTCCTTTTCATCTTACCTTAACGATGATATAAGCGCCTGGGCAGACGGCTCAATATTTGCAGAAATCAAAAATGCAGAAACATCACAAAACCTTATCAAATACAGGCACTCAAATGTGATTTCCTTTAGCGAAAATCCTGTACTGCCTGAATCCTTCCGCGTCAGTTCAAAAGACCATAACGGAAGGGTTGTGCAGGTTGTTTTCTATCCTTTTGAAGAAGATTACATCTGCAGAAAAATCATTACACCTTCTGCATCTGACTCACAGAAACTTAAGGAACTTTTCAGGGAATGCGGGGACGTTTATTATGAAATAAGTGCCTGGTCGTTCATGCAAATAAAGGCCAATGCAAACTGAATCAGGTTGTAGGCTGAATGAACGCAGATGTTTATCCAGATGCTCCGGCTTTTTACGTAAAAAATTCTGAAGGCAATTCCGGCTGCAAGGGCATTAAAGACTCCGGCAGGACCGAGGTAAATGTGACCAAGGGCAAATAAAACAAGCGGAATTATTTCTGCACATGCACGGCACTTTCCGTCCGTCAGGTAAAGAAGTCCGTCAGGGAGAAAGGCGCGGAACATTATCTCTTCGTAAAAAGCCGCTCCGATTGTTCCTGTCAGAAACCATATAACTGTCAAAGCTGAAAAATCCGTCACAAACTGCTGCCCAGGTGAAAGCGATGCAGTAAAAAAAAGAACAACAGTGCTGAGTATGCTTATCATTACGAGTATTCCGAACAGAAGGAAAAACTTTCCGCTGAGTATCAGAAAGCTAAGGACAGGATTTACAGCCTTATCCTGAGGCGGGATACGTAACAGTCCGCTTTTTTTCATCTGAATAAAAAGAACGATGCCAAGAAGAATTTCGGCAGCCATGGAAATGGGATAGTTCATATTGATAACTATCTGACCCGGAACGTTTTCCATGCTTAAAAACTCAATGTAATTGATGAGCGAATATATTTCAGGCAGAACTATAAAGATTGCTGCAGTCACTAAAATTTCAGTGGCAAAAAACGGCTTTTTCATATAAAATATATTATATAAAGTTGTATTTAATTACAAAAGGTGTATATGAAAGAGCGTCTTATAGTTATAGGCATCACTGTTGCATTAATCCTCATTCTCGTTAAGCTGTATCAGATTTTCAAGGAAAAAATTCACTTCTTCGCCAGCGGAAACCAGAACGGCTTTAAGCTCGGCGAAATAAATCTTTTGTGGAAACTTGCTCAGGAATGTTCACTTGAAGAACCTGATTCCCTTTATATTTCAGTCCCGACACTTAACCGTGCAATTACAAATTATATTACTGCAGCACGTGAAAACGGTACGGAAGAAACAGAAAAGGTTCAGACTTTCCTTACAAAGCTCTATGATTACAGGACAAAAATCAATCTTGATCACGAAAACAAAAAAGGCATCGAATCAACAAAATATCTTGATAACGGCCAGAGGTTAAGGATCATTCTCCCGGGAAGCGGTGTATTTAAATCCGTTATCCTGAACAACGGCTATGAACTGACGATAAAGCTTCCGACACAGGACAACATCATCAAGGTTCAGGGAGAAAACTGGATTAACCGTGACATCAGCGTATATCTGTGGCGCAAGGGCGACGCAAACTACGTATTTGATACCCGCGTTACCAATTCAGGCGTATTCCAGGGACAGGCAGTCCTTTATCTTGCACAGACAAATGATCTGCTCCGCACCCAGAAAAGGCGTTCAGTACGAAGTGAATGCAACCTCAGCGCACACATGTTCTTCCTTCAGCCGGATGAACGTGATTTTAACGAAATTTCAGATGAATCAACAGGATACCGCTGCCTTCTTGAAGACATTTCAGAAGACGGTGCAATGATAAGGATAGGCGGAATGGGAAAAGTTGATTCCCAGATTAAGCTTCAGTTTAAGATCGGTGAAAACCTTATAATGATGTTCGGTATTGTACGTGCAGTTGAATACAACAAGAAATTCAACCAGTCAAGGCTGCACTTTGAATGCATTCATCTTGAACAGGAAATGAAGAACCGGATTCTTTCATTCGTCTACAACATTCTTCCTCCTGAAGAAAAGGATGTCTTTGATGCCCTTATTCAGACAGAAGAAGACGAAAAAATCGTTGAAGCAGAAGCCGCTGAATCTTCAGAAAGCCAGGTTAATCCCGAAGAAAATAACGCAGCTCCCGGCATAATTCTTCCAGAAACGCCTTCACAGGTTTCAATTGAAGATCTTGCCGCCGAGGATGTTAACGAATAGAAAACAGGGCAGTGGAGGAAAGAAGATGAAAAAAATACCTTTACTTTTAATGCTTTATTTTATTGCCGCATCAGTTTTTGCTCAGACAACAGTAAGTGAAGCCAGAAAAAAATTCATTAAGGGAAATCTTTCAGAAAAATCTGCCGCAATCCGTGAATCAAGCGGAACTGATAACGGCGAACTTGCATTAATTGCACTTGATTTTATAAACACAAACAGGCCGCTGATCGGAAATGACCGTGACCTCAATTCACTTGCAGTTTCAACAGTTTTCGCACTCCCAAAAGAAAAATTCACTGATTCAAAAAAGAATGAAGCCGTCACGGATAAGCTTATAACGACTTTTTCAGTATTTGATGATGAAAACGTAAAAATCTCAGTCCTTGAAAAACTGCCTCTTTTTTACAGCTATGAAACTCCTTCAAAAACTGTTTCAGTAATCAACTCAAGCCTTAATTCTGAGCAGAACCGTCAGTCACAGGCAGTCAAAGCGCACATTACAGCCCTCGGTAAAATCGGCAACAGTGAATCCTTCAGGCTGCTTTATGAAGGCTGGAAAACAAACCGCTGGCCGTCATTTAAAACAGAGACAGAAGAAGCGCTTGTTATGCTCGGTGAAAGTTCACCTGCTGACGTCGTGAAGGTAATTTCTACTTCACAGATTGATGATAACTACAAATTCCTCAGGCTTATCGTTGAAAATCAGAAAATTAATAAAAATTTTAAGTCAGAAGTAGCAGAAAATGCACTTTCTCAGGCTATACATAATAGGGACATAAAAGCCCAGATGTCTGAGAATGAAGCTGATTACCAGCTGCTGTCACTGAAAATTATCAGCGACAACCAGTGGAGCCGTGCTTCGGAGATGGTAATAAGATATTTTGCTATCGCGCGACAGGAATATGAGAACAAGATTCTTACTGAAACTCAGTTTATTACGGTAATAAACTGTACTGCAAGAATCGGATCTGCAGATTCTGCAGCTGCGCTGTCAAATTATCTTGCTGCACTGAACAAAGACGTCGAGCAGAATATTGTGCCGCAAAGGAACGTCGTTCTGTCTGTTATAAATAATCTTGGAGCGTTGGGGGACAAAACGAGCTTTGACAATCTCCTCTATGTAACTTACCTTAATTATCCGGAGGAGGTCATTGCTGCAAGCCGTGATGCCCTCTCCAAACTTAAATGGTAAGGATTGCAGCCTTAATTTGTGCCGTTCTAATCTACATTCCATTATTTAATTTCAGGCCGGCGGATAATTTTATCTGCCTTCTGAAACGTTCGGAGATCGACTGCATCAGCGGGACTGCCGTTTCCAATCCTGTACGTTCTTCCTTTATGGGAGGAACATACAGGATTGTCCTTGAATGTGAAAGGGCATTTTCCGGAACCTGCTCATCAGCCTGCAGCGGAACCATCACTGCTTACATTCCTTCATCAATCGTTGAATCCCTTTATCCCGGTAAAATCTACAGTCTTCCCGCAGACTATAAATCACATTTAATCTCACAGGGAGCAAAATTAACGCTTAACATCAACAGAAAAAAACAGTTCCCGGATAATGTTTTTCTTGTTACGTCAGCAGAATGTGAAGGCTTTGAAGGAGGCCTCACTGGAAAAATATTAAAGGTCCGGGCATTATCTCGGCTTAACTTCAAGCGCCTCATGTATAACTGGGGAGAAGCAGGCGGATTTCTGCTTGCACTTCTTACAGGCTCGAGGGAATATACGCAGAAAGAAGTTTCTGAAAGCTTTGTAAATTCAGGACTTGCGCACATAATTGCGCTTTCAGGCATGCATCTTTCAATGTTCGGAGCCCTTGCTCTTCTTTTCGGCAGAAAAATTACAGGCAGGAAGGTTTCCGGAATCATACAGACCTCGGCAATTCTTTTTTTTGTATGGTTTGCAGGCTTAAGTCCGTCACTATTCAGGGCATTGATCTGCGCCCTTATATATCTTCTTTCAGATTTTTTAAGGATAAAAAGGGCAGAACCTGTTGATGCATTGTGCATGACGTTCCTGATACATACGGTCTGTTTTCCTGAACATTTATTTGAAGCATCATTTCTTTTAAGCTATTTTGCACTTGCAGGAATACTGATTATAACACCGCAGATAAAAAGATTTTTCAGTCCGCGCTTTTTTCCCTGCATTTCCAATTCCCTGTGTCAGGGAACGGGGGCTCAGGTGATGACGGCACCGGTTTCAATAGCATTTTTCGGGAAAATCATGCCAGGCGGAATCATAAGCTCGGTATTTGTAACTCCGGCAGTAATGATTTTTCTCTACTGCGGCCTTTTCGGAGTATTGATTTGCATGCTTATGCCTTTTCTCTCACCCGTGTTTAATGCTATTATAAATGTGATTTATTGTGTAATAAAAGGCATGGTCTTTTTCTTTGCAAAAATACCGGCTGTAACCTTCTGACAAAATGGAGAAAGAAAAATTGATGCAGCATCCAGACTACAATTCACCGCTTGAACTTAAGGCATTTCTTGACTCCAATAATATGGCGATGCAGAAAAAGTTCGGACAGAATTTTCTTGTAAATGAAGATGCACGCAAAAAAATCATCGATTCCTTTTCACCTGATGAAAACTCAACCGTATGGGAAGTAGGTCCCGGACTCGGCTCAATGACAGATGAAATCCTTAGAAGGGGAGCAAAACTCACGGCCTTCGAAATTGACCACGGTTTTGCCCGGCTTTTAAGGGAGTTTTTTGAAGAGTATTCCCAGAACGGCAAATTTGAACTCGTAGAAGGTGACGTAATTAAGACCTGGAAAAAATACAGCCGTGAAAAAGGAAATGCACAGTATTTCTTCGGTAACCTCCCGTATAATGTTGCAGCAACAATCATTGCAGACACAATCAGCAATAACCTCAGGTTTGACAAAATGGTCGTAACAATCCAGAAAGAAGTAGCAATGCGCATGACGGCTGAATGCGGAACTGAAAATTATTCATCCTTCAGCGTATTATGTCAGTGGGCTTACGACGTTAAAAATATCATGGATCTTTCAGGCGGTTCATTCTGGCCTGTTCCGAATGTTGCAAGCAGGGCTGTCCTTATGACAAAAAAGGAAAATTTCCCTGCATGCAAAAATCCGCAGGTCTTTATGTCAATGATTCGGGCACTTTTTGCAAGCAGGCGAAAGACAATCAGAAATAACCTCCTCAAATTTGCAGGAAGTCCGGTTTGTGACAAAGCCCTTGAAAAAGCCGGAATACAGTCTTCAGAACGTGCTGAAAATTTAAGCGTCAGTAAACTCCTCGAATTAAGCGATGCAGTTTCAGAATTAAAGGCAGAATTAAAATGATAAAGGAAAACCTGAATGCCGTTCTGAACAGGATACGGGAATGCGAAATTAAATATTCAAGAAAAAGCGGCTCAGTAAAACTTTGTGCGGTAAGTAAGTTTCATCCGGAAGACAGCGTGCTTGAAGCATTCGATGCCGGACAGAATTTATTCGGGGAAAACCGTGTTCAGGAAGCAGCAGCAAAATTTGATTCAATACGCAGTAAAGGCATTAATCCGGAACTTCACATTATCGGATCCTTACAGAGAAACAAGGTAAAGGAAGCTGTGAGAATCGCTTCCTGCATTCAGTCTGTTGACAGGATTGAACTTGTACAGGAAATCCAGAAGCAGTGTGAAAAACAGAATAA
>DGTU01000098.1 GCA_002394465.1 Treponema sp. UBA4328 | reverse complement strand
TGAGAGGCTTTGCGAAGCCCTGGCATACAGGACCGATTGCCTTCCATCCGCCCATACGAGCTGCGATTTTGTAACCGATGTTTCCGGCATTGATGTTAGGGAAGATGAATGTATTTGCATGACCTGCAACAGCTGAACCCGGAGCCTTGAGTTCGCCTACTTCCGGAGCGATTGCTGCGTCGAACTGGAATTCACCGTCGAGTGCAAGCTCAGGAGCCTTTTCTTTTGCGATTGCAGTTGCGCGTACAACTTTGCCTACTGTGTCGCCGTCTTTAGGGTCAGCGCCGGAACCTTTTGTTGAGAATGAAAGCATTGCAACTTTTGGTTCGATTCCTGCGATTGCCTTTGCAGTTCCAGCTGATGCGATTGCGATGTCAGCGAGCTGCTCTTCTGTCGGGTTGATGTTGATTGCACAGTCACCGAATACTGCGATTCCGTTCGGGAGGTATTTGTTGCTTCCTTCCGGAGCTACCATGATGAAGCATGAAGATACTGTGCTGCATCCTGGAGCTGTTTTGATAACCTGAAGTCCCGGGCGGAGTGTGTTTGCTGTTGAGTGGCATGCACCTGAAACGAATCCGTCTGCATCTCCTGCCTTGAGGATGAGTGCACCGTACATTGTGTAGTCCTTGAGTGCAGCAGCCTTTGCCGCAGCTACGTCAGCATATTCAGGAAGACCTGTCTTTTTGTTGATTTTTCCTTCGCGGGCCTTGTACAGGATTTCTGCGTATTTGTCAGCGTTTGAATCTGATGTCGGATCAACGATGTTTACTCCGCTCATATCGAAACCGAATTTTTCGATTTCAGCCTTGTTTCCGAGCAGGGTGATTTTAGCAATGCCCTCTTTTACGATTTTTGAAGCCGCTTCAACGACTCTTTTGTCCTCGCCTTCGCAGAGAACGATTGTTTTGCCGGCAGCTTTAGCCTTGGCACGGAGTTCTGATACAAAATCCATTTTTTTCCTCTTAAAATATAAATTCTGTCGGGAAAATCTCGGCAGTTGAATACAGTAATATGTCGGGCGTTGCGGGCTGGAAAGCCGTTTTTCATGCCCGCAGAGGGGGCAGCGGAAAAGCAGCGCTTTGCAGCGAGGGGGAGGCTTCCCCCCGGTTTATTAATATCCGTCGCTCATAGCACGGTTGAGATCGCGCTGATAAAGCTCCTGATATACAAGTGAGCGTTTCTTGAGCTCGTCTTTTTTCTCCTGGCTGAACGGTATGAAACGCCAGAAAATTGCGCGAAGTTCTTTATCCATGCGCTGTACGCCGTCAACTTCCTTTGTCATCCAGAGAACGTAATCTGAGATGAAATATGACTTGAGGTCACCCTTGAGCTTCTGGCGTTCAATCCACTGGTAATACTGACCGGTAAGGCCCTCTTCCATCCAGTAGTAACTTGCCTTTTCCTTGGCAACCTGCCACCTGAGGTCAGCTACAGCCATCAGAAGGGAAATCTTAAGGTCCCTCGGATACATCGGAACTACGATGCGGCCGCGGCTTGTAATTCTGTTGTAGCGGTCAAACGGTTCCCAGCAGAAGCCAAAGTCACCGTAGGTTGGAACAAGAAGAACATAAGGAACGATTCTGTGCGGCGTGTTTTTGTGGGTACGGCAGAAAGCACCCGGATCATTTTCTTCAATCCATGACATGATTTTGAGGACGTTTTCACGGAAACCGGTTCCGTTTGGTATACAGTGGAAAAATTCGCGCGTGAATACCGGGAACTGGTTACCCTGGCGACCGACCGTCATTTTTGCCATCTGGCGTACGCTGTTAAATTCAGTAGTGATGTCGGCGTTGCTTACTTCGATTGCATCCGGAGCGACATTGAGTTTTGCTTCAAGGGACTGTCCGATGGCCTTTGCTTCTTCGAGTTCCTTGAGGTTGTTGGCAAGTTCCTTGTCGAGTTTCTGGAGTGCCCTTAAGCGTTCTGAGATTTCAAGGAAAAGTTTTTTCTGGGCATCGCTGTACGGCATTTTATGCGGCTCGAGTCCCATCATTGTAACGTGTTCGCACAGCGCATCGATGCGGTTTTTGAGCTCCATTTCCATCATCTGACGCTGGCTTTCCTTGGCATTTACGAAGCTTTCGGCGCTCTGGAATTTACCGTCATTCTTGCTCTTGAGCTGCATGAGGTGCTGCTGTTCGGCACTTGCGTTTCCGCTTCCGGCTTTTCGTGCAGGCCTTGCTTCGTCAGTTGCAGAAAGGGTAAGGCGTCCGGCTGCAATTTCCTTGAACCATTCGTCCATGTAATAGACCGGCTCTCCGGTATTGTTTTCAAGGATTGCCTTAGAAAAAAAGTCTTTCTGCTCAGGTGAAAACAGTGACGGAAGAACGACGCCGTAGCGGACAAGCATTTTCTTGCTTTTTGCTACGTTTGGATCTGCCATTTTCGGGCACATTACGCGGATGAGTTCCCAGAAAGCCGTTATCATCTGCTGGCGGTAAACTGTTCTGTCTTTTGGATCAGTACAGGTGAGGTATTTTGAAAGTACCTGATGAACGCGCTGTGCCTGATCACCTTCTCCTGAAAGCGCTGTCTTATAGTATGACGGATCGTTGAATATCTGATGTGGAGTATCTTCGAAAACTTTTGTAATAGGAGCAAAATGGGTTACGCTGAGGTCAACGGACATGGAAGAGGATTTAGGTTCCGGTTCTCCGCCTTTTGGAGGTTCCGGAGCAATATCCTTAAAGGACGGCAGCTGTGACGGGCCTGAACTTGATTCTGCAAGAAGTGCTGCAATTGTTGGGTCTAATTCCATGTCACTCATAAAATAATCCTCTGTTATTATTTTAACATTTTTTTTGATTACAGTCTTTATTTTTCATGAGAATTTTGAAATTTTTCTATTTGTCTTGTTAAGTATGACATTTTTTGATAAAATGTCATTTATGAGTATGCACAATCTTGTTGCGCTCTGTGCAGTCGGAGCGGAAAAAATTCTTGGTAATGAAATTAAACTTCTCGGGTATAAACTCAGCGGAAATGCTCCCGGACGTGTATTTTTCACGGGTGATGATGATGCGCTGTTCAGGACAAACCTTTGTCTCCGTACTTCCGACAGGGTTTATCTGGAAACTGCCCGCTACCATGCTGAAGATTTTGACCAGTTTTTTGACGGCATTTATTCCGTTCCGTGGCAGGATTACCTTAAGAAAGATTCGAAAGTTGTTATTGATAAGGTGCGCTCATATAAGTCAAAGCTTAATTCTGAACATTCAGTGCAGGGAATGGCGCAGAAAGCCGTTTACAAAAGGCTCGGCGACATCTGGCATATTTCAACTTTCCCGGAAAGCGGAAACGAAGCAGACATAAGGATTTATATTTCAGAAGATGAAGTTCAGGTGCTTCTTGACCTGAGCGGACTTCCTCTGCACAAACGCGGTTACAGAACAGACGGAGGTGTTGCACCATTAAGGGAAACAACTGCTGCCGTGATGCTTCAGCTTATGATGTGGAGGAGAAAAACTCCGCTGCATGATCCGTTTTGCGGTTCAGGAACAATTCCTATTGAGGCTTCGCTTTATGCATTCAATGTTGCTCCGGGATTCGGAAGGCGCTTTGCCGTAGAGACGCTTCCGTTCTTTGATGCCAGGAGGGCACATGAAATCCGCCTTGAAGAAGCTTCAAAAATCCGTACTGACGTTGAATGCCGCATTACGGGAACGGACATTGATCCGGGTGCCGTTGAAAGGGCCCGCAAAAATGCAGAACATGCATGCGTAATGGCAGGAAGGGCACTTCAGCTGGTTGGAATTGACAGACATATTCCGCGTCCGGATTTTGAAGTAAGTGACTTTAAGGACATTCAGGCTCCTTTTGAAAACGGCCTTATAATCTGCAATCCTCCTTACGGAGAACGCCTTGGAGAAGAGGCAGAGGCTGAACAGCTTTATAAGGACATGGCATGTCTCTTTGAAGACTTTAAGGGATGGCAGACGGGAGTAATTACTGCAAACAAAAAATTCCAGGAATGCATCGGCCGATATGCGTCAACGCTCAAGACACTGAAAGCCGGAAACCTTGATACTACATTCTACATGTACACTGGAACTGAAAAGGCAAAGAAGTTCAGTTCTTCAAAGCCTGTAAGAAACGGCAGGGACAGAACGGACAGGAAAGCGGAGAGGTACTAAAATGGCAATTATCGTAGAACATGACAAGCGCAGGCATGAAATTCTCGAGAAGTCTATAGAACTTTTCAGCAGGGAAGGTTATGAGGACGTTACGTTTCAGAAGATTGCCGATGCATGCGGAATAACGCGTACAACCCTGTACATTTATTTTAAGAACAAACGGGAAATATTTCTCTGGAGCATCAAGCAGTTTACTTCGGAACTGGAGAAGGCACTTCTCGTAATCATTAAAAATAAAGGCCTGACACCTGAACAGTGCCTCCGTGACGTATCTGAAAGCATTATTCAGACGTGCCTTGCAAGCAAGCCGCTTCTCCAGGTGCTTATGTCATATCTGATTCAGGTGCAGAAGAGCGGAAGCGATCCGCGGGAAAAAATTGTCCGCCGCGTAATACGTGCAGAACATCTCCTTACGACCATCATTATCAAAGGTCAGAAAGAAAAGGTGTTCAAGGTTCTGCCGGTAAAAGACGTTAAGGACATGCTCCTGAGGTTTTTTGAAGCTGCAATTTTTGAGATTGTCCTTTATGACACAAATGACCTTGAGAACATCAAGGCCACTTTTAACATTATAATTGACGGACTGCTTGCCTAGAGCGAAAGGTCGATAAGGTCTTCTGAATTTCCCGAAGACTGAACGGATGCGCTTCTTGGCGTTGTCAGGTCAAACGGGTTGTCATCAGACTCCGGAACAGGGATATAGATGTAATCCTGTGAGCCGTTGTCATAGTCACTGCTTCCGTCAGTGCCGTCTTCATTCGTATAAGTCGTAGTTACATTTGTTTTTGCAAGCTGGGTGAATTCATAAATTGTGAAAGCGTCATCTGTTGTCGAAGAGTTGACCGTTGATTTGTTTATTGCAACAAGTCCTTCGGCAGTCAGTTTTTTGCCGACAAATGATTCAGGCAGAACGGAAACATCAAGTCCCTTGTTAATGTCGCTTGTGATTGCTGCAGTTACGCTGCCCTGAAGAAGGACAGGCTTTGTTAAAGATCCATTGTTCAGTGCAATGTAAAGTTCCTCAAATCCGGCTGGAAGGGTAATGTCCGGCGGAATAGTAAGCTGATAGGTTTTTGCCTGTTCGTCTCCGGTATATGTTGCCGGAACAGGATTTGTCGTTACTGTAATTTCATTGTCTTCACCGCTTCCGGCACCTTCAGTGGCTTTTGTCTTTTCACTCCAGGAATACTTTGTTCCGTCGAAATATCTGAAGGCATATTTGTAATATTTCCCGCTGACAGTATATTTATCCGTGAACTGAAACGGTGATTTTCCGTAATTACCGCTTGGAACAATCTGTGCAATGTTCATGACATTTACGGTCGTATCAAAATCTTCACTTGTGCATGAATAGCGGATTACGTTTACATATTTTACGCCGGTCTTTACGACTGAAAGTGATATTGTACCGATTGAGGTGTCTGTTTTGATGGAAATAGTATCTTCCGCCTTTTCGTCGTCTTCCGGATTAAAGCAGGATGTAATTTCAGCAAGTAATATAAAAATTATAAGTGTGGAAATTAAAAAGAAAAGTTTTTTCAAAGTTTCCTCCAGTAAATCAGGTTAAAACCTGTCTTTATATTATCGGAGGAAAACTTTGAATTCTTGAGGAGCTTAGTCCTTCATATTTTTGTATGCGTCATACTGCGCAATCATTTCAGGGTTTTTGTTTTTGTCAAACAGGGAAACGATTACGGTTACGAGCAGTGTGGTTACGAATGCAGGAAGGATTTCGTAGAGACCGAAAATTGCGCATTTGTCTGCCGGAAGGTAATGCCATACAACGTCCATGATTCCTCCGCAGATGAGGCCGGCAATTGCACCTTTTGCAGTTGCCTTGCGCCAGAAGAGGGCGAGGATGATGAGGGGACCGAATGTTCCGCCGAATCCTGACCATGCGAATGAAACAAGCGAGAAGATTGAACTTTCAGGATCGAGTGAAAGAAGAAGTCCAACGACTGCAATTGCAAAAACAGAAACGCGGCTTACGTTGAGGACAGACTTATCGCTTGCATTCTTGTTGATGATTCCCTTGTAAATGTCCTGTCCGATTGCTGATGAAGCAGAAAGGAGCTGGCTGTCTGCAGTAGACATTGCAGCGGCGAGGATTGCACAAAGGAAGATACCGGCGATAAATGCAGGATACATCTGGTTCATTGTAAGGCTGAATACGGTTTCTGCATCTCCGGCATTCGTGATGCCTTCAGCAACTGCTTCTGCACCCGGTCCAAGAATAAGTCCGTTTTTGAAGAGATATGCAGTTCCGACAGTTCCTATGATGAAAGCTCCGATGTATGCAACGATCATCCATGTTACACCGATTCTGCGTGCTTTTTTGATTTCTGCATTTGAGCGGATTCCCATAAAGCGTACGATGATGTGAGGCATTCCGAAGTAACCGAGACACCATGCAAAGGCAGAAACAGCTGACATGATTCCGAAATCTTTGTTTGCAAGGAATTTTTCCTTAAGCAGTGCGCCGAAATCTCCGTTTGAAGCGCGTGCAGCAAAACTGTTTACGTTATCTACAACGCCTGAAACGCCGCCGAAGATGGAAATCATGATGATTGAAGTTGCAACGAATGCGACGAAAATCAATGCGCCCTGAATAAAGTCCGTTGTACATACAGCCCTGTAGCCGCCCATGATTGTATATGAGAGGATGATTACAAAGCCGATAAGAAGACCGATGTTCCAGTCAAGGCCGAATACTGAATTGAAAAGTTTGGCACAGGCAACAAAGCCTGATGCAGTATAAATCGTAAAGAACAGAACAATGAAAATTACTGAAACGACAGAGAGAACGTGTGTCGTATCCTTGAACCTGTTTGCAAAGAACTCAGGAATTGTAATTGAATCACCGAATGCAATTGAGCACTTGCGGAGAGGTTTGGCAATTATGAGCCATGCAAGGTAAGTTCCGGCAATGAGTCCGAGTGCTGTCCAGAAGGTTTCCTTGAATCCGCCGAGGTAGCAGAGTCCGGGCAGTCCCATGAGAAGCCATGCAGAAGAATCTGAAGCTTCTGCGCTTAATGCCGTTACCCATGGACCAACTTTTCTTCCGCCGAGGAAGAAGTCTGATGAGCTTTTGTTTGCACCGACTGCACGAAGTCCGACAAAGACCATGAGTGCGAGGTACACTACAAATGCCAGAATTTTAGCAATAATCTGCCAATCCATTTTTTGTACTCCTGATATAAAAATATGGTTTATATTAAAATAATTTTTTAATGTTGTGTAGGTCTGAGCGTTCAGTCAGTGAGCAGAATTGACCGTACGGTGTCAGCTATGCTTTCATTTTTGTAAATCCAGTTGTAAAGTGCAGCGGCACCCGTAAGCTTGCGGCCGTATTCAGAGGTTTCTTTAAAAGGAATCGTTTCAAGGAAAAGATCCATGCTGATTCCCGTAATCTGGGAACTGTGCTTACCCGTAGTAATCCAGTCATCCCTTGCCATTGAAACCCAGCTTCTTACTTTTGATAAACCTGCATTGTATGCAAAAAGAGCCAGAAGAGTTGAGTTGCCTTCAGACCTTGAAATGAGCGAAGAAAGATAGTGAACTCCGAGATTAATGTTCGTCTGAGGGTCATTTACATCATATTCTTCAAGGCCGAGTTTTTTTGCTTCTTCGTCGGCAGTTGGCTTCATGAGCTGCGTGAGACCGTTTGCTCCCTTTATGCTTGAAATTTTTGCATCAAAGAAACTTTCAGAACGGATTAATGCATATATTATGGATTCAGAAATTCCGTATTTTTTTGAGGCAGAAGAAACGTATTTGCTGAAATAGCGCGGATACGAAAGCTCAATCAGGTCTTCAGGGATTTTTCCCTTTGCGTTGTCTTTTGTTCTTGCTGCAATCCTCAGGCTCTGAACATTGTAGTCACCGTTGAATTCACCGCATTTCTGCAGAAACTGTGCACATTCAAGTGAACACTGCGTTGAAATCCGTTTTCTGAAAACCTGCCATTCCTGATAGACTTTCTGCGGAAAGTTGAACCTGCAGTATCCGCGCATAAGAATTTCTGCGTTTTTGTCAAAAACCTGATTTGATTCCGCGCCGTTGTAGCAGATTATATTCCTGACGGTTTCATTGTCCTTTATGTTAAGGCGTTCAATTGCACAGACTTTATAATAGGTTGAGGCGTTTCCGTATAAAACCCTGCTGAAGGCATCAACGGCCTGGCGTGTTTCAAGACCTTCCTTTCCTTTGGCGAGGCCTTCTTCTATGAGGCGGCCGGCAATATAGGCGTATTTGCATGAAATTTCTTCACTTGCATAGCCGTCAATTATCTGCCAGACATCGTAGAAACTCTGCCACCTCCGATTTCTCAGGAGATTGATGGAAAGCGGTTCAAAGAAATCATCGAAATAAGAGGGGTTGTGGATTTCTGAACCGTATTTCTTTAATGAAGCAATTATGTCGTCTGTTGAAATTCTCATTTGTGTTTCAAGCAGGTAATAAAGTGCATTGTCGTATTTGTCGCCGTCTGTTGCATTTTCGATGGCTGAACGGAATCTTGAAATTGTTTTATCCTGATAGCGTCCTGCCTTGGAATAGAGGCGGGCTGCATAAAAGTATGCATAAAATTTTGCTTCTCCGCTGAGCCTTCCGGCATATGAATCAAATTTCTTTGCACTGTCCTGAAAACTTTCAGTTCCGTATAAGTGTGCCTTTCCGAGGTCAGAATAAATCAGCGGAATGTCAAAGTTATTTTTTTTGATTACTTTTAAAACTTCATCGCTGTCTTTGAGTGCAACCTGATAATCCTTGAGTAAGACCGTCATCCTGAAATTCATGATTTTATGACGCGGGCTCAGTTCCATCGGAGGAATTGTTACGGATTCAAGTTCCGGTTCTGCTTCTGAGGATGCTACAGAATCTGCTTCTTCTGCTTTTTTTGCAGAAAGGGGAATGTATTTTTTTTCTGCAGCATGTCTTTTTTTGAGGCGCTCTTCCGTTTCCTGCTGGTCGGCAAGCGACTTGAAATACTGTTTTTCCTTGAGAATCTGGTAATCCTGAAAAACCTGATACATTTCGTATGAAGAAGGCTTGCGGGTTATCCAGTCAAAAACTTCCTGTTCAAAGCCTGCATCCTGAAGTTCGTAGAGGGCAGTCAGCCTGATTTTTATTATTGAATCCGGAGTATCTTCAATTCCGCGGTGCATCGTTATCCTGACGATTTCAGACCAGGCCTTCAGTTCTTCAAGCTGTGAACAGGCAATGTAAAGTGAGTCTGTCTCTGCGTAATTTTCTGCGAGCCAGATACAGGAACTGATTTTTTCTTCAAGGGTTCCGATCTGAGTCAGGGCTTCGGCGCTTCGCTTTGCAACATAGTATGTTCCCTTGTCGCGTGCAATCGTAAACTGACGGACGGCATTTTTTTCATCCCCTTCATCGAGGGAATTCAATGCCATATAGTAATAGGAGTCGTCACCAAAATCCCGTCTGAGCGAAGAAGCTTCTGACTGTGAGCATGAGGAAAGTGTGAGTAAAGTAAATACAGCCACCAGAAATGCCCGGTGGCTGCTTTTTTGTGTGAATGCCGGCATTAATTTTCAGCCGGAATATTGATGTAAGTTCCTGAGATGATTACGTCAGGATTCTTAATTTTGTTGTAATTTGCAATATTTCTGTACTTCCACGGTGTCTTGTAGTATGTATCAGAAATATCCCAGAGCGTATCGCCCCACTTGATCTTATAGCGGATATCTGCCTTTTCTTCTGAAGGCTGAGGTGTCGGAACAGGAACTACAACTTCTGGTTCCGGGGCAATGACAATCTTGTCTTCTTCTGCCTGAGGTGCCGTAACTACAGGCTCTTCTTTTTCTTCGAATGCTGGTGGAGGAGGAAGTACTTCATCTCCTGCCGTCAGTTCTGAAGCAGTTTCGTCCGAAGACCTGCATGTAAGCAGGTTATATTTAGACGGAATTACAAAGAGGATGAGTCCCGTTGCAATAAGACAGATAATTGCACAGATTATGCAGATGATGACTGAAAGTTTTGTCTTTTTACCTTCTTCTTCATCTTCTGTATAAGGAGTTGCATGTTCACCTGCGAGTGTTTCGTTGTCATAGAGGTCAGTGAAATCCATTGATGAAGCCTGTTTTTCAGTATCAAGACCGTCATCCGTAAATGCAGGTTCGCTGAATGCCGGGTCATCAAAGTATCCTGACAGGCCTTCCGTTTTAACTTCTGAATCAGAAGAAGAGGCAGGAGCATCAAAATCAGGAACCGTAAAGTCTTCAGCATTGAATGAAGAAGTTTCGCTATCTCCTGATGAAGAATCAATATTGTCAAAGTCCGGAAGATCGAGGGTATCAACTGAGAAATCTTCAGATGATGTAGTGTCTGCTGCCGGGGCTTCCTCTGCTTGCATTTCTTCTGAAGGTGTTTCATCAGAAGAGGCGTTCAGGGCCGGATCATCAAAGTCTGGAAGTGCAAATTCATCTGAAGAAACAGAAGTTTCATTCAGGGAAGGATCTTCGAGGGTGCTTGTATCTGTTTCAATTGTGTCTGTTGTTTCTGTGTTTTCAAAGTCAGGCAGGTCTGCAGGAAGCGCATCTGTTGAAGAGGTGTCAGCTGTTTCTTCGGTTACTGTTTCTGCTGAAGTGCTGTCTTCTGCAGGAATATCCTGTGCAGAAAGGTCGTCAAACATCTGCTCGTTAGTAAGGCTCTGTTCAGCAGCACTCTCTTCGGACGGAATATCCAGAGCTGAAATGTCATCGAGTACTGGTTCTTCCGCAGCCGGCTCTTCAGAGAATGTCGGGTCAGCAAATGATTCTTCTGCAGGGGTTTCCTCAGCAGAAGAATCATCTGCAGGAGTTTCTTCAGAAACGGTTTCCTCAGGAAGAGGTTCTTCTGTTTCTGCCTTGTATTCTTCAACCGGGATGTCGTCAAACGAGAAGTCTTCTGTTGAAGTTTCATCGCTTACCGGTACGCTTATGTCTTCAGTCTCAGGGAGAGATTCTTCGACGGCAGGCTCTTCTGCAAGTGAATTTTCAGTTTCAGGCATGTCGAATACATTTTCTTCTACGACAGGAACTTCTGAAGAACTCTCACCTGTTTCTTCTACCTGATTAAGGATGCTGTCAACGGATGCTTCTTCGCCGGAAGCAGGTTCCGTAAATTCAGCTGTATCAATGCTCTCTCCTGCTTCAGCTTCAGAATCAAAACTGAACGGAATGTCTGTTTCAGAAATTTCTTCCGGGATTACCGGATCAAGGTCTGTCGGTTCTTTTACTTCGACGTCCGGAGTGCTTTCAGCTTCAGGTTCTGTGTTTTCAGCCGGTTCTTCAGCTGTTGCCTCTGTATCACCCTGAGAAACCTGTTCTGTATCAGAAGGAAGTTCAAAATCATCAAATGAAAAGTCAGAAGATTCTTCACCTGTACCCTGATTTGCCTCGGAAAGTGAGAAGGAATCAGAATCCGGCTCAGAATCACGTTCAGCAAGAGTTCTTGATACGAGCTGAACCTGTACTTCGCTCTTTGTTCCGGTTTCAGGATCAATTACTTCTGCGGTAAGCTCATTGTTTTCGTCAAGGCCGACAGAAAGATGAAGCTCCGGTTCTCCGTTAGGATGCGGGAGAATGTTCGTAACTTCAAGAGTATCAACATACTCAGCGTCTTCCATGGAGCCGAGTTCAGAACGGTACAGGTCAACCTGAACTTTTGTCTGGTTGTCTTTTACCGTAGTGAGGTCGAGCATACGCTTTTTTGGCGTACCTTCATCAAGAATAGGATAGAATGAGCCGTCTGCTAGTTTAATACCGATCTTTTTCATAAGCTTTCCTTTAAATCTTCTGATTCATTATATTATCGGCCGGAATGCCTGAAAAATATAGTAAAAAGATTTGTTATTGTTAAAAAACTAGAGTATACTTAACTAATTTCAAATTATATAAAGGGGTACAATTATGGAAAACATTAAAGGAACGCAGACAGAAAAGAACCTGCAGACAGCTTTTGCCGGCGAATCACAGGCCCGCAACAAGTATACTTATTTTGCAAGCAAGGCCCGCAAAGAAGGCTATGAGCAGATTGCTGATATTTTTGAAGAAACGGCAAGAAACGAAAAGGAACATGCAAAAATCTGGTTTAAGCTGCTCAACGGCGGTGAAATAGGAACTACGGCAGAAAACCTCAAGGCTGCTGCTGAAGGTGAAAACTACGAATGGACTGACATGT
>DGTU01000071.1 GCA_002394465.1 Treponema sp. UBA4328 | reverse complement strand
GATGAAGCAGTCCTTGTTTTTGATGAAGGCATGTTTGCTTCACAGTTTGAAGAAGTTTCTGCTTCTGACATTACACGCGTCCTCGAAGAACTTGTTGCAGGCTATCAGTACCTCAGTTCAGAAGTAATCGCAAAATTCAAGCACAATAATATCGGCCGCGAGCAGGTCCATGTCGGAAAGCTCGCCTTTGTATGGATTTCCGCACGCAGCCGTTCAACAGTAAACGTACATTTAAGCCCTCTTGTAAGTGCCGCTTCTGCTGCCTTCAGGGCCTTTGCCGAAGCAACTGCAGCTTCCCTGTGCAACGTTGAGGAAATTCTTCCGGTTCTTGTAAACGTTGATTCTGACAACGATGCTTCCCGCAGGGACAGTACGGTTATGAGCTGGCTGTGTGAATACATGGACAGCCTCGACCAGCTGAAAAAACGCCCTTCACAGAAATACTTTGAAACCTGGATCAAACCCGGAACAAAAGGCACCGGCGGTTTCGGACTTTTCAGATAATCTTTAATGATTAAATTCTGATTATCCTGTATAATGGTTCTTTATGCAGAACAGATTTGAAAATCCGCTGATTGTTCAGAGCGACAGAACCATTCTCCTTGACGTACATGCTCCGCGTGCTGATGAATGCCGCAATGCGCTGATTCCGTTTGCCGAGCTTGAAAAATCTCCGGAGCATCTTCATACATACCGCCTTACTCCGCTTTCACTCTGGAATGCAAGGGGTGCCGGATTTTCTGCTGATCAGGCAGTTGAAGTCCTTAAGGAATATTCCCGCTACGATGTCCCGCAGAACGTTGAAATGTGGATTAAGGAAACTGCTTCGCGCTTCGGCAAGCTTGTCCTCGTTCAGGGGCCGGTTTCAAAAGTTCCCCTCAAGCCTTCAGCAATTACAAGCCCTGAAGCTGATTCTGCAAACCTTAAGGAAATAAAAGAAGAATACCTTTATCTCGTCACTGAAAGTGCAAATGTCTATAAAGAAATCGCTGCCAGTACGACAGGAAAAAAGCACCTGCTTCCGGCAGAAAAGGACGGCGAAAAATTCCGCTTTCTCCTGCACCTTACTGACAGGGGAACCGTCAAACAGGAACTTCTGCATCTGGGCTGGCCTGTAAAGGATGAAGTTCCGATGGACGAAGGTGATCCGCTTGACGTTCACTTCAGGGACAAGACCCTCGGCGGAAGGGATTTTATTCTGCGCAGTTACCAGAAGGAAGCAGCCGAAGCCCTGATCGGAGACAAAAGGCCCGGAACCGGATTCGGAACGATTGTCCTTCCGTGCGGTGCAGGCAAAACCATTGTCGGTATGGCCGCAATGGATATCCTCAAGACGAATACCCTCATCATCACGACAAACATAAGCGCAGTTCACCAGTGGATAAATGAACTTGTGGACAAAACGAACCTTACGCGGGATCAGATTGCCGAATATACCGGCGAAAACAAGGAAATTAAGGACGTCACGGTTGCAACTTATCAGATACTTACATGGCGTCCGGAAAAAGACGGTCCGTATCCGCACTTTTCAATTTTCCGCGAAAAAAACTGGGGCCTTATAATTTATGATGAAGTACACATGCTGCCGGCTCCCGTATTCAGGATAGTAGCAGAAATTCAGGCAGTAAGGCGAATTGGTCTGACGGCAACCCTCGTACGCGAAGACGGAATGGAAGGCAATGTTTTCAGTCTGGTTGGTCCAAAACGCTATGACGTTCCGTGGAGGGATCTTGAACACTCAGGCTGGATTGCAAGCGCTGAATGCATTGAACTCAGGGTCGGTCTCTCAGAAGAACGCGAACTTGAATATGCAGTAGCCGAACCGCGCAAAAAGCACAGGATTGCAAGTGAAAATCCGGTCAAGCTCGAAATCGTGCGCAAACTTGTAGAAAAGAATCCTGAAGATAAAATCCTCATAATCGGGCAGTACCTTGATCAGCTTGAACAGGCCGCAAAAATGCTTAAAGTTCCACTGATTACAGGAAAAACAGGCAACGAAGAACGCGACAGGATTTATTCAGATTTCAGGAACAACAAAATAAAAGTTCTCGTCGTATCAAAGGTCGCAAATTTTGCAATTGACCTTCCTGATGCAAGCATGGCGATTCAGGTTTCGGGAACCTTCGGAAGCCGCCAGGAAGAAGCACAGAGGCTCGGAAGAATCCTTCGTCCTAAAGAAAGAAAATCAAGGTTTTACACGCTTATAACGAGAAATTCGGTAGAAGAAGATTTCGGCGCAAACAGGCAGAAATTCCTTGCAGAACAGGGCTATGAATACAGAATCCTGCGATACGGGGAAGATGAAATCGACTGACAGGAGAAAAAATGAGTTTGAATGAGCATGTCCAGAGAATCATCAGCTGGAGGGAAAGTTTTGTAACGCTGCCGGATTCACATTTCTTTGAACTGATAAGAATGTATCTCGGCGAAATTCATTCTCCTTTCAACAAGCAGAAACTCGTTGAACAGCTCGGTGCCTTTCTGCGCAGGGAAGAAATTCAGAAAACAATTGTTTCACTTCTGAGCGAAAATGACATTCAGATTCTGGCTGCGGTACGGCACATCAACGATTCAACCCAGGAAAAACTCGCTTCATTCTTCAGCGGTACGTTCAGTTTTGCTCTTCTCTATGAACGCCTGCTAAACCTTGAAGAACGCCTGCTTATATACCGCTATGCAGACAAACGCACCGGAAAGCAGATTATCGCCATAAATCCGATGCTCGAAGAAGTCCTTGAACCTTATACTTCAATTTCTGCCGTACTTTCACCTTCTCCGGTTTCAAAAGTCAATTTTAACGTTCAGACTGCACTTTCGCCTGAATTCATTGCATCCTTCATTTCCTTCGTTTCACGCTTCAGGGATTTGTGCAGGGCAGACGGAACCCTTAAAAAACGCGTAAGCGCTGAAGTACGTAAATTTTTCGGAGAAAGGGCAGAACTCCTCCAGCCGGTTGCTACTGCATTCATTAATCTTTCAATCCTTATCGAAACGGAAGACGGCTACGAAATAAACCAGACCCGCCTGAGGGCATTTGCTGAACTTGATGAAGAAAAACAGTATGCGTATCTCTGCGTTTCAAGTTTCGGGCATTTCAGCAGAAATCAGCTTGTACGTCAGGCAGGACTTCTGATTGATACGGCCCTGAGCACGGGCGATGCAGGCTTTACGAGACAGATCATTCTCCGCAAGGCTCTGCTCATTTCTGACAAATATACTGATTCAAACGGACTGAATGAACTCGGCGGAACAGGCCGTTTTGCAAGGATGATGGCACGCTCACGTGAAACTCAGGAATCTGTCGTAACAAATCATGAAGAAAAGAGCGAAGACGGTGCTTCAGTCATGGACAGGTTGTTTGAAACTGCCGTACTCATGGGCTTCTTCGATCAGAAAGGAAAAACGGAAGACGGCGAAGATGTTTATGTAACGGGATATTTCCTCAAAAACCGCGTAAACAGAAATCCGAACAGTTCAGGCGGCGCAAAGGTTCTCAGCATAGATGCAGCATTCAACGTAACAATCATGCCGGGACTTAGGCTCAAGGACCTTATCAGCCTCGTAAGTTTTATGGACATCAGGCAGTTTGATACGGCAGCCCTTTTTGAAATCAATAAAAAAAGCATAATGCGTTCATTTGACTACGGATTCAGCCGGCAGGAAATAATTGATCTGCTTTCAAAATATTCTGCCTATGAACTTCCGCAGAACCTGCTCGTATCAATCAACGAATGGAATGATTCATATTCTTCAGCATGCGTATACAAGGGCTATATCCTTCAGGTAAACAGGGAAAATTCCCTTATGGTTGAAAAAAATCCTGTGATTTCAGCCCACATTTCAAAGACACTCGCCGAAGGCATTTACCTTCTTGATGTCGTAAGCGACGAAGAAATTGCCCAGATAATCGAAAGGAGCGGCCTTGATTTTATAGGCAGGGTAAAGGAAACAGACCGTCACTCAGAAGCAGCAGCCTTCCCTGATTTTACATATAATACTGAGATTCCTGAAAATGATTTTGAAGGTGAAAGCAGGCCTGTACTCACTCCGGGACAGCGCGCAGATCATTTTGAAAACATGAGGAACGAACTTGAAAAACTTCAGGCCGGAAGCGAACAGAAAGACGGTCTCCTTCTCAGAATCAAGCGGAAGATTGTACTTATTCCGGAACAGCTTAAGCCTGAAACCGTACATTTTGAGCGCATTGAAGCCAGCGGAATGGATTTCAGCGGCAAGGTTCACATAATCGAAGATGCAATTGCTTCAGACAACATGGTCGAAATTGAATATACCGGCATGAATCCGGATGAACCCAAATCAGTACGCATGCTCGGAACCCCGCTTTCAATTGAAAAGCACGAATATGACTCAATCGTGAGAATGATCATCCATCCTGAAGAGGAAGAAAGAAGCTTCTCAATAAGTCGTGCCAGCTGCATCAAAAAAATAAGGGGAAGCATCCTGAGGTAGATTTTTTTCAGCCTCAGAACCTTCCCCGCTTAACTGTCTAGTTCTCCGGTAAAACCAGATCGCCTTCCTTTATCCACTGCAGCTTCCTGAACAGAAGTCCGATTGCCCAGCACAATACTGCCGGAAGGATAATGCAGATCATTACGAGTCCGAACCAGTCGAAGAACGTCGGATTTGCAGCAATTGATTCAGAAGTGATTGCCTGAATGTCTTCTGCTGCAGCACCAAGTTTTTCAGCCTTGTGTACGGCCCAGTCCACTGCCTGCTGACTCGGTGAGAGCCAGCCTGTAATTACGCCGATTGGTCCTACCATTCCGCAGGTTCCCATTCCCGAACTTACGGCAGCCCCGTTCATTGTCATTTTAAATACGCAGGTTGCAAGAGGTCCAGTAATTGCACTTGTAATAATTGCAGGAAGCCATACAAGCGGATTTTTTACGATGTTCGGCATCTGAAGCATACTTGTTCCAAGCCCCTGGCTCAGAAGGCCGCCCCATCTGTTTTCACGGAATGAAAGTACTGCAAAGCCTACCATCTGTGCACAGCAGCCTGCAACAGCCGCACCGCCTGCAAGTCCCGTAAGTCCGAGAGCCGAACAGATTGCCGCAGAAGAAATAGGAAGTGTCAGTACGATTCCGACTACGATACTGATAAGGATACCCATAATGAAGGGATGAAGTTCCGTAATGAGCATGATGAGCTTTCCGACCCAGCTTGCGGCAATTCCAATATACGGAGCACAGAGAAGTGCAAGAAGGACGCCGCTGAGGATTGTAACGAGCGGAGTTACGAGAATATCAACTTTTGTCTTTTTTGATACGAGCATGCCGAGTTCAGCAGCAGCAATCGTAATGATGAGTGCAGCAAGCGGACCGCCTGCACCGCCAAGCTTGTTTGCAGCAGCGCCGACAGTATTAAGGCTGAAGAGAACGAGCCCGTGACAGCCCATTGCAAATCCGATTCCGACTGCCATTGCAGCACCAACAACCTCTGCAGAAATTGCAAAATTTCCGGCATCAACTAAAAACTGGAAAACGCAGTTAGTTCCAAGCCTGAGAAGCTGCTGACCGAGCGTCTTTACGATTGTACCGATCAGAAGGGACGCAAAAAGTCCCTGAGCCATTCCGCTCATTGCGTCAATAAGATAACGCTTAACGAATCTGTTCATGGTTAATTCCTTTTGTGAGAAAATAAAATTTGTTTGTGTTGATTTACATTCTGATGTGGGATAGGAGCTTTCGTGAACTCGTTAGACTGTGGGATTCAGCCGCCATTCATCCTGTTTGTAAGAATCTGCGTTAAATTTATATTACATAAAAAATAAAGTCAATCCGCCCGTAATACGGAATGCCCCGGACATGTAAGCGTCATTCACTGTCTGCAACCAGAAGGTCTGACAGGGCTGATTCTGCAAGCCGTGAAGCATAGCTTTCGTCATTTTTCTGTTCTTCGCCAAGCTGATATGAAATAAGCTGCTTTTTCATGTCTTTTGAAGCATTTCTCTTTTCAAGTGCATCTCTTGCGGCCAGAAGGATTTCACCTGCTTCAAAGGCGCGTACATGCAGAACCTGTGCAATTTTTGCTTCTTCAGAAGCGGCAAGGTTTTCGAGGGTCGTAAAGGCCTGAATCAGTAATTTTTCACGCTTTTCACCGACATGCGGAAGCGATGCAAACACGGAAACGGTATTTTCTTTCGTTCTGAGCGTCTGGTTCCGGCTTGTCGCAAACCTGTGGGTTTCATCACGGACACGCTGCAAAAGCCTGAGGGCATCGCTCCGTCTCGGGAGGCAGACCGGCTTTGACGCATGCGGACGCCATATTTCTTCGTCCCTCTTTGCAAGTCCGGCAATCGGAATATCAAGTCCGAGGGCCTTAAGGATTCCGTCAACGGCATTTACCTGACCGATACCGCCGTCTATGAGGATTAAATCCGGAAGTTCCTTTCCTTCATTTGCCAGCCGTGAATAACGTCTCGTTGCCGCTTCCCGCATCGAAGCAAAGTCATCAATTACGCCGTTCGTCGTTTTAAGCCTGAAATACCTGTAGTTTTTTTTGTCCGGGTTTCCCTTGTAAAAGCTTATAAGGGATGCTACCGGGAATTTTCCGCCGATGTGCGCAATATCAAAGCCTTCAATCCTTACCGGAAGCCTGTCGAGGTTAAGAAGTTCCTTGAGTTCCTGCATTGCAGGATTATCACCCCGTTCGCGTACCCTGCGGATAATGTCTTCGTGGGCATTTGAACGTGCCATTTCAAGGGCAGCAATATCCCGCCGCGAAGAGGCTTCAGTTACTTTTTCAACTGTAGTCTGGAGTGTATTTGCCTTTCGTTCAAAATATTTCTCAAGGAGTTCAGTATCATCCTTTTCAGAGACATAGATTTTCGGAGGAAGCTGCTGTTCATCCGTGTAGTATGCGGCGGCAAATTCTTCAACAAGTTCTTCGTCCTCGGCAAGGCTTTCCGCCCTGAAATTATCCCTCGCAAGCAGTTTTCCTTCACGGATTTTAAGCACGGTAAAGCTTACCAGTTCGCCTTCACGGTAATAAGCTACGTAATCCCTGTCTTCAGTTTCAAAGCCTTCAACGATATTCTGGTTCTGCATGATTGTCAGGGCCCTGAGGCCGTCCCTCAGTCTTGCAGCCTTTTCGAACTTGAGCCGGGCGGCGGCTTCCTTCATCTGCGCAGTAATTCTGGCTGCAGTTTCCTCGCCTTTTCCCTCAAGTAAGGACGAAATTTCCCCGATAAATTCATTGTAGGCTTCTTTTGTTATTTTATTACAGCATGGAGCTTTACACTGTCCGATGTGATAGTACATGCAGGGAGCTTCGCGTTTTTTGAAAGTCCGGCAATGTCTTACGGGATAAACCTTGTAGAGCGTGTCGATAAAAACGTCGAGAGCACCGGCGTCCGGATAAGGACCAAAATACTGTGAGCCGTCCTGACGAATCTGACGGGTTTTGTAGAAACGCGGAAAGTCTTCTTTCGTAATTTTCAGCGAAGGATAGGATTTTCCGTCCTTAAGCTGGATATTGTACTTCGGCACGTACTTCTTGATGAGATTGTTTTCAAGAAGGAATGCCTCATATTCATTGGCAGTCGTTATGTATTCAATTGTTTTTGCGTTTGAGATCAGCAGACGGGTTTTAATCTGCTGGCCTCCGGAAAAATACGAGGATAAACGGGCTTTAAGGCTTTTTGCCTTGCCCACATAAATGACGGTTCCTTCGCTGTTCCGCCACAAATATACACCACTTGAAGGGGGGGCTTTTAGCGCAGTCTGATGAAGATTTTCATATTCTGGGTTAATGGTTGGATTCATAATGTGTAGTAAAAAAATTATAAAACTTATTTCAATTTGTGTCTTTGCAGTTCTGTCTCAGTCAGGATTTTCTGCAGTAAAAACCTGCATTATAGGCGGTGAAAACGGCTGGGATCAGCTTCAGACAAGAACCGGAGTTACTACGGGGAAAGGCAGGTTCGGCTTTGATTCCATTGAACTTGCAACAAAAACTCCTGAAATGAACGACGATACCGACCTTCTGCTTACCTTCGACGGAAAGGAATTTATCGATTCAACCGGAAATTACAGCATCGTTTCAAATACAATGGCTCCAACTTCAGATTCAATCAAGGGAAAAGGAGCTGCCTTCTGCCGCGGAAGCGGAATTACCCTTTCCGGAAATTCCCGCTCTGTCTTCGGCCACAGGGGGCTCACAGGTTCCTTTACGCTTGAATTCTATCTTAATCCTTCAATTGCAGAAAACGGCGAAACTGTCTTCTCATGGCGTTCATCCCTCAACGGTTCAAACTATTCAGAATACCAGATGATTTCCGCTTCATTTGCAAACAATCACCTTGAATGGAATTTCAAAAACATATTCCGCGGCCACAAGGAAAAGGAAATCCTGCTCCGCGGCGTATCAACAGTCATTCCGAAGACGTGGGCAAGACATACGGTTTCTTTTGATCAGGAAACAGGTCTTCTTGAATACTGCGTCGACGGAATAACGGAAGCCGTAATGTTCGTAACAAAAAACGGCCATGAAAACGGTGAACTCTGCTATCCTGTTCTCGGCGTAAAGGCAGACATCGACATCTGTCCGAAATTCACCGGTAAAATCGACAATTTCAGGATTGCACGTTCCGCAGTTCACAAGGATACCTCTGACATCTATTCAACAGGAAACGAAAAATACAGGACTGAAGGCGGAAAAATCGTCAGCCGCCCGGTTCCTCTTTCAACCGCAGCACAGCTTACGAGCATCGATGCCGTCATGAACGTTCCGGCTCAGACAGAAGTAAAATTCTATGTACGCTCGTCAGACACATGCTACGGCTGGAAAGAAAATGAACCGAAATGGCAGGAAGTAATCCCGGGTGAAGAAATTCCTGAACTCAAGGGAGTATATTTTCAGGTAGCTGCCGAACTTCTTCCTGACGGATGGGGTACGGTTACTCCGAGCATTACGCAGATTTCCCTCAACTACATTGAACAGGAAGCCCCCCTTCCTCCGTTCACCGTTTATGCTGAAAGCGGAGATTCATGCGTTACGCTGACCTGGAGCTATTCTGTAGATGAAAATGCCGACGGATATTACATCTACTACGGAAACCGCTCAGGCGAATATCTTGGAAGAACGGCTCTCGAAGGTCCTTCACCGGTAAAGGCAGGCAACACAACTTCAATCACCCTGACAGGCCTTAAAAACGGTACGATTTACTACTTCGCCGTTTCAGCATATTCAAAAGTTGACGGCAGGATAAACGGAACCCTGTCAAAAGAAGTCTTTGCGCGTCCATCAGCAAGGCTGACCAAAAAATAGATACGAGGAAAAATATGGCAGACAACAATTTAATTCTTTCAAGAGCAAATGCCGCAGTAATTGCCAGAGACTTTTCTCTGGCTGCACGTCTTTATAAATCACTGCTCAATGAAAAACCGAATGACATAAAACTCCTTAACAGCCTGGGAAGTGTATATCAGAAATCCGGCAACGACGAAAACGCCCTCAGCATCTACAAGAAAATTCTGGCCATCGAACCGGGCAACACGGATGCAGCAATCAACCTCGGAGGAATCTACAGGCGCCTCAAACGCTACGATGATTCAGTTGCCGTCCTCGAACAGGCACTTATGTCCGGCGGCGATACTGCAAAAATTAACTACAACCTCGGATTTACATTCAAGCAGAAAGGTCAGTTCAGTGATGCAATAAACTGCTTCGAAGAGGTCCTTAACATAAATCCGTCCGATGTACTCGTATTCAACCACATCGGAGCGATTCATGCTGAACGCGGGGATCACAACAAGGCAGTTGCAGCCTACCAGCGCGGCCTTAAAATTGACCAGAACCATCCGGTACTTAACCTGAACATAGCACAGAGCTACATGAAACTCGGCAAACTCAAGAGTGCCGAGCAGGCCTTTGAATCAGCCCTCCGCTCAAAACCCGGAATGCTCGAAGCAGTTGAAGGATACTCCAGTCTGCTCATCCGCGAAAACCGCATCAAGGAAGCCTATGAAGTCGTAAGCAGCGCAGTTCACCTCAATCCTGACAATATCGATATGCGCGTCAAACTCGGCAATGTTTACCAGAGGCAGAGTGCTTTCGACAAGGCAGAAGACCAGTATGAAGCAGCACTTGAACAGAACGACAGCTATATGCCGGCTCTCATCGGGCTTGCAGAAACACAGGAACAGCAGGAAAAATATGAAGACGCCGTAAGGACGATGCGCCGCGCAGAAGAAATGAATCCTGACAACGATGACGTAGTCCGCAAGTCAGCACATGTACTCATTTCCGCAGATTATCTTCCTGCCGCATACGATAAGATTTCAAAGCTTACTGCAAAAAATGATGAAGACATTGAATCCCTGAACCTCATGGGACAGTATTACATCTGCACCGGAGAAGAAGAAAAACGTGAAGGCGTATTCAGAAAGATTTCCGTTATTGATCCGCAGTATTACCTCCATTTCCGCGAAGGAGCAATCCGTTACAGAAAAATGGGCGATGAAGGAAAGGCAGATGATTTCCTTCAGAAAGTCCTTGCAAAAAATCCGCGTGACGTAATTGCACTGAACATTCTCGGAAGCATCTACGAAAACCAGAAAAGATATGATGAAGCCGCAAAGGTTTATGCAAAGGCAAATGCCATCGAAAGCTCAAACGTAATTACAAAACTGGCACTTGAGCGCCTCAAGAATCATGTCGAAATCCCGGAGACTGAACCTGAAAACGTTCCGGTCGCTCCGATAACACAGGAAGAAACGGAAGACGAATTTGATGCAGGCGGACTTGAAATCAACATGTCTGACCCGCTGCCGGAAGAACAGGCTGAAGCTCCTGCAGAACAGGAAGCAGAAGAAAATGAAATTCCTGAAGATGCAGAAAGCGATGAACTTGATTTTTCTAAATTCGGAATGAATGACCTCATCGAAGACGACGAAAACATCGATTCAATGTTTGACGATGATTCCCAGATGAACTTTGAGGATATTCCAATCGACAGTTCGGAAGAAGTACAGAACCTCGATGACCTTGTTGACGATGATACTCCGGTTGATGCAGGAGATGATGACGATCTGATTAAGATTCCAGACGGAAGCGAAGACGACATGCCGTTTAAAGATGAGGCAGATTTCCCTGCAGATACACCTGAAGAAGAAACCGTTTCCCCGGATGCATTTGATTCTGAAGAAAACGGTTTTGTTCCGGAAGAAACTGAAGCTCCGGCAGAAGAAGCGCCTGTCATCCCGGAAGAGAGCGTACCGGAACCTCAATACACTCCTCCGCCACGTCCGGTACAGCCGTATGTTCCGCAGGCTTCAATTAATCCTGATGATCTTAATGAACTCCGCAGGCTTACTGAAAAAGCACAGGATGCACTGGAAAAGGCAAATGACGCTGCAGAACGCGCACAGGAAGCCGCAGAACATGCAGAAGATATTGCACAGTCAGTGGCTGCAGAACCGGAGCCGGAAGAAAACGAAGACTTCATAGAAGACGCAAAACTCGGACTCGATTCACTTGAAGAAGAAACACCTGAGGAAGAAGAAATCAAAGATCCGCAGCAGCTTCTTCTTGAGCGTGCAGTAAAGATGCTTCCGTCGATTGTAAGGGTAATTTCAGACAAGGCAACCCTTGAACAGTTTAAGTCGACGCTTGAAATGTTCAAGAAACTCCGTGAACTCCTTGAATACCTTCCGGAAGGCAAAAAACAGGAATTCCTTCAGAGTGAAACGCGCCTGCTTCTCGATTATGTAATTTCAAGGCTTTCCGGAAGACCAGGCCTTTACGAAACCGCAAAAGCACTTCGTGACGGCGGACTGGTAAAATGCCCGGACGAAGACTATGTAGAGCTGCGTGAGGGAATCGAACTTACCCGTAAGGTTCTCGATGAACTGTGCCTCATGATTTCATACATCGATGACAACAACCTCAGGGCAGTCCTCATGCAGACGGCAGACAGCCTTTACGAAAAACTGTAAGCCTGACCACCGTTAACAGTTCTACTCTACATCAAACTCAATGACGTCACTTTCTTCACCGAGAGTGACGTTCAGTTTATGTCTTCCGCGCCGTACCGGAATGTTAAAGATAAAAGGCCTTTCAACGAACTGAGCCTTTCCGCCGTCAATTACGACTTCAAGCTGCTCCTGTGAAGAAGCCCCTCCCGTAACTTCTACCGTAATTTTCTGATACTGATTGCGCGTATCATCTGCATAAAAATGCGCATTATTCTTCGGTGAAACGATTTTAAGCGGAGAACTTGAATAGTCTATGCGGGTGTTCTTGAAATCTCCCGAAACCCATTTCTGATATTCTGCCGGATAAACGGTTTCAAGCTTTCCGTTTTTGACTGAGTGCCAGCTGCATTTTTCTTTACAGAAGGATTCAAGTTCTTCTTTCATGACAAATTCTTCGGTAACGTTCGGGCATGAGGAATTAGCAGCCATTCCTGAAACAGCACAGACCTTTGTCTTCCTATAATTCTCCGGAAGCTTAAAATCTCCGGCCTTTTTATCTGTAAGAAAGTCCAGCAGCTCACGTGCAATCGTTGCAGGTACAGAAGAACCGGTTTTCCCCATAACGGTGTTTCCGCTGTGATTTCCCATCCAGACTCCGACCGTATATCTGTCTGTCGCTCCCAGGGCTACGATATTCTGATACTGATTGGCAGTTCCCGTCTTAAAGATTGAAGGATAGGACGTCTGGAAAGTCTGGGAAAATCCGAATCCCATTATGCGGGCCTTTTTGTCAGAAAGTATCGAACAGATTATTCTTGCAGAATCAGGCCGGTAAATCTGGCGTACCTCATCGGGATTGCATTCTTCGCCCTCTTCATACGTAAGCGGAATGTATTTTCCGTCCCGCGGAAATACGCTGAATGCCGTTACGAGTTCCTTAAGGGTAACTTCCCCGCCGCCGAGTGCAAGTCCAAGGTCAGCACGGATTCCGCCTTCCTTAAGGGAATCAAATCCGAGCTTGAGAAGGCACTGATAGTAGTTCTGAACACCGAGCTTAGACAGCGTATAGACTGCAGGAACATTCAGGCTGGAGGCAAGTGCATTTCTCATGATTACCGGTCCGTTGAAGCGGTTGTTGAAATTCAGCGGCATGTAAACTTCATCAGAACCAAAATCCATCGGAATGTCAGGAATTACTTCCGTCGTTTTCATTCCGCGGTCAAGTGCCAGCGCATAGAGGAAGGGTTTCATGCTGCTTCCCATCTGGTTGGGAACAAGGACTCCGTCAATCTGACCGGAATGTTCGTCATCAAACCAGTTTTTTCCGCCCGTCCATACGATTACGGCTCCGGTTTCGTTGTCAATTGCGAGGACAGCTGCATTTTCAATTCTGGAATGATGAAGCTTTTCCATGTACGTATAAATCTGAAACTGAATGTATTCGTGGGCATTCAGGTCAGCGCCGAGGTGAAGTTCAGTAATTTTCCTTCCAAAATCTTCCCCGTAATGCTTTTTGAGGTATACGACGTAATGCGGCATGTAGAACGGCCATTCAAAGGCAGTGATTTTCTTAAGCTGCCCTTCTATTTCTTCTGCGGATTTGTCACACAGAAGGGATGCAGCCCTGGCACAGTGTTCGGGTGAATTCAGGGGATTGTAGCGCGAAGGATTTCGCGGAATGACTGCAAGGGAATATATTTCTTCCTGAGAAAGTTCCGTCAGTTCCCTGTTGAAATAATAGCGTGCCGCACTTGTAACGCCTTCTACGTTGTTTCCGAACGGAACGGAATTCAGGTAGGCTTCGAGAATCTGTTCCTTGGAAAGACGGCATTCAATCCGCCATGAATTGTACACATCCTTGATTTTTGCCATAAGGCTGCGCCGGGCTGAGGGACTTACCATTCGGGCAAGCTGCATCGTTATCGTACTCGCACCGCTGACCGTACGCATTTCAGATGTATTCTGCTTGAGGGCGCGGAGAAGTGCCCTGTAGTCCACGCCGCCGTGATCATAAAAACGGTTGTCTTCTGCCTTAATGAAAGCGGCCTTAATTTCGGACGGAATGTCTTTGAGCGGCGTATACTGGCGGCGCACACCGTCATCTACGGAAGTTACCTGTATGAGCCTCATGTTGCGGTCATAAATCGTCACGCTGTTTTTGCGTCCGAGAAATTCAGTCAATGCATTATATGGAATCAGATGAACGTAACAGAAATGAAAAATTAAAAGCAGCAGGAATGCTGCTGAGGCTATTGAGATTTTTTTATGGGTGAATATGAATTTTTTAAGTGCAGGTTTCATGGGGCATAAAAAATATACCGGGATACTTTACTTAATTTCAAGTTCTCCCGGTATGATTTTAATTTAAGTTACAGACGCGCAGTGCGTTATTTAATCGTGTACAGATATCCGTCTGAACGTCCGAAGACTTCAGGTTCGTACATACATTCTGCGAGAACCGGTGTTACAGGATATACACCCCTGCGGCTCGTGCGGATCGTAAATGATACGGCACAAGAACCCTTGCTGAGTGAATCCCAGAAATACTGAATCTCGTTGTCATAAATGTACTGTGCACTGCATGCCCTCCACCAGCTTGAATCATATGAAGATGCAGTTGCTTC
>DGTU01000132.1 GCA_002394465.1 Treponema sp. UBA4328 | reverse complement strand
AAATTTGTTGACTTTATGCTCGGAAAGGAAGCACAGGAACTTATGAGTTCCATTGACTTTACGATTCCTGTTAATGTTGACGCAAAAGGGGTAGAAGGTTCAACACCGCTTTCTGAACTTGATGTGATTGACTACGACACGGAAAAAGCTTCTGAACAGAAAAATGATGTCCTTTCCCGATGGTCAAAGCTTGTAAAATAACGGAAAAAAGCATTCCCCTGAATATTGTTTTCGGGGGATGCCTTGTTTTTCTTACGCTTACAATTCTTGTTCCTCTTATTCTTGTACTTACGCTGCCTTCGCTTTCAGGTTTTGCTGAAATTTTGTCTTCAGAATCTTTATGGGAAACGGCTGCAAATACTTTTGCTGAATGTATCTGCTCCTCCTCGATGGCTGTCATAATCGGTTTTGTCTATGCCTATGCAGTAATCCGGGGCAAGATTCCTTTTGCAAAATTCTTTGCCTATATTCCTTTCCTTCATCTGATGACACCCCCTTTTGTGGGCGGACTTTCATTCATACTTCTGCTCGGAAAAAACGGCTTTATTACAAGCAGAATCCTCGGCCTTGATGTTTCACTTTACGGTTTTCCTGGCCTTGTGATTGCGCAGACCCTCTGTTTTTTTCCGGTTGCATATATGATTGCGTTTAATGTCCTTTCCGGGACTCATAATGTATATGAAAGTGTCTCATTTACTCTCGGCGGATCAAAGCTTAAGACCTTTTTCAGGGTTACTCTTCCTCTCGCTCTTCCAGGAATAATTGCTGCATTTCTGTTTGTGGCGGTTTCTGTACTGAGTGACTTTGGAAACCCGATGATTGTTGCCGGAAGATACAAGGTTCTTGCCGTAGAAGTTTATACTTCACTTACCGGATGGATGGACCCTTCAAAGAGTTCAGTTTACGGACTTGTGCTGATCATTCCTTCGCTTTTCATTTTCATCCTTCAGCGGAAACTTCTCAAAAAGTATATGCCGTCTTCATCCGTAATCGGCGGAAAAATCCAGCTGAGGGAAACTTCAGTTAAATCTGTTTCATCTGCTGCAAGAATTCTTCTTACGGTATTCTGCGCCTTCATCACCTTATGTATTTTCGCCCAGGTCGCTGCCCTTACGGCTGGTACTTTTCAGCGGCTGTGGGGAATTCATACTGAATTTACCTGGAAACATCTGGCTTCCGTAAAAAACTGCGGGATGGAACTTTTCAACAGCATTCGTTTTGCTGCCGCCGGTGCATGTATCAGCTGTATCGTTTGTGTATGCTGTTCATATTTTGTTTACAGGACATCACTCCCGCTAAAAAAATATGTAGATTTATTGTGCCAGCTGCCGTCTGCCGTTCCCGGAACCCTCATGGGACTTGCATTTACAATTACAGCCTCAAAATTCGGAATAAAGAACTCAACTGCCCTCATCATTACTGCAATTGCCATAGGATTCATGCCTTTTTCTTACAGGCTTATCAGCACATCCTTTGCACAGATAAAAAACAGCCTGGATGACGGTGCCCGGAGTCTCGGGGCTTCAAGACTTACAGTATTAAGAACGGTCATAGCTCCTCTTTCGCTTTCTCCGATTTCTGATGCTTTTTTATATGATTTTGTCAGGGGAGTGGGGACCATGAGTGCGGTAATATTCCTTATTTCCTTTGATACGCCTCTTGCATCCGTAAAAATCCTCAATCTTGCTGAACAGGGCTTCTGGGGTGATGCTGCTGCACTTGCAATGGTTTTGACGCTGATTACTTTTTCAGTCCTTCTGACCGTTAAATCTTTATTACGCAAAAAACAGGGAAAACTTCTATGAGTGAAAATATCGTACTTGAAATTAAGAACCTTTCTTTCGGCTATGAAAAGGGCAGAACAATACTCGATAACCTGAACCTTAAGGTTGTACGCGGAAGTTTCACAAGTATTCTGGGTGAAAGCGGCTGCGGTAAAACTACGCTGCTGCGCCTGATTTCAGGTTTTCTCGAGGCGGGTGAGGGGCAGATTTTTATCGATGGTATTGAACAGTCAAGGGTGGAACCTGAAAAGCGTAGGGTCGGAATTGTTTTTCAGGACTATGCTCTTTTTCCGCACATGACTGTAAGAAAAAACATTTCATACGGCCTGAAAATCAAGGGAAGAAAAGAAAAGGTTTCAAAAAAAGAATTTGAAGATAAGGTTCTGAAAGTTTGTGAAAACCTGTCTCTTACCGGCCTGCTTGACCGGTATCCGCATGAGTTGTCCGGCGGTCAGCAGCAGCGTGTTGCCCTTGCAAGGTCACTTGTACTCGAGCCTGAAATACTTCTTATGGATGAACCGCTTTCGAACCTGGATTCAAGGCTTCGTGAGTCAGTAAGGGATGAGCTGGCAGAAATTCAGCGTAAACTCAAGATTACAACGATATATGTTACTCATGATCAGGAAGAAGCCCTGTCCCTGTCAGATTTTGTCGCCGTTCTTAAAGGTGGAAAACTCCTTCAGTATGCTTCTCCGCGGGAAATATATTTTAAACCTCTGGATCCGTATACTGCTGACTTCGTTGGAAAGGCAAATTTTATCACGGATGAAGGGGTATCGTATCTTGTCCGCCCGGAATGGTTTTCGCTAAACAGGGAAAACAGAAAAGGTGATGCTGAAGGAATTATAAGGCGGACATCTTTTCTCGGTGACAGAACCAGGTTTGTAATTGAAACAGAAAATAATAAAGTCATAACTGCTGACCTTCCGACCCTCGAGTCAAATTCTTTTGGAGAGGGATTCAAGATTTCGCTTAATGTTACTCACAGATGGAAGATGCAGTAGAAGGGTTCGATTCCCGGAACTTTAAAATAAAAAAGGCCGGTTTTACCGGCAGCTAGGTAGCCACAACGGGAGTCGAACCCGTCTCTCCGCCTTGAGAGGGCGGCGAACTAAACCGATATTCGATGCGGCCAAAAAAAAGCTGACTTTTTTAGAGCCAGCTTAAGTTCCCCAAGGAGGATTCGAACCCCCACAGTCAGAACCAGAATCTGAAGTGCTACCATTACACAATCGGGGAATGAACTGTATAAATACAATATAGAAAAAATGATTTTATGTCAATAGCAGCGGCGGACAGATATAAAAAAAATACATTATTTTTGTAAATTTATTATTTCATAAACAGGTTTTAAAATTTCATCAAAAAGAGCGTCGTTATATTCATATGTATCTTTCTGGGCATTGTACAGATTTCCCCGGTAAAAGCGGAAGAGGGGAGAAAGTTCAAAATAAAAGAAATCGCTGTAATTTGCAGTTGCAATTGACCAGGCAGAGAGGGCTATGAGTGAACCGTTCAGAAGAAATGCATTGCAGGCGTCAGAATAATGTGCTGCGTATGCCTGACCGAGTCCTGGGATAAATGAAAGTACGAGAGCAGCCTTCGGGTTCTTTGGCGACGAATTAAGCAGTTTTTCAAAACAGTCCCTGATGATCTTGATTTCTTCATCATTAAAAGCTGTTATTCCCGTTTCAAAATAAGACTGTGCCTTTGCATATTCCCTTCTGCTAAGGTAAAGTGAAATTACTGCTTTCCATGCCGCTGACCTTACTTCTTTTGTGTACTTCGGTGATGTGTAGGAAAAAAGCCGCTCAACTCCTTCATCCTTTTTGAGCTTTGAAAGAAGTTTAATGTTCTGGATGTGAATCTCATCTGGAATCTCCGGCAGTTCAAGTTCCCGATAATAATTTATTGCCCTTTCAATATAGAAAACGGCGTGTTCGCAATCGTCATTTTTATCATAATAATTGCTGAGATAACGGCAGGAATCTATGGCTTTCTGCGAGGCCCTGTCGTTTTCGAGAAAAAGGTATCTTTTGAATTCGAGGGAAGCTTCTTTTGATGCATCGTTTTCGGCGAGGCGCTGTGCATAATCGAAAACAATTGAATTCTGGGCTGCAATAATCTGTGAGAAAAATACGAATACTGCTGAAAGGAGTTTTACTCGTACCATTGTGAATAAAGCGTTTCTGTTTCACTGCATATCAGACGGTATGCGGCTTCGTTTACCCTGAGGGCATTCTGATATGAACCATAAAGGTCTGTAATGTAGTCTGTAAGTGTCAGTGCACCTAAAACCCATGTGCGCCAGTTATCATAGCCGTACTGATCGTAACACCAGTATGTTCCGGCGGCAAGTGAAGAGAATGACAGCAGGGAACTGAATCCTGACCAGAATGAGCCACCGTACCACTTTCCGCTGCCCGGAATGACGGCTGAAAGTGAAAGGGCTATTACCGGAGATTTTTCTGAGTAAGAATTGATATTTTTTTTGAGGTTTCCAAGTACAGGTGAAGCGTTTGATGAAAGGATTTTTTTCGTCTGTTCGAAATCTTTTTCAAGAATGTAATATGAGGCATTTACGATTATCATCTTAAGGTTTTCCGTATCTTTTTTAAATACAGTGGAAGCTGCATGCTCTTTCAGGAGAAGACTGTCCCTCCGGATGAAAAGATTTCCTGCATAGAAAAAATTAAAATAATCTGCTGAAACTTTTTCCTTTTCAAATCGCGGAATGACCGTCTTTTTAATCCAGTCAAATCCCCTGTCATCTGAACGGGAGCGGTAAATGTCTGTCAGGGCATTGACTGCCTCAGGATCAGTTTTTTCAGTCTGAAAAAGGTATCTTCTGTATTCTCCGGCTGCTTCTTCAAGGAAACCGTTTATGCACAGATCATCTGCAAAGGCCTTTGTGTTTTCCGGTGACCATGGTGAACTGATCGGCTGAGAAAAAGCAAAACTGGAAAGAGATATAAACAAAAAAAGGAGAAAGATGTGTTTCATTTGACCGGATCCAGCTGCAGTCCGCCGGCTGTAAGCGGGTATAACCTGCGTTTTTTTTCAGTAGAAGTACATCTGTCGAGCCTTTCAAGTCCCATTATTATGCCGAAAAGTCCATGCTTTGAAACGGCCTGCCTCATATAAACAGAGCATGTCGGACGGTATGAGCATGAAGACATATCCTGGTTTGTAATGAATTTTTTATAAAAGGTGAATGAAGCATTTAAAAGAATTTTAAGGTTTGAAACGCTTCTCTGCTGGTCCTGCCCGGAAAAATCGTCAATATAAACCGGGAAACGCTCGGCTTTAAGCATTGAAGAAGGAACTGTCTGAGAACGTATATCATCGAAACTGTAGAATTCATCAGGAAGGGGAGAATTGAATTTTATGTTACTGAATTCAATTTTTGTTGTCATGACAAGCTGTCCCGAATCATATATTTTAGATTCTATCCGCTCAGGACAGCTTCTTCCTGCCCGTATTGTGTACTTTTCTATATGTGTGTCTGCAAGAAGCGTTTTTCCGTCAAGATACATCAGTGCCCGTTCAATCCGTCCGATGCTGTTAGTAAAAGTTCTGACTTCCTGAATTATTGTTTCGTCCGGTGAAGTTGAAAGCCAGAGTGCAGAA
>DGTU01000165.1 GCA_002394465.1 Treponema sp. UBA4328 | reverse complement strand
TTCAGGTCGTAAAATACGTCCGTCGCGATTATGTCAGCATCCGTTTTTACTGCACGATCGTAAAGGGATTCAAGCATGTCTGAATCTGCATAATCATCTGCATCAAGAAAAATAACGTATTTTCCGTTTGCGTTTTCAAGGCCTGTCTGGCGGGTTGAAGCAAGTCCTTCGTTATGTTCATGCCGGATAAGCTTTATGAAGTCATATTCCTTTGCGTAGATTTTTAAGGCTTCGTATGATCCGTCAGTTGAAGTGTCGTCAATGATGATGAATTCAAAATCCTTAAACGTCTGGGAAACAATCGAGTCAAGAAACCTGAAAAGAAATGGCTCGGTATTGTAAACTGAAGCAATTACTGAAATATACGGATGGTCTGTCATTAAACGCAGCCTCCGTTTTCCTTTATGCCTTTAAATTTTTTGTATAAAGGAATCAGTATTCTGTCCAGTTTCCAGCCCGTCCGGTATGAAAGCCTCTGAAGTGCTGTCTGTGATACATATTCAACAAAAAGTCTTCTGTTAAGCATTTTAAGCCGTCTTAAGAAAGCTTTTTTGCGTTTCTGCAGGGATGAATCTGAGTACCAGGCTTTATTCATTACAGCCTTAAAATAAAAGTTCAGTACTTCAAATATTCTTTTTTTATAATAAAAATACCTGTCAGAAATTTCATTCCTGCTATAAAAATTAAAGAGGTTTTCGATAATCATTTCCTGTTCGGCACAGTGTTTAATAAAACTTGAAGGTGAAACTGACTGTCCATCAGAGCCGACCCGGTATACATATAGCGGAACTCCAAGATAAAAGGCAGAACGGCAGAAAGGAATCGGGTAGAGTGTATATTCAGAATCTTCATAAAAGCATTTTTCAGAAAGCTTTATCTTATTATCACGGAGAAGCTGTGTCCTGAATAGGAGTGCATGATACGGAAAGGTTGAAATCCATTCCTCTGTGGTAAAGTCAATTCTGGAATTATTTTTGAGAAAAGAATAGCTTTTTAATTCGGTTTGACCTGAGAATGTATAAAAAATTATATAATCAAGGACAAATGCATCATAATCCGCGCGTTCAAGCCTGCTCAAAATGGCCGGAAGGTTATCCTTTTCAATCCAGTCGTCAGCATCAAGGGGACGGAAGTATTTTCCGCGGGCTTCGCTGATTCCTGTATTTATTGTTGAGCCGTGTCCGCCGTTTTCCTTGTTTATAAGTCTGAAAGTCTGAGGGTATTTTTCTTCGTATTCTCGTGCGACTGAAGCGGTATCGTCAGTTGAACCGTCGTTGACAATAAGGACTTCGATTTTATCCATGCATTCACTGACAGTAAAACTGTCCAGGCATTGTCTCAGTGTGGAAGACGCATTGTATGCTGCTATGCTGAATGTCAGTACCTTATCCATTATTTTAAATAAACCCTCATAAAAAACTTATGAAAATATAACAAAAATATCAAAATTATTCCATAAGGACGGTTTTGAACTCCGGAATGACGGTATTCCAAGAGTTGAATATTTTTAATATAATACGATTCTTATGTTTCATGTATTTTCAGATTTATATAAATACCGCCAGATGATTTTCTCACTGGTTCACAAGGAACTGCGCGGTAAATACAAAGGTTCTGTTCTCGGATTTTTATGGACCTTTATAAATCCTCTGCTTCAGCTTACGGTTTATACATTTGTCTTTCAGGTCCTGATGAAAATCAACGTGGACAAATACTATCTTTTTCTCTTTGTTGCTCTTGTTCCTTGGATTTTTTTCAGTACTTCGGTTTCTGCCGGAGCAGACAGCGTGTATAACTACGGCGACCTGGTTAAAAAGATATATTTCCCGCGTGAAGTAATACCGGTTTCTTTCGTAACGACTCAGTTTGTAAGCATGCTCTATGCCTTTGTCGTCGTTCTCGGCGTAATTATTTTTACGGGTCACGGCTTTAATTTTACAGCCTTAATGTATCTTCCCCTCATCATGCTCGTCGAATATTTCCTCGCACTCGGAATGACGCTTTTATTTTCTGCAGTTACGGTTTATGTACGTGACGTTTCTCACATATTGACCATCATCGTCATGGCATGGCAGTTCCTCACGCCTGTAATGTATTCTTCAGACAGGGTTCCTGAGCAGTATCATAAACTTTGGAACCTCAACCCTATGGCTTCTGTCATTGAATCTTACAGGCAGATTCTTTATTACAAAAACGTTCCGGACGTAACGACACTTTTGACTGCCGTATGCATGGGAATCTTTTTCCTGATTTTCGGAGAATTTGTATTTTCAAAACTCCAGAAAGGATTTGCTGAAAATCTTTAGGGTAATTAATTATGAACGAAGAAAACGCTATTGAAGTAAAAAACATAAACAAGACTTTTAAAGTCTATCTTGATAAATCAAACCTGCTCAAGGACAAGCTGCTTTTCTGGAAGCGTAACCGCTATGAAAAACGTGAAGTCCTCAATGACATTTCCTTTTCGATCAAAAAAGGTGAAGCCGTAGGCCTTATCGGACACAACGGATGCGGTAAAAGTACGACTTTAAAGCTCCTTACAAAAATCCTTTATCCGACTTCAGGAACAGTTGAAATGAAGGGAAGGGCGTCCGCACTGATTGAACTTGGTGCAGGCTTTCATCAGGATATGAGCGGCCGTGAAAACATCTATACGAACGCAGCAATTTTCGGACTTACGCGCAAGGAAATAAATGCCAAGCTCGATGACATCATTTCCTTTTCTGAACTTGAAAACTATATCGACAATCCTGTCCGCACGTATTCTTCAGGAATGTACATGCGCCTTGCTTTTTCAGTTGCAATCAACGTTGATGCAGACATTCTCCTGATTGACGAAATTCTTGCAGTCGGTGATGCAGCCTTCCAGCAGAAATGCTTTAACAAGCTCCGTGAAATCAAGGAGAAGGGCACGACAATCGTAATCGTATCTCACTCGCTTGGCCAGATTGAAAATTTCTGTGACCGCTCGATATGGATTGACTCAGGTAAGATCCGCATGGACGGAGAACCGAAGAAGGTTCACGAAGCTTACCTTGAGTTCATGGGCGTAAAGCAGCATTAATTTGTATCAGTGACGTTTTACAATTTTTTTAAGTTTTTTGTAACACTTCTTTGCAAAACTTAAAAGTGCCGGATGAGAATAGAGTTTTCGTCTTATCATTTCCTTGAGGTACCTTCTGTCAGAAAAAACAGTTACCGGTAAGCGCAGAAAAGCCGGCTTAATTCTGTACCACAATGCAGCATTTCCGTATTCAGAGTTTGCTGCCCCCTGCATTCTGTAGAAAACCTCATTAAATTTTATTTTTTTGTCAGAAGTATTTATGTCGTCTTCAACATCAACTATATTAAACATATCCATGTCAACCCATTTAGGCTTAAGGAATATGTATTCAAGAGCAAGGGAAGCATCTTCTTTCTGATAGTAAAGGTATTTAAGGTCTTGGCCGAAAGTCTCTGACATGTCACGGCAGAACATTAAGGCATTTGTCTGAATGCTTTCTATTGTCTCAAGCGCAGTCCGGTTGTATTCACTTTCTCCGTATACAGGCTTGAGGGTTCCGTTATCATTTTTATATGAGACAATGCATCCTTCTGTTTTACTGAACAGAACTTCACGCATGATTCCCATTACAGCCGGCATATAGTCATAGAATGTGTTTACTGTTATGTCGTTTTTTTCTGCGCGGAAATGTGGAATGTCATTATTTATATGAAGATAAAAAGGAGTAATGTCAAAGTTCCAGTTTTTCTTTAATACAGATTCAACACGGCATGAATATCCGAGGTCAAAGGTTGCAGTTTTTCCCACAAAATAACCGGCAAAATGCCTGTAAAAAAGCTTCCTGTAATTTTCTGCTTCTTCAGCACTGAAAAAATCAGAAGCAAAAAGTCCTGCAAAGGTAAAAAGGTCTGCTTCTGTGTTAAAAAAACCGTCAAAAGGGATTCCCCTGACAGCACAGATTTCTTCTGCTTTTGAAAGGGATTCCTTACTGCAGATGCTTTCAAATATATTCAGGAACTTATGAGGCGTCATTACCCTGTAGTTGAAATTCTTAAGGATTGAAAAGACGTCATGTTCATTCTGAATCTGAAGGGGTGCTATCGTACGTCGGGACAGGCTTACGTAATTGAGTTTTGTTTCAGGTACTTTTTCTCCGGACTTTTTGTGATGCTCAGAAATGATTTTATATGCCTCCATCGGAAGCCAGCCGTCCCGTGCCATAAAATTAAGGGTATCATAATTTCCGTCGCACATATTTTTGTAAAGCCAGTCTGCAAGTGCAAAAAGATGCATTCCGACAGGGAAATACCCGAAGATTTCAGCCTGTGAATTGAAATTTGTCTGGTAATTGAAAAATGCAAAAGGATTGTCAAAAACCTTATTTGCATAGAGCGCAAGCATGCAGCGCAATCCAGAGAAATCGTCCATAACGTTTTTATGACGGTTCAGGAACGGTTCAATGTATGCACCTCGGATTAATTCTCCGCCGTACATATCAGGTATTTTGTTTTCTGCAATGTCCGTTGCTTTCGGAAGGTAAAAGGCTTTGAGTCCGCATTTTCTTGCTGCAAAATAATCTGAATCCCTGTTGTCTCCGATGTGAAGGATTTCTTCAGGACTTAATTTGAGGTCATCAACAACATAATTAAAAAGTGAGCCTGTATGCTTTGTTTTCCTCAGGTCACATGAAAGGTAAAGCTCATACGAGCCTTCCGGGTAGCCGCATTTATCGAGCATTTTTTTAATGAATGCAGGAGGCAGGTACATATCGCTTGTAAATATGACTTTTTTACCGGTATAAACTGCAAGGTCAAAAAGGTTTTTCGTAAAAATACGCTGTGAACAGTATTTAAGTTCAAGCTCCAGTTCTTTCTGCCTGATTGAATCCCGCTCACTGTCTGAAAGATGCATTATCTTCTGTATTTCGTCATAGATTTCATCAAGAGTAATGTCTTCGTACTGTGACTGTTCCCTTGCAAGCTTTTCTGCGGTTATCCTTATCTGCTTAAAATCTACGTAATCCGTAACATCAAGGATTTTGTCTGCGTACGCAGAAAGGATGTTGAACAAGTCTACCGGACGGTAAAAAGGACGCTTAATGAGTGTATCAAAAACATCAAAGCTTACGGCCTTTACAGAGGGACTGATTATTTCGTGGCGGAGTGTATCAGCCTTTATATCCTTAACATAGACATATGATGTACCTCTGAACCTGTAATTCAGCATCGCCTGAAGTTCACGATCTTTTCCCCTGTATTCATCAAGGCCTGCTGAATCTATAAGGCTGTCAATTTCTTTTTCCTGACTGGCGGTAAGTTTTTTTACCAGGAACTTTTTTGAAAAAAGATGAATTGCAATAAAAAACCGTATTTCCGGAATATATTTCTGGAAACCATTTTCACATGCATATGCGGTAAGGTACTTTAAAACATTGCTGGTATCACAGATCTGTCTTTTGACCTTTGAAAAAGTAAAGCGGGTAGAAATGGAGCCTTCTACATAGTTGTAGTAGTAATATGCTCCGGGACAGTTTGTTATGTGAACTGCATTCAAAAGCAGAATAATTGTGAAAAGACCGTCTTCGTGCATGTTAAGGTGATCCTTTATCGTCTTAAAAAAAGGTTCACATTTAAGCCACAGGTCTCTCCTTATTATTTTCTGCCACATATATATTATCTGCGGATAATTAATCGTAAACAGGAACTTTTTTATTTCATCGCCGCGAAGGTCCATACCTTCAAATGAAAATACGGAATTGTGATAGCTGTAATGCTTTTTGTATACCCTGACATATTCTCCGGCGACTATGTCACTGTCAGTTTTTTCTGCCTTAGTTATGAGAAGTCTGTAATAGTCTTCGCCGACATAATCGTCACTGTCAACGAAGGCTATATAGTCGCCTCTGGCCTGCATTGCACCGGCCGTTCTTGCTCCTACGCAGCCGAGATTCTTTTCGTTCTGTATGTATTTTACGCGGCTGTCCTTTGCAGCATATTTTTCTGCTATTTTTCTGCAGTTTCCCTGCGACCTGTCATCTACAATTATTAGTTCAAGGTTTTTGTATGTGGAATTGAGGACGCTTTCAATGCAGGCAGGAAGATAGCGTTCGGTATTGTATACGATTGCAATGACGCTCAAAAGCGGTTCTTTTTTCATGTTCTTTTCTGACATTTTATGGCCTTATTTATTGATCTTTAGTTTACGAAGGATTTTCTGCCTTAAAAGCTCCGGACATGCTCCGATCATAAAGAGTATTCTCCTGAATTTGGAGTCTGTCCGGGAAAGTTTTTCCCTGATAAAATATTCTTCGTTGAAATCTGGGTAATCCCTCATGAATACTGTAAAAAGATCCGTTTTTACGCATTCTTCCGGATTGCCGGCCGGATGTTCGGTTATATTAAAGACTTTGAACAGTTCAAGGTCATCTTTCTGAGGCCTGCGGAAGAAGTTCTCCAGGATTACGGATGCTCCTTCATAAGTAAACGGCAGGAGTTTTATGTCATCCCCGAAGGTTTCCGTCATATCACGGCAGAAGTCACCGGCTGCATTTTTAATTCTTTTTATGATGCGTTTCGTTTCATAGGTCATAATAACCGGGACTTTTATGTCTTCAATTGATTCAGCATAAAGAATCTGCATCAGGATACTGAACCCGAACTGGAACGGCAGGTTTTCACATGAATGAAGGACATCTTTTTTAAAGTATTCTGCTGCAAATTTCTGCATGCCGAGTGCAAGATATCCGAAAACTTCTGCGTTTGAATTAAAGTCCGTGTAATTACGTATTAAGGCAAAAGGATTGTCAAAGAAGCGGGCAGCATAAAGGGCCGTCATGCACCTTAGCCCTAAAGAGTTCGTAAGTATGTCTTTATGCAAAGGATTTGCCGGATTAATGAATGCCTTAGAAAGGGCGTCTCCTGCGTAAAGCCCAGGCACTTTGTTAAAGGCAGCATCAAGGGCGCGCGGAAGGTAAAAGTTTTTCACTCCGGCTTTTTGTGCTTCAGGAACTGCATATTGAGAATCAGAACTGATTAAAAGAATTTCTTCTGTCTTCAGGCCTGACTCTGAAATAAGTGTCCTGAAAAGTTCACATGACGGTTTTGAAGCATAAAGCTTTTCGTATGAATCAGCCTTGTATCCGCAGCTTTCAAGCAGACTAACGTAAAAATCTTTTTCCTGACAGCTGTCCGACGTAATAACGATTCTTTTACCGCACCAGGAAGCAAGTGAATAAAGCTCCTTTCCGAAACTCCTTGCGCGGGTATATTTTAATGTCAGTTCAAGTTCCTTCTGCCTTAATTCTTCTTTGGTGAGATTTTCGGCATAAGAATCAAGGATGATTAAAAGGTCTGATTGATCGTAAAAAGGTTCAGTCAGGAGGGTATCCGGTGCATCAAAAATTACAGCCTTTACGGCTGGATTTATAACCGCCTTTCTTATGCTGTCAGTTTTTACTTCAGAAACCTTTATTCCGTCAGTATTACGGTAGTAATAGGCTCTGTCATCGAAAGAATAATTTTTCAATGTTTCATTATAAATTTTATCTGCTATTTCATTAAGTTCTTTTTCCTGCTGAGGCGGTAAATGACTTTCGCCTGCAAGATGTTTATACCACTCAAGATGCATGTCTGCTACGTCATGAAAGTCATCAAGATATTTCTTAAGTTCAGGTTTCCATTTACCGGCATATTCAAAGACATATTCAAAGCAGGTAACGGTATCAGAAATTACTTTTTTTAACTTGGCGAAAGTATTCTTTCTGCGTACGATTGATGTAAGGCTGCTGTAATAGTAATAGTAAGCACCGCGGCAGTTCGTAAAGTGAAGGGCATTTGAATATAAAACTATGCTTTGCATTACGTCTTCGCAGATTATCAGGTGCCTGTCAATTGATTCAAAGAAGGGAAGGCATTTGAGCCACAGATCCCTTCGTACGATTCTCTGCCACAGATAACCAAACGGATCCCAGCTGAGATTTCCCTTAAAGACATAATCCTTGATTTCATCTCCGTAAAGGTCAACATCCGTACTGTTAACGATGATGTTAGGTTTATATTCAAAGATTCTGCCGTCTGTCTTGATGTGTTCTCCGATTACAAGATCAGAGTCTGTTTTTTCAGCCTTTTCAATCATCAGCCTGAAAAAGTCAGGACTGATCCAGTCATCTGCATCGATAAAGCCTATGTATTTTCCTGAGGATTCCTTTGTTCCCCTGATTCTTGTCATGAAAGAGCCGCGGTTTTTCTCATTCCTTATAAGTTTAACGCGCTTGTCAAGTTTCTGATATTTAGCCGCAATCTGAGCAACGTTTCCAGGTGAGCAGTCATCGACAATAATAAGTTCAAAATTCTGATATGACTGGTTCAGTATGCCTTCAATGCACTTCGGAAGGTACTTTTCCGTGTTGTAAACGGGGATTATGATTGACAGAAGGGGAGCATTAGATGGAGTCAGTGTGACGGAGTTCATATTTCGTTACGTTTTTCCTGAATATTGTATTATAAGCCTTTTTTCTCTATAATTATTATATGCTTTTATATCTGGCTTTCAAAAACATCATATCAAAAAAGAGCTCATATGTCATTATTCTGTTCATTGCCTTTGCCGTAATGATGCTCGTCGTAACCAATTCTGTTTTTGACAGCACTGAAAAAGGCGTTCAGCAGACTTTCGTTTCAAGCTTTACCGGAGACATCGTAATCCGTCCGCAGTACAAGTCTCCGCTTTCACTTTTCGGAGATGAAACACCTGTAACCGGTAAACTTACTGAACTTCCTAATCTCGTTCCCTATGATGACATTTATGCATTTCTCTCTCAGAATAAGAACGTTAAGAGCATAGTTCCTCAGGTTTCTGGAATGTCAGCCCTTTCAAGCGACGAGGTTAATACCAAATGCTATATGTTCGGAGTTCCTGCCCAAAAATACCTTGAAACCATGACTTCAATAAAGATTACCGAAGGTGAACCCTGGAAAGACGGTGAAAAGGGCATAATGCTCTCAGAAAAATATGCCCGGAAAATGAAGGTACGCCCGGGCGATACGCTTCAGTTTCAGATCAGCGAAGGCTTTTCTTCACGAATACGTGCCGTTCCGCTTACTGCAGTTTATGAGTATTCAACGGACAATCCTGTACTTGAAAAAATCGTCCTTACAAATCCTGAAACCGTACGCGCAATCATGGATATGTCAGACCTTTCATCCGCAGAAGCAATAGAACTTTCTGAAGCAACTGAAAGCCTGCTTGAAGGTTCTGACCTTGATGATCTTTTTTCTTCTGCAGAAGACCTTGGAAATGAAATAATTACTGAAGAAATTTCCCTTCCTGAAGAAGTCATTCCCGCTGATTCATTCACGGCCTCTTCTTCATGGAATTTCATTATCTGCCGCGTAAATGACCCGAGAAAAACCGAAAACATAATAAGGTCTTTGAACAGGTCTTTCAAAAAAAATGACTGGCCGGTAGAAGCCGTCAACTGGAGGAGTTCTGCAGGAAGCACTGCTTTCTACCTTTACGTTCTCCGCCTGATCCTTAACATAGGAATCATCATCATTCTCGGTGCCGGCTTTATCGTCGTAAACAATACGCTTGTAATTAATGTCCTCGACCGCATCCGCGAAATCGGAACCATGCGCGCAATCGGTGCAAACAAGCGGTACATCACAAAAGAGTGCGCTTCTGAAACAATGATGATGGCACTTGCAGCCGGAATCCTTGGAATCATACTTGGAATTATTGTTTCATATTTAGTTTCAATGATGAACATCACGTTTCATAATTCCTTCCTGATCCAGCTGTTCGGCGGTGACGTGCTTAACACTCAGATTAATGCTTCAAACGTAATCAGTGCATTCGTCCTGTCACTTTTCATCGGCGTAATTGCATGGATTTATCCGGTCATCAATGCGCTCAGGGTAAATCCTGTTCAGGCAATGCAGGGGGTAAAATAATGTACGAAACAAGAATTGCAGTCCGCTCCCTTATTTACAGAAAAACCCAGTATATTTCGCTTTTTCTGGTATGCATGTTTGGTCTTGCAGTTTCACTTGCAGCAATCGCCGTCAGTACCGGAATGATGAAATCCCTCAACCAGAAGGCACGCATCTATTACGGCGGAGATTTCGTCCTCATGTGTGCTAAATCCGGTGCATGGCTTGATATTTACGATTATGAAAACAACCTTGAAAAGGTAAGGGAAGTCCTTCCTGATGATGCCATAGTAACTCCGCGCATGGATCTCGACGGAAGGCGCGGTTCATATTATTTTGAAGGAGTACAGGCTTTTCAGAAATCCTTCAAGGGTATTGAAATCAATAATGAAAAAACTCTTCTTTCAAGCCTCAACTTCAGGGAAGGCGGAGTCGAAAAAGTCCTCGAAAATCCTGAACAGAAAAACTGGGTTTTCATTTCACTCCCGATAGCCGAAATGCTCGGAGCTCATGCCGGGGATGAAATAACTTTCCAGCTTAAAAACAATGACGGAATGCTTGATACCTTCCAGCTTGAAATCAAGGGCATTTTCCAGGATTCAAGCGTATTCGGAATGTATACTTCTTACATGGACTTTGACTTCCTCAAAAAAGCCTATAACCGTCCTGCAGACTATGCAAACAGATTCTGCGTTTTCTTTGAAAAAAGGAACATTAATCAGAAAAAACTCCATGACTTTCATGCTGACCTTTCAAAGGTTATCAACATGTATAAATGGGTAGACGATAAGGATGATTTTATTGATGAAGAGGGATTCCCGGTTGAAACCTGGGCGCTTGTTCCGCTGAGTGCAAACCTTAACGACGTAGAAATCATGCAGTTCGCAATGGATGGAATAATTACCTTCATCGTAATCATACTGACATTAATCATTGTTGCAGGAATAGGAAGTACCTACCGCGTACTTATCATGAAAAGAATTAATGAAATCGGCATTTACATGGCCGTCGGAATGAAAAAGCGTTCAATTACGGCAACACTGCTGTTTGAATCATTCATTCTTCTGGTTCTTGGAACGCTTGCAGGAATAGTCCTTTCAGGCGGAATCTGCTGGGTTATTTCCCTCTTTGATTTCTCATTCATTCCTTCTTTTGACATGTTCCTTGAAAAAGGTAACCTTATTGCACGTCTGGATGTTTTTAAGAGTGTAATGGTGATTGTTTCAGTCATTTTTGTTACACTGCTTGCGGTTCTTTATTCAACCCGTAAGTCAATCAGGATTATGCCGGTTCAGGCACTTGCAGTAACCGAATAGGAGTTAACTATGAAATTATTTACTAAAAAATCTTGTCTTGCTGCCCTTATTTTTGCAGCAGTATATTCAGCTTCTTTTGCAATTTCTTCAGACGAAGCATCTAAGCTTCTTGCAAAGGCTGAAGCTTCAACTGCTTTTTACGGAACAGACTTTACCGCAAACTATGAAGTAGTTCAGAGCAAACCGGGTGAAGGAAGAAGCAAGACCAATGCAAAGATTTACCGCCGTGACAGTGCTTCTCAGTGGACTATCCTTATCACGGCTCCGCTCAAGGACAAGGGTAAGGGATATCTTCAGACTGACAGCAATATCTGGTTCTATGATCCGGCTGACAGAAGGTTTACATTCTCAAGCACAAGAGACAGGTTCCAGGGAACAAATGCAAATACTTCAGATTTTGCTCCCCAGAACTACGTAAAGGATTATAAAATCGACAGCTTTGAAGAAGTAAAGCTCGGAACCTTTGACTGCGTTCTTTTTACGCTCAAGGCTTCTTCAAAAAACGTTGACTATCCTCAGATAAAGCTCTGGGTCACAAAGGATGACGGACTTACCCGCAAAAAGGAAGATTATTCTCTTTCAGGACAGAAACTCAGGACTACGGCAATTCCTTCATATCAGAAAGTTACTGCCGGTGACAAAAATTATCACATTCCTGTAAGCATGATCATTCAGGACAACCTCAAGGGAAAGAAAATCAACGGTAAAATGGACTATGAAAAGACCGTAATATCGATTTCAAATGCTACCCTTGAAAAACAGGATGATGCCGTTTATACTAAGCCATATCTCGAACTTATGAGCGGCAAATAAAAAGTGTCTTTTAAACAATCACTGATTTTTTCTGTATTTTTTCTCTCTGCTTTTGTACCGTCTTTTTCTCAGGTTAAATCCGGCGAAGGCGGGGAGACATTAAAGGAAATCTTTACTCCCGAAAAAAACAGCACAGAAGAACCGGAAGAAGAAGACCTTGATTCAATTTTTGATACGGCAGAAGACCTTGAAGATGCAGTCGTATCAGATGAAGTAAAGGCAGGTACTGACTATAACGTTCAGCTCGGTTCAATCAAGCTCCCGATTGAAGTTTCCGGACTCATGAATACTGAATTCGGTGCAGCATATGTCCGCGAGTCAATGAAAAATGATGCCAATTTTTACTTTGACTTCAAGAACTACCTTCATTTTACGACCCGTCCTGATAAATACATTGCCTTAAAGGGTGTCATAAAGACGAGCATGCCTTCAGACGATGAAGACGGGGTATCAAACAACCTGCTTTACCTGTATGAGATGTATTTTGAATACCTCATGCTTGACCGCATCTATATCACCGGCGGAAAGAAAAAGTCCGTATGGGGAAACATAAGGCTCTTCTCTAATTATGATGACTTTGAAGGCGATGATGATGCGCTTTATACAAACGTTCTCTACGATTCACGAAATTATGTTTCCGGATTCTTAAAGGTACCGGTAAAAAATCATACGTTTACGGCTCTGGCAATGTACGACGAATCTCTTTCGGGTACTTCACCTGGAACAAAGGACATGTCTTTTGCAGCAAGTGCCGAATTCATAGTTTTCAATACTTCAATCAATATCTTCGGCCGCCGTTTCCCTCTGAATTACGGTAATGCATCTGCACAGGCTAAAAATCCTATTGCCGGAATTGAACTCAAGCGGACGATTTTCGGATTTGACGTTTACGGTCAGTCTATGGCACGCATTCAGAAGGGATACAAAATCGGGGACATTTTCACTTCGAAATTTGACGATTTAAGTGCATTTGAAAAGGTAATTTCAACCGCCGGAATCTATAACCTGTGGTCAAGTCGTGCACCTTACTTTGGCTTCAATTTTGAATTCCAGAACATTTACCGTCCGGAACCTTCAGAAAGTGCAAGATTCTTTACAAACAGGTTTGCGCTTGAACTGGGAATGG
>DGTU01000126.1 GCA_002394465.1 Treponema sp. UBA4328 | reverse complement strand
AAGCTACAGGCGGTCCCGACGAGTTTATCCGGCAGGCAGGAAAAATCTATGAACAGTCACATCCCGGCATTAAAATTAAATTCGTAAACGTTGAACTTGGTGATGCGGTCGGACAGCTTATTCTTGACGGTCCGGCGGATGTGCATCCCCCTTTTGTGGCAGCCGGTTTTTTTATTGAAGGCTGTTATTCAATAATGAGATAGGTTTTCTGGGCAGAAGAAATCGAACTTGTATTGAAGCTTATCGTTACTTCGCCTGCAGTCGTTGTTCCGGCTTTGTGCAGGCTGATTCCGTAAGGGCGGAGTGAAGCCTGTGTGCTGTATCCGTAGAGATACGGTCCGTCAAACTTATAGTACGATGTCGAATCCTTGCATTCGCTGTAAGTGTCAGGAAGCGTTTCAGCAAGATTCCAGAGGTCTATTGCTTCAAGTGAATAAGTGTATCCGTCAAGATAAAGTTCTGAATCGGAAGGAGTTTTTTTGAATCCAGATCCGTCCGTATTTAATACGCATGCTTCCGTATATTCCTTCAGAAGACTTTCCATCGTTGATGATGATCCCGTGATTTTTGAGAGTGCCTTCAATACGGATTTTTCATCGGTGTAGGGATTTACTGCAATTTCATGAAGAAGGCTTATTCCTCCGTTGTTTCGTATAAGCCATGCTCCGAACGCATAGTTTGCAGCATATGAATAGTACACTTCCGGAGAAGTGGTTATGTATTCAATGCCGCTTTCAGCGTAACGGCGGTTAAACATCGGAAGCCTTGAAACAGGCGAATCATCTGCATCAAAGTCTGACTCAAGTGAAGAAAGCGTCGGGAACATTATATCTTCACATAGCATTGATTTCATTTCGTTCCATGCGGTTGAACATACTGAGCCGTTTTCTATCGTTTTTACGCCGAAATCAATCATGTGCTGGAATTCATGTGCAAGCGTTGAAAATACCGTGGCCGTGCTGTTAGCTGCATAGTATCCGTCAATGTAAAAATACTTTCCACGGTTTGAATATCCGTATACTGACGAAGCATTCGGAATGTAAAAATAATCCTTTGCGTAAAAGTATCCGACGGTGCTGCCTGAGTTTCTGCCGTTTTTATAGTCCTTGCCGATGTCGCTGACTACAATATTTACAATTGTTCCTGTTTCGCAGTATTCACTCATGCTTACAGTAGAAGAAATTCCCGTATCCGTTACAAGTACGTCTGCTTCTTCTCCAAAGACATTGCGTATCTTGCAGTACATTGCATCAAAGTTTTCAGCGATTTTTTCTGCAATAGAAGAATTAATTTTTTCCCCTGATGCTTCTGAAGAAGTCCAGTTGTCATCGAGAACCCATACATAGCAGTATTTTCCGACGGCACGCAGAGTTGCAGTTTCACTTGCAAAGGTCGAAATGTCTTCATCCTGGTCTACATATACAGAACGTGTTGCAGTTCCCGCATCAGCTGAAGTATATGAAACCGGTGTAACTTTTGTGAGTGAAGAAGCCGAGCGGGCAGAACTGGAGTCATCCTGTGGAAGCGAGCCGTTAAGCGAAAGGGAAATGCAGCGGTGTGGACCTGAGCCGCCCTGAGACGTTCCTGAGGAACTTCCTGCTGTTACTGAAGAAGAATCTCCTGAAGAAAGTGAAAGCCCTGAAGCCGAAGTAATGCAGCGTACTGCAGAAGCGGAAATTACTGATGATGTCGGGTTTGTCTTTGTAAGATAGATTGTTTTTCCGGCAGGAAGCCCTGAAATTACAGCGGAAGCAGTATCTGATGTAATTTCAAAAACATCAGGCGTTGAGTCATCCGTATACTCAAAATAAGCTGTTTCTGATGCACTTGTAATGGAAACGGATGCAGTTCCTTTGCTTCCGGCTGATGAAACTGATGATGCTGACAGGTCTGAACAGGAAACCAGCAGACTTATCAGAATAAAAAACGCTGCTGAAAGCAATATGCACAGCGGAATAAAAGTTAAAAAGAATGCCTTTTTCATAACAATAACCTCCTGAAAGAAAAATGCAGCACTTTTTTAACTGTATCTTTTGTTACTGATACAGATTATAGTGCTGCATTTTCCATGGTGTTTGTGAGGTCAGTTAGAAAAGACTAAGAAAACCTTTATAAAATATATACTCCCTTAGTATCGAAACTGAGGGATGCTTCTTCTCCAGCTTCGTACACCTTTCGTCCGAGCGGATTGTAGTCGGTGATGTTTACGTTTTTTCCGCCTACATTTACCTGATAATACTGGTAAGCTCCCATGAACGTACTGAAGGTAACTGTACCTTTTAAAAGTCCTGTGTCAGAAAGGGTAACGTTTTCAGGACGGAGAACGAGGGATGCTTCTTCTCCCGGCTGGATTCCGGCGTAGTTTAAGACTTCAAGTCTAGTTCCTGCAACCGTAATCTTTGCGGTTTCTTCGTTTGTCTCATCGACCTGTGCATCAAGGAAGTTTGCCTCACCGATGAAGTCAGCGACAAATTTATTTTTCGGATGATAGTAAATTTCCCGCGGAGTTCCGATCTGTTCAACCTTTCCCCTGCTCATAATGATGATCTGGTCTGAAATGCTCATTGCTTCACTCTGGTCGTGGGTAACATAGATTGCCGTAATTCCGACCTTCTGCTGAATCTTACGGATTTCAGTACGCATCGTAACACGGAGTTTGGCATCGAGGTTTGAAAGCGGTTCATCAAAGAGAAGTACGCCCGGTTCCATTACAAGTGCGCGGGCCAGTGCAACACGCTGCTGCTGACCGCCTGAAAGCTGGTTGGTCATGCGGCCTTCCATGCCTTCCATTTCAACGAGCTTTAAGATGTTCATTACTTTCTCATGAATCTCGTCCTTTGGAATTTTGCGGATTTTAAGACCGTAGGCAACGTTGTCAAAAACATTGTAATGCGGAAGAAGGGCATAGCTCTGAAAAACCATTGCCGTGTCGCGCTTGTTCGGCGGAAGTTTATTGATTGCATCTTTTCCGAGGTAAATTTCACCTTCGTCAGGACTTTCAAATCCCGCAATCATACGGAGAGTAGTAGTTTTTCCGCAGCCGGACGGGCCGAGAAG
>DGTU01000012.1 GCA_002394465.1 Treponema sp. UBA4328 | reverse complement strand
TGATGCATTTACGAATGCAAGACCGAAGATTGCTCCATATCCTTTTACTACAAAAATTCCGAATCTCGGTGTCCTTCGTGCGGATGAAGAAAGGGATGTTATAATTGCAGATATCCCGGGAATCATTGAAGGTGCAAGTGAAGGAAGGGGACTTGGAATAAGGTTCCTTAAGCATATTTCGCGTACTGCAGGGCTTATATTCATGATTGACTGCTCTGATGACGAATGCTTTAAGGCATATTCTGCCCTGTGTAAGGAACTTGAAGGTTTTTCTGAAGAACTTCTTGCAAAGCCTCATATTGTTCTCTGTAATAAAATTGATATTGAAGGGGCTGCTGAACGTGCAGAAAAAGTCCGTGAGCAGATAAAGAAGGAAGAAAAGGATACGGTCGTAATTCCTGTTTCTGTTGCTGCACACATCGGAATGAATGACATAAGGCTTGCAGTTCTCGATATGGTTTCAAAAATGGATGGTGCACAGACTGTAAATGCCGACGGAATTAAAGTTTCTAACGGCGGATTTCTTACGGCAAAAAAAACAGGTACGACGCTGAATCCTGATTTTATGGAAACCCGTTCAGTCGATGAATTTGCGGAAATTCAGTTCCCGGGTAGTGAATCTTGAAAATTGCTCTTCTGGGCGGAAGCTTTAATCCGGTGCATCTCGGTCATCTGATTCTGGCGGACTGTGTCTGTGATGAATTCGGATATGACAGGGTTGTTTTTGTTCCGACTTTTGTTCCGCCTCATAAGCATGTCGTATGCCCCGTTCCGGATGAAAAGCGTCTTAAGATGCTTGAACTTGCGCTTGCAGGAAATGAGAGGTTTGTGTATGACTCGTGTGAAATTGACCGCGGAGGAGTTTCCTACACATACGATACGGTATGCTTCCTTGAAGAAAAATACAAAAATGTCCTTGAGGGAAAAATCGGCCTTATAATAGGCAATGACCTTGTTGCAGATTTTAATAAATGGAATCATGCAGAAGAGCTTGCTTCAAAGACTGATATAATCATTGCGTGCAGGGAAGATGTTGATGAAGTTGAAACGGAAAGCATGAATGCGCCTGTCGGTGAATACGGAAACGGAAAAGATGAACTTTCACTGGAATCTTTCCCGTATCCGCATAAAATCGTTCATAATCCTTCCGTAAAAATTTCTTCGTCACAGGTACGGCAGAGGGCAGCTCAAAAAAAATCTTTCCGTTATCTTGTAACTGAAAAAGTTTTTGAATATATTTTAAATGAGCATTTATATGAGCGTTGATTTGAAAAAACTAACGGAAAAAGTTGATTCTTATGCAAAGTCAGTTATATCGCAGAAGCGCTATGAACATTCCGTAAGGACTGCAGAAATGTGTGCGCTTTTGTGTACCCGTTACGGCCTTAATCCTGAGTCTGGATATCTTTCAGGCATAGCTCATGACATGTGCAAGGAAGCAGGTGATGAAAAAATACTGGAACTTGCTTCAAAAGACGGATTTGAAATAACGGAACTTGAAAGGAATCATGTTTCGCTGCTTCACGGAAGGGCTGCGGCTGTTTTTCTGGAAGATTTTTTTGATTTTCATGATCCTGATGTTCTTGCGGCGGTTGCATGGCATACGTTCGGGAATACCGGACTTTGTGACCTTGGGAAACTTCTCTTTGTTGCTGACAAGATTGAACCGGGCAGGCCGCAGTCAACGGATGAATACCGTGACAATCTTATGAAAAAAGAACTTAATGACCTTACGCTGAGCGTTTTGTGTGAAAATATAGATTACCTTAATGCTCACGGTAAGGCTGTAGCAGATATTTCCCTGAAAATGAGGGATGAACTTCTTGCCGGAATGAAAGCAGAAGGGGGCGGGGTGAAAATATGAACAGACATACTGCAGGGGTGTTTTTTCTGACAGGAATGCTTGTCCTTGTGCTTGCACTGGGACTTGGAACTTTTTTTGTCGTCAGGAGCATAAAAAATTCCAGGAATACCCTGGACGGAACGGAAGAGTTTTCACTGATTCCTTCTGCTGAAAAAAAACAGGAGGCGCAGGACACCGTAAGCAGGACTGTATTTGTCCTAGAGGATGAAGAGCATGTGTATTTTACGGAAGTCCTTGTTTATTATGCAGAGTTTAACCGTGGTTTCGTTGTAGATATCCCGGGAAACACAGGTGCGATTTATACTTCCCTCAACAGGGTCGACAGAATTGATGCCGTTTACAGGGAAAAAGGAATAGAAAGCTTCAGGGAAGAAATTGCAAAGATCCTCGGATTTTCGGATTCGAGCAATGACCTTAATTATATAGAAATGTCAGCAGACAGGTTTAAGGAACTTACTGATATTCTTGGCGGACTTAAAGTGTTTGTTCCGCTTCCTGTTGATATTGTAAACGGGGACGGCGAGCGGTGGCTTCTTCCAAGCGGTGCCGTTTCCCTTGACGGTGACAAGGCTTATACATACCTTACCTATGAGGATAAGGATGAAAAGTATGAGTCTGTCGCAGACCGCCGGAAAAACATTATAGTTGCATTCCTTACGGCTCTTACGCGTAATGCAAAGCGGCTTGAAAATGACAGGCATTTTAACCTGTTTGCAGAAAGAATGAATTCAAATCTTGATGAAGATGCACTGAGGGATTTTATCCGTGATCTTTCTGCAGGTGATTTTGAGGGACTTAAACCTGTTTCAATTAACGGAAAACAGCGTCATGTTGAAGGTGTTGAAGGAAAACTTCTGTTTCCTGAATTTGACGGTCAGGATATCAAGCGTGTCGTAAAGCTCAAGACGACTGCGCTTATTTCATCTGCGGGTGAAAACCTGAGCCGTGTCTATGTTCTTGAAATCCAGAACGGAACAAAAGTTACGGGACTTGCACATAATACGGCAATTTACTACCGCGGAGCAGGTTATGATGTTTTCAATGTCACCAATGCTGATAAAGATGATTATGAAAAAACCGTAATCATAAACCACATCGGTGATGCTGAAATTGCAAAGGGTATAGGAAGCTATATCCGATGTAATAACATTGTAGAAGAGAAAGTAAGTGAGGATAGTGACTCAAAATCAAACGTAGACTTTACGATTATTCTGGGCAAGGATTTTGACGGAAGGTACGTAAGGTAAATTATTAATACGGAGGAAATAAAATGGAAAAAACAGCAAAAGATCAGGCACTTGAGATAGCAGCCCTTATTGAAGACGGTAAGGGTGAAAACGTTTCTGTAATTGACGTTCATGAACTTAACAGCTGGACAGATTATTTTGTTATTGCAACAATTCACAGTTCTGCTCACTGGCAGGGACTTGCAAAGCAGATAAAAGATTATGTAAAGGAAAATGACATGACAATTCACCTGACGCACAATAAGGCTGCTCAGGGGGATGACTGGAACCTCATTGATATCGGTCCTGTTGTCGTTCACCTTATGTCTGAAGGTGCAAGAAGCTTTTATGAACTTGAAAAACTGTGGCACGCAGGAAAAGTGCTTAAATAAAAAAAAGGAAGTTAGAAAAAACGTGTGTGTCCGTCTTTTCTAACTTCCCGCTGTCTGTTTAGAGAACCCTTCTACTCGAGGTCATCTTCCGGCGAAATATCGTCGAAGTCCTCGTCGTAGAACCCGTCATCATCGGTTTCCGGCTCATCTTCTGAATCATCCTGAAAGTCATCATCAAAATCTTCGCCGTAGAGATCATCGTCCTCGAAGTCTCTCAACGACTGATCATCATCGTCTGTAAAGTCATCTTTATCCGAATCAGATATGTCGTCGTTGTATTCTTCTTCGTACGAGAATCCCGAGCCTGAAAATGAATAAAAAGATTCGTTTTCAATAAGCATTCTTACATCCCCTGCAAAGCGTAATAACTTTAAATGCTTAAACTCCTTTAGTCAATATGCTGTGAATATTTTATTTTTTCTTGTCAAATTTCAGATATATATGATATAATTATATGAATTTATAAATTTCGGCAGTTTATCTTCTGGTACGCTGCCTTTAGTGTGTTCGTTCACGGGAGGGGACAGATGAACGAATGGCTTAAAAATATTACAGCCAAGTTTAAAGAATTATGGGCTAAATGGAAGCCCGTTCAGAAAGCAATTGCTGCCGGCATTGTTGTCGTTATTATCATTGCACTCGCAGTCCTGTTTAAGGGTTCGTCTAAAAAAAGCGGCATTGCAGTTTTTAATACAGAAATCACTGATGAACAGAATCTCAATGACATAAAGCTTGCCCTGAGCAAGGAAAATATCAATGTTTATGACAACGGAAGCGGCTATCTTACCGTAGATGATGAATATACGGCAAGGAGGGCAAGGCTCATCCTTAACGAGCAGAACCTTATTCCTATGGGAACAGATCCGTGGGACTTCCTTAATGTCGGCGAATATTCAATGACTGATTTTGAACGGCAGGAGAAAAAAGCCCAGGCCGTTGAAAAAGAAATTGAAGACCTTATAAAGACAAACAGGGAAATTGCTGATGCAAAGCTTGTAATCGGTTATCCGCCGGATGAAATCTTTGCTGAAAAACAGAAACCCCTGACTGCAAGCCTTCTCCTCACGTTCAAAAGCGGTTCAGATATGGCTCATAATACAAAAAAGATCCGTACCATACAGAACCTTCTTATTCACTCGATTCCGGGGCTGAAAGCCGAATATATTACGATTTCAGACGAAGAAAACAATACCCTCAATAATTTTGAAAACCTGGAAGAGGTTGAACGCCTTACCCTTATTGAACGTACTGAAAAATTTAAGCTTGATCTGGCAAACAAAAAACGCGTAAAGGTATTGAAATCCCTTCAGGAAATGTATTCTAAAGACCGCGTACGCGAAATAGACATCAATATCGACATGGATACTTCAGAAGTATCTAGCGACAAAAATATAATTACTCCGATCATTATTACGGAGCAGGACAGGACAAAGCCGTACGATACTACTGTAAAGCGTGATTACCTGCCGCTCGCATCATCGAGAATTACAAAGGAATGGACAGGAACCGGATACAATCCTCAGGGAGTTGCCGGAGTTGACGGTGAAAATCCACCGGTTCATTCCGATATGTCAAATGTAATCGGAAAATCTACTGAAACCGAGACAATTCAGAACAACGTATTTAATACCGAACACCGTACAGAAAAAAGAATGCCGGCCGTAGACAGAATTACCGTATCAGTCAACATTGACGGACGCTGGACTGAAGTTACAGACGGTGCGGGAAATCCGGTTTTTGTTGACGAAAAGAATATTGCAAAATTAAAGGAAGATTATCCGGGCTGGGAGAACTCATATCTTTACAGAATGGAAATGGGACATCAGCTCCGCATTTATTCTCCTCTTTCTGAAAAGGAGCTTGAAGATACTGCCAATTACCTTCAGGGAGCAATCGGCTATGATGAAAGCCGCAATTACCGTGTAGTTGTTACTAACGTAAAAATTGACCGTAAAGATGAACAGAATGCTGCAGATGATGATTATCTTGCACGCAAGGCTCGTAACCAGACAATTCTGTTTATCCTGATCGGTGTTGCAGTTCTTCTCGTTGCATTCATTATCTTCAGGTTTATTAGCCGTGAAATGGAAAGAAGACGCCGCCTCAGGGAAGAAGAACTTCTCCGCCGTCAGCAGGCAGAACGCGAAAAGGCTCTCTGGGATGCCAAGAACGAAGGAATGGAAGTTCAGATGTCCGTCGAAGAGCGTAAGCGTGCCGAACTCCAGGAAAATGCAATTGCAATGGCAAAAGAGCATCCTGAAGACGTTGCAATGCTCATCAGAACCTGGCTCATGGAGGAATAGCAGATGGTTACCAGTTATTTTACGAAACAGTCAGAAATGCCGCGTGAGAAGTTAACCGGAATGCAGAAGATTGCAATTCTTCTTGGTGAGCTTGGTGAAAATGCTTCTGAAGATGTGTTGAACAGCATTAAACTTACCGATAAACAATTAAAGGGTATACGGAATGCAATGAAACGCCTGGGTATGTATGATCCTGAGGATTCAGTTAAAGTTGCACGTGAAGTTCAGGTACTTGAAGATGTATATCATTACGGCGAAATGCGCGGAATTCTTGTTCCTAATCCTTCACGATATGTTATTCCGCCTGTCGGCTATGTAAAGGTTGCCGTTAATTCACCCGGAAATGATATCAGACAGTCGGCTCAGAATGATCCGGACGCAATTGCAAAGGTCTTAAGTTCATGGCTGTCGGAGGATAAATAATGGCTGATGAAAAAGCGGCTGCAAAGCCTGCTGCAAAACCAGGAAGTTTAAAACCTGCAGGCGGCGGGAAAAAAGGCGGCGCAAAAGACTATAAAAACCTCACCGGAAGACAGAAGGCTGCGATATTCCTTGTATCGCTCGGTTCTGACGTTTCATCTGAAATAATGAAGCATCTGCGTGAGGATGAGGTTGAAACCTTAACTTTTGAAATCGCCCGTCTTGAAACCGTAGACGCTGATTTTAAGGATCAGGTTCTTGAAGAATTTCAGGAACTGATGAATGCACAGAACTTTATCACTACGGGTGGTATTGACTATGCACGTGAACTCCTTGAAAAATCTCTCGGAAGCCAGAAGGCAATTGATATCATCAACCGACTTACGTCGAGCCTTCAGGTTCGTCCGTTTGACTTTATCCGCCGTACTGATCCTGCACACCTTCTTAACTTTATTCAGACAGAATATCCGCAGACAATTGCACTTATTCTGGCTTATCTTGAACCGAGCAAGGCTGCAGTAATCCTTCAGAACCTTCCGGCAGAAATTCAGCCTGAAGTTTCAAAGCGTCTTGCAACCATGGACCGTACATCTCCTGACGTTCTCCGTGAAGTTGAACGCGTTCTTGAAAAGAAACTTTCTACACTGTCCAGTGAAGACTATACTGCTGCTGGTGGTGTTGAATCTATTGTTGAAATCCTCAACCTTGTTGACCGTTCTTCTGAAAAGGCCATCATTGAACAGCTTGAAGAAGATGAGCCGGATCTTGCAGAAGAGATCAAAAAGCGAATGTTCGTATTCGAAGATATCGTTATGCTCGACGACCGTGCTATCCAGAAGGTACTCCGCGAAGTCGATACGCAGGAACTTGCAAAGGCACTCAAATCCGTCGATACGGAAGTTCAGGACAAAATTTTCCGCAATATGTCAAAGCGTGCCGCAAGCATGCTTAAGGAAGATATGGAATTCATGGGACCTGTACGCCTGAAGGACGTTGAAGAAGCTCAGCAGAAGATCGTTTCTACAATCCGTCGCCTTGAGGATGCCGGTGAAATCGTTATTGCCCGCAGCGGTGAAGACGAACTTGTCGTATAAAAGGGTAGTTTGGGATGAATAAAGCATTATATGTTCCAGGTGAAATAAAAAATAAGGAAGGGGAGTTCAAGCTTTCCCTCCTGCATGAATTTGCTCCTCCTGTAGAAGAAGTCAAGGAAGAAGAAATTGTTCCTGAATATACAGGTCCTACGGCAGATGACCTCCGTCGTGAAGCAGAAGAATATAAGGTACGCTGGGAACAGGAAAAACAGCAGATGCTTGAAGCAGCACAGGCAAGTGCTGATGAGATTCTCGAAAAAGCTAAAAATGCTGCCTTTGATGAAGTAAAAAGGCAGACTGATTCAGCCCAGACAATAAGAAATGAGGCTGAGCAGAAAGCCCAGGAAATTATAAAAAATGCGCAGGAAGAAGCTGCCAGAATCTTAAGTGAAGCAGAAGTTAAGAAAACTGAAATAGAGAATGCCTCAAAGGATGAGGGCTTTCAGAAAGGCCTTAATGACGGATTTGATTCAGGTAAGGCTGAAGTAGAGCGCCTTATTGAAAGGACTCATACAATTCTTGAAGCCGTAATGAAGCGCCGTGAAGAGATTTTAAGCGAAACTGAACAGCAGATAGTTGAACTTGTAATCCTTATGGCTCGCAAGGTAATCAAGATTCTTTCAGAAAATCAGAAGAGTGTCGTTATGGCGAATGTCGTTCAGGCACTTAAAAAAGTCAAGGGAAGGGGAAATGTTACTGTCCGCGTAAACCTTGAAGACGTAAAGCTCACTACAGAACATATTTCTGACTTTATTAAACAGGTTGAGAATGTTCAGGGAATGACGATTCTTGAAGATTCAACTGTTGAACAGGGCGGCTGTGTTGTTGAGACTGATTTCGGAGCAATCGATGCCCGTATTTCCAGTCAGCTTACGGAACTTGAGAACAAGATTCTTGAGATTTCACCGGTCAAAACAATGCAGAAACAGGACAGCATTGAGTAATAAAAAAGGATTCTTGGGTGGGGAAATATGGAATCTTTTTTTAACAAATATATCGACAGAGTTTCACATACAGAGACAATTCACTATACGGGTTCAGTAACGGCCGTCAAGGGACTTCTTATTGAAAGTCTCGGACCTTCTTCTGTTATCGGCGAACTTGTAAAAATCAAAACTGCAGCAGATACAGAAATCCTTGCAGAAGTTACAGGTCTTGAAGATAAAACTGTAAGGCTTCTTGCATACGGGGATACAAAAGGAATACAGATCGGAAGTGAAGTCGTTGCAACAGGCGAAATCCTTCAGGCTCCTGTAGGAAAAAACATGCTCGGCCGTGTCATCGATGCAACAGGTACTCCGGTTGACGGAAAAGGCCCTCTTGAAGTAACTCAGTATTATCCGGCAATAGCACCGGCTCCTAATCCTATTACACGTAAACCGATAGACTAAAGAATCGTAACCGGAGTGCGCTGTATTGATTCCCTGCTTGCCTGCGGAAAAGGACAGAGACTTGGAATTTTTGCAGGATCAGGTGTCGGAAAATCGACCTTGCTTGCAACCATAGCACGTAATTCAAGTGCAGACATAAACGTCATCGGACTTATCGGTGAACGCGGAAGGGAAGTCAATGAATTTATCAGGGATGACCTTGGTGAAGAAGGAATGAAACGTTCTGTCGTTGTCGTTGCAACCAGTGATACAAGTTCAATCTGCCGTCTCAGGGCCGCTTACGTTACGACTGCAATTGCCGAATATTTCCGTGATCAGGGTAAAGACGTTATCCTTATGATGGATAATATGACGCGTTTTGCTCATGCTCAGCGTGAAATCGGACTTTCAAACGGGGAACCTCCAGCACAGAGGGGGTATCCGCCGAGTGTTTTTGACCTCATACCTAAACTCCTTGAACGCGCCGGAACAAATGATAAAGGTTCAATTACGGCCTTTTACAATGTACTTGTAGACGGTGATGATTTTGATGAACCGATAACGGATAAGGTACGCGGAACTCTTGACGGTCATATTGTCCTTACCCGTGCGCTTGCAGATGCAAGACATTATCCGGCAATTGACGTTCTCAAAAGCATAAGCCGTCTTTCAAACAGAATCTGCGGAAAATTTACCCGTGAAGCAGTTACGGTGCTTTCGAAGTGGATTGCTGCCTATGAACAGAATGCAGAAATGATTACGGCGGGAGTATACCAGAAAGGTTCAAGCCCGCAGATAGATACAGCAATTGAAAAGCATGAAGAGATTGAAGCTTTTCTCACGCAGCAGCTTGAAGAACACTGTACGATTGAAGATACACTGCAGAAACTTTCAGAACTTACCGGCATTGAAATTCCGGAAGATGAATATGATGAAAAGCCTGCTTCTCAAAAAAAATCAACTTCTGAACTTGTAAAAGAGCGCAAGGAAAATGATGTTCTTGCTGCAAATGAAAATTCTTCTGACACTGCTGAAGACGTCAGCCTTGATTCCCTTGCAGGTGCAGCTAAAGCCCTTTCTGAAAAAGGTTTTTATTCGCCTCAGAAGCTCAACTGACCTTTAGACTATGAAAAGATTTGTTTTTTCGATGCAGAAAATCCTTGACCTTCGTGAGTTTGAAAAAAAACAGGCTCAGAATGAACTTGGCAAGGCTGTTGCAGAAGAAAACCGAATAGAAGATACCCTTAAAATGATTGCTCAGAAGAGAATTGATACTGTCAGTGCAAGTGATGAACTCAGGGACATTAACAGCCTCTATGGTGCAGGCCGGTACATGCAGCTTCTGGACAGCCGGAAGGATAAGCTTCTTGAAGAACTAGCACAGGCAAAAATCATCACTGAACAGAAAAGGGAAGTGCTCCGGGAAGCAATGCAGAAGGTAAAGGTTCTTGAAAAACTGAAAGAAAACCGTTTTAAAAAATGGAAAAAAGAGTTTCAGCTTGCAGAGGATAATGCATCCGATGATATCGTAACTTCAAAGGCGAACGCAGCAGATTAGTCTTCAAGATCCGGAATGAGTTTTTTGAGGCTGGCAATGAATTTTTCGCCGGTTACTCCCTGTCTCAGGCTTGCAAAAATACAGTTGTCGCCTGCTACAGTTCCAAGAATTTCATCAAGGTTAAGGTTGTCGAGGGCATTTGCAACAGAGTTGGCCTGTCCTGAAAAGGTTTTTATTACGACGGTTGTTGAGTTCCATTCAATGCTGACATATCCGCGCAGGAAATCCTGTATGAAAAGCGCTTCATCTTCACGGTTGTCATCTTCGCTTGGAAGTGTGTAGACATAGCCTGAATGACCGTCGCTTATTTTTCCGACTTTCAGAAGCTTGAGGTCACGGCTGAGAGTTGCCTGAGTAACTTCGAAGCCTTCTTTCTGAAGAAATGAAAGAAGTGAATCCTGACTTTCAATTGTGTTGTTTCTGATAAGTTTTTTTATGCTCTTGAGGCGTGTCAGCCTGTCTTTCATGTTTTTCTCCGTTTGCGTTTTTTATTATGAAGAAAAAAGAACGTTAAGTCAAACTGCATCGGCTCAGACAAGCTCCACGTAAGTCTTGCCGGTTCCGCCGTCTTCAGGATGTGCAAAATGAAAGTCCCTGACTCCCGGGTAATTTGAAAGATAGTCATGGACGCTCTGCTGCAGTATTCCGTTTCCCTTGCCGTGAATTATGCTGAAATTCTTGAAGTTGTGAATCGTGCAGAGGTCAAGCTGGCGTGAAAGAGCCTTAATCGCTTCCTCTTCGCGCATTCCAAGCAGTCTCAGCTCGAATACCGGTTTTGTATCAGTCTTGTCCTTTGATGCGAATTCAACGGTATATGTTACTTTTGATCCGGCAGGAGGCGCCGTCAGGGTGAGTTCTTTTTCTTTAAAGCTCATTTTTAGCGAACCTACCTGAACCTGCCAGGTGTTTTTTCCGTCCCTGCTTAGAAGTTCGCCCTGCGTTTTTCCGTCAGGAAGAAGGACGCGGCTTCCCGGAACGAATTCAAGGAGAATTTCCTTTACTTTATATTTCCTTGAAAGTTTTTCGAGCTGTTCATCAGAATAGGTTGTTCCTGCCTGCATAAGTGCTTCTTTATTGCTTTTTCGCTTTTTAGTGTTCTTTTTGCTTGAAGAATGTCCTGTGCTTTCCCTGGCGATAATCATTCCGTTTTCAAGAACAACAGGTTTGTCAGAGTATTTTTCTTCATCGAGTTTTTTCTGAAGTTCGGCAAGAGATGCTTTTTCTCTTTCTGCTTCTTTTTCGTGAGCTGCAATTTCTCCTGTCAGTGAAGATATGAAATCTTTTACAGCAAGCGTTTTTTCGCGTGTGATTTCACCTTCGCGGATTATGCGGACGAGATTTTCAAGTTCTTTTCTTGTCTCTGAAAGGAAGCGGGATTCAGAAAGATGTTCCCTTTCGTTAATTTCAAGTTCACGTTTTCTGAGGTCTATTTCACGCTGCTCGTATTTGAGCTTTTTTTCATGCTGCCTTCTCGCAGTGTCCTTTATCTGTTCTTCAAGTTCTGAAAGTTCTTCGTGTTTTTTTGTAAGTCCTTTGATGAGGCTGCTTACGTCTGCCTGTTCTCCTGCAAGCATTGAACGTGCCCTGTCCGTAATTTTTGCAGGAAGTCCGCTTCTCTTTGCTATGTCGAGGGCATGACTTTCACCTGGAATTCCCATCTGGAGTGTGTATGTCGGAGAAAGCGTATCAGAGTCAAAATCTACGCTTGCGTTTATGCAGTATTCGTTTGAATAGCCGTAATTTTTGAGCAGGCCGTGGTGGGTCGTAACGAGCACGAAGGATTTTCTCTGAATAAGTTCATCGAGAACTGCCATTGCAATTGCACCGCCTTCCTGAGGATCGGTTCCGCTTCCAAGTTCATCAAGAAGTACGAGACTGTTTTCATCTGCATGTTTTGCGGCTTCCGCAATGTTTTTCATGTGGGCACTGAAGGTTGAAAGGCTCTGGTCGATTGACTGTTCGTCACCTATATCAGCAAATATCTGCGTAAAATGCCTGAGCCTTGTTCCTTCGGCAGCAGGAACAGGAAAGCCGCTCTGGTTGAGGAGTGACAGAAGGGCAAAGGTTTTTAAGGTAACGGTTTTACCGCCTGTGTTCGGACCTGTAATTATGAGGACGTTTTTATTGTCCATGAATTTCATGTCGACTGGTACGGCTTTATCTCCGAGAAGCGGATGGCGTGCCTGAATGAGAAGGGGAGGCTGATTTTCAGTACAGTCAAGGGCGTATGTGCATCTGTTGTTCCGTCCCCATTTTGCGGTGGCGCAGGTTGAATCAAGCAGCTCCATTGTAAAAAGTGCGTCCTTAAGGTCCTTGCAGAAAGGAGATATTTCTGCTGTCAGGTTTCTGAGGATTTTTTTTATTTCTGCATTGAGGTTGTATTCTTCCTGGATCAGTTCATTGTTTTTGCGTACGACTTCTTCAGGCTCTATGTACAATGTCTGGCCGCTCTGTGATACTTCGTGCACGATTCCGTTTATGCGGTTTTTCATGTTTGCCCTGACGGCGAGAACCTGCCTGTCTGCCCTGAAAGCCGGAACATTTGTTTCAAGTACCGAATTAAGCGTGACGTCGCTGGTGTATTTTTTCAGTGCACTTTCAATCTCTGATTTTATTTCAGATATTCTTGTGCGTATTTTCCGTATTTCCGGAATGTCCTTTATGTTTCCGCCTGCATCAATTACCCGGCCTAAAGCGCTTTCAACGGCGTTTAATGCATTTACATTAAGTTTCTCTGCTTCCTGTGCAAGTTTTTTTATCTGAAGCGTCTTAGAAGCCGCATTAATCTGTACAGACGCCTTTATTGCCGAGCGGGCAAACTGCATTATTGCAAAAAGTTCACTGACTCCAAGTGATGAGTCTTCTATGTTCAGAAAGGGTAGAAAACTGTGTACCGGTTCCCAGCCTGATACCGGGGTATCCCTTGAATTGTCGAGTATAAGATTCCACTGCCTTCCCAGTGTCTTGAGGAAATCAACCTGTTCCCTGTCAGTCAGGGGCTCTTTTCTGAGGAAAATTTCTCTTGTTTCTGAAGACGAACAGAAACCGGAGATTTCGTCACGGATTCTGTAATAATCGAGTTCTTCGAGTGTTTTTCTGTGCATCAGTCTGACCAGTTTCCGGTACGGATTTCTTCGGAGATTTTTTTCCAGCTTTCATACCGCTCTTCACTGATGACGCCTGAATAAACTGCTTCAAGAATCTTGCAGCCCGGCTCAGTCAGATGAGTACAGCTCATTCCGAACATGCATTTCCCGATAAGGCCCTTCATTTCACGGAAGTAAAAGGCAAGGTCTTTATCATCGATGTCATTCAGGACAAAACGCCTGACTCCGGGTGTGTCGATAACGCTTGCGTATGCATTCTGGATTCCGCCTACGAGGGATTCATTGAGGTGAAGGTGAATAAGGGTTCCTTTTGTCGTTGTATGGGTGCCGCGTCCGTATTTCTGGCTAAGGCTTCCGGTTTTGAGGACGCACGAATTGTCGAGAACGTTTACTATGCTTGATTTCCCTATTCCTGACTGACCGACAAGAGCACATAACTTGTCTTTCATGAATTCTGCAAGTTCCGTAAGGCCTTCTCCTGTCCTTGCACTTATCCTTATTATCCTGTAGCCGAGGTCCTGCCAGATTGCAAGCCTGTTCTGAAAGTCAATGTCCTGTGCTTCAGGAACGTCATATTTGTTTACGATGATTACCGGTGTAAGGTTCTGTTTTTCTGCCTGGGCGAGTTCCCTGTCTATGAAGCGCGGGCGGAAAGGCGGATTTTCGGGTGTGGTAACAAGAAGAATATAATCAAGGTTTGCGGCAAGCAGCTGCGGAGAGCGTCCCTTTACATTCCATCTTACAAAGGCATTTTTCCGTGGAATCAGGTTTAAGATCTGACCTTTTGAATCATCTTCCGGATCGCATTCAATTTCAACCCTGTCGCCCGGTGCAAGCGGGTTATAGTACTTCTCTTCGGATTTAAGCCGTTTGCTTTTTAATGTGCATGACCGTATGGAGGAGTTTCCGTCGTCATCTGTCGTTTCGACTTCAAATACATTGTTTGAGCCGCTTAATACTAGACCTGTTAAATTACCCATATATATTCATTTTAAGGGAGATTTAATGTTTTATCAACGGAAACTTGCTGATGTGAGTGCAAGTCCTTTTCCCTTGACAGCAGGGGCTAAAACCAATAACCTTAAATTGATATTACATAATGAAAAAGAAACAGAATAATGACGCAGTTTCTGGAATTGTTCTGCTTGCAAAACAACCCGGTAAAACAAGTTTTTCTTCTCTTTCTTCGGTAAAACGTGCCCTTGGAACCTCAAAGGTCGGTCATACAGGTACCCTTGATTCTTTTGCGGAAGGACTTCTCGTCGTACTTACGGGAAGGCTTACTCATCTGGTTCCGCATATTACAGGTTTTGACAAGACATATGTTGCCCTTATTGAATTCGGCTCTGAAACTGATACCCTGGATCCGACGGGTGAAGTTATAAAAACCGGCAGGATTCCTTCAAGGGAGGAAACGGAAAATGCACTTCAGAAATTCCTGGGTGATACGGAACAGGTTCCTCCGGCTTACAGTGCACTTCATGTAGACGGAAAACGTGCGAGCGACCTTATACGCGAAGGCAAAAACGTCGAACTTAAACCCCGGAAAATAAATATTTCAGAAATAAAACTCCTCGACTTTAACGATAAATATGCAAGGATAGAAGTTTCATGCTCCAGGGGAACATACATACGCTCGCTTGCCCGTGATATTGCACATGAATGCGGAACAGTTGCCCATCTTAGGGAACTGAAGAGAACAAGGGTAGGACCGTTTAAACTTGAAGATGCAGTCGGAGCGGATGATGAATCTCAAATCCGTGGTCATCTTATTGACATGAATATGGAAACGGCTGCCCTGTGCGGAATGGATACCTGCATTCTCGGTTCAAGGTATGTCCCTGATTTCTGTAACGGAAGGCCGCTGAAGTCAAGAATGTTCATTCATGATTTTATCCGCAAAACTTCAGGTCCTGAAACCGCCGTTTTTTATCCGGACGGAAAATTCGCCGGTGTAATTACACGCAAACTGAATGGAGACAGAATTCACCTTTCATATGGATTTGTAGTACCCCGCAGTACAGAAAATGCTGCTTCTGAAATGAAAATCTATTCATGGGAGCAGGTTGCAGACGGAAGGTTCAGCAGTGAATTCAGGGAAAAGGGTACTGCGCTTACAATCGGAAGTTTTGACGGCTCACACCTCGGACACAGGGCACTTTTTGATGCCGTAATATCTCAGGAGAAAAAAGGATTTGTTCCGGGTGTGCTTACTTTTACGCGTTCACTCCGGGGATACAAAAATCCTTCTGCCTATGAAGGGGACGTAGTTTCTCTGTCTCAGAATCTAGAAAATCTTGCATTATATGGATTTAAGTTCGCTGTTGTCGTTGACTTTTCTTCTGAATTTGCTAAAATTAAAGGGATTGATTTTCTTTCAGTTCTCGTAAGAAACTGTTCACTGAAATATCTTGCAGAAGGTTCGGATTTTCACTGCGGATATATGGGTTCTACGGGAATGCAGGAAATCTCCCGGATAGCAGCGGATAATGGTTTTTCGCTTGATACGATTGATTCGGTTATTTTTGAAGGAGAGAGGGTTTCTTCTTCCAGAATCCGCCGTTGTATCCTCGAAAAGCAGTTTTCTCAGGTTCAGGCAATGTTATTAAAACCGTTTGAACTTGACTGTACGGGCTTTAACTGGCACATGGAAAGCAGCAGGGTAATTTCTGCATGCAGGAAAGGTGCACAGCTTCTGCCTCCGGACGGAACCTACCGCGTAAAGGTAAGTTTCATTGATTTTTGTCAAAAATCTGGTGAAGCACAAACGACACGGGCAGCCAGTTCTGATTGTACATTAGAGAATGGGAATCTTCGCCTCGCATTTTCTGATGAATTGATCAGTGGCTTTGTCCGGTCAATACAGTTCTAACGCTTAATCAGAAAATTTTATTATAAGGAGTAAGTAAATGGCACTTACAAAAGAAACAACAGCTGCACTCGTCAGCAAATTCGGCGCAAACGAAGCCGACACAGGTAACACAAAAGTTCAGATCGCACTTTTGACAGAACGCATTAAGGAACTCACTGCACACGTTAAACAGTTTCCAAAGGACACAGGAGCATCTCGCGGCCTTTTGAAGATTATTGGTCAGCGCAGGAAGCTTCTTAAATATCTCCAGAGAACTGACCTCAATACTTATCGTCAGCTTATCAAAGACCTCGGCCTCCGCAAATAAAATCTGGAGGTTTAAGTTATGGCAATTAACAGAGTAACTTACAAATTCGGTAATGACGAAATTATCCTCGAGACAGGAAAAATCGGTAAGCAGGCAAACGGCTGTGTTTATGCACAGTATGCAGGTGCTGCCGTAATTGCAACTGTCTGTGCTTCAAAAGAAGTAAAAGAGGGACTGGATTTCGTTCCGGTTACAGTTGAATACAATGAAAAATACTATGCTGCAGGAAAAATCCCTGGCGGCTTCATCAAACGTGAAGGAAGACCTAAGGACAAGGAAATTCTTGTTTCCCGCCTTATTGACCGTCCTATGCGTCCTCTCTTTGAAGTCAGCTTCGGACGTGAGATCCAGATCGTTCCGACATGCGTTTCATCAGACGGAATCAATCCGCCGGATATTCTCGCTGTCGTAGCTTCATCTGCTGCAGTTTCTATCTCTGACATTCCTTTCCACGGACCTGTCGCTGCTGCCCGCGTAGCTTATATCGACGGTGAATATGTCATTAATCCGACATTCCAGCAGCAGGAAAAGGCTCAGCTTGAAATCGTTGTTGCCGGTACAAAAGACGGCTTTACAATGGTTGAAGGCGGTGCAAATGAGGTTTCTGAGGAAATTATGCTCGGCGCTCTTGAAAAGGCACAGGGCTTCATTACTGCAATGTGTGAACTTCAGGAACAGCTTGTTGCAAAATGCGGCAAGGAAAAACTTCCTCTCGCTCCGCTTAACGTTGAACTTGCAAACAAAGATGCAATCATCGCTGAGGCAACACCCCTCCTTGAAAAAGCATGTTTCCAGAACGGAAAGGATAACCGCGGAAACGCAATTTCTGCAGTTAAAAAACAGCTTGTTGAAAAATATGCAGAACAGTTTGAAGATGAAGTTCAGAAAAAGCTTTTCGACGGCTGCTTTGATGACATTCAGTACAACCTTCTGAGAAAATCAATTCTTGACAAGGGACTCCGCATTGACGGACGTAAATGTGATGAGATTCGTCCTATCACATGTGAAGTAAACGTTCTTCCTCGTCCTCATGGTTCAGCACTGTTTACACGCGGTGAAACACAGTCACTTGCTGTATGTACTCTTGGTACAGCTCTTGATGCTCAGGTTTATGATGATATCGACGGAGAAAGAAGCGAAAACTTCATCCTCCACTACAACTTCCCTCCGTACTCGGTTGGTGAAGTCGGACGCCTTACTACTGGACGCCGCGAAATCGGTCACGGAAACCTTGCACGCCGCTCTCTGGCAGCTATGGTTCCTCCAATCAGCGAATTCCCGTACACAGTACGCGTAGTTTCTGAGATCATGGAATCTAACGGTTCTTCTTCTCAGGCTTCTACATGTGGTGGTTGTCTTGCAATGCTCGCTGCCGGTGTTCCTATGAAGAAAATGGTTGCCGGAATTGCAATGGGTCTTATTACTGAAGCTGAAGGTGACAATCCTTACGGCCGCTATCAGATCCTTTCTGATATCCTTGGTGAAGAAGATCACCTCGGTGACATGGACTTCAAGGTTGCAGGTACAAAAGACGGTATTACTGGTTTTCAGATGGATATCAAGATTGCCGGCGTAACTACTGAAATCATGAAAAAGGCTCTTGCACAGGCTAAAGCCGGACGCCTTCACATTCTTTCAATCATGGAAAAATGTATTGATAAGCCTCAGCCTATCAGCCCGTTTGCTCCGAAAATCCTCACAATGAAGATTGCTCCGGATAAGATCGGTGCCCTAATCGGACCAGGCGGAAAGAACATTAAGGCTCTCTGCGCTCAGTACGGTGTAACAATCAATACCGAAGACGACGGAACTGTTCAGATTTACGGAAAAACCGGAAAATCTGCAGAAGAAGCAAAGATGGCTGTTAAAGGCATCTGTGAAGATCCTGAAGTCGGCGTAATTTACAACGGAACAGTAAAACGAATCATGGAATTCGGTGCTTTCGTTGAAATCCTGCCGGGAAAAGAAGGCCTCTGCCACATTTCCAAGCTTTCACGCGGAAGAGTAGAAAAGGTAACTGATGTTCTCAAAGAAGGACAGCAGATTCCTGTAAAACTCCTCGAAGTTGACAAGCAGGGAAGGCTGAACCTTTCTTACATCGACGCTATCGAAGCTCAGAAGTAAGCGAACAGAGATTACAATAACTCCAGTCAGACGGCTGGAGTTTTTTTATTTTAAAGTTAAAGTAAAAATAAAAAAAATTATGTGACTTGACAGTTTGTGCAATCGGTTGCACAATTCTTTTATGTTCATTTTTACTGAACTTAACCGCCTTGCTTCTTACGGACTTAAAGCTGGGTTAATTGAAAAAGACGACCTTGTTTTCGTCAAGAATCAGTTTCTTCTTCTGGGGCTTGACGGATTTGATAACGAAAGTGATGTTTCTGCCGTTCCATCTGTCGGGATTTCTGACCTTGAGGACATCCTTAAAAATATTCTTGATTATGCAGTTGAAAAAGGACTGACCGGTGGCGACGGAGTCGTTTACCGTGATTTGTTTGACGCACGCCTTATGAGCGTAATGGTTGACCGGCCCTCAAACATCATCAGAAAATTTAATGAGCTTTATAAAAAATCTTCGAAAGAGGCGACTGATTTCTTTTATAAGTTGTCGCAGGACTCGGACTATATCCGCCGTTACCGTGTCTGCAAGGACGTAAAATGGATTTCAAAAACTCCGTACGGTGAGCTCGATATCACGATAAACCTTTCAAAGCCTGAGAAAGTCCCTAAGGCAATTGTCGCCGCAAAACTCATGAAGCAGTCGGGATATCCGAAGTGCCTTTTGTGCAGGGAAAATGAGGGCTATGCGGGCCGGGTAAATCATCCTGCGAGGGAAAATCACCGCATTATTCCGGTTGAGCTTGCGGGCGAGGACTGGGGCTTTCAGTATTCCCCTTATGTTTACTTTAATGAGCACTGTATCGTCTTTAATTATGAACACAGTCCGATGGCAATCACAAAAAAGACTTTTGAGCGTCTTTTAGGATTCGTTGAGAAATTCCCGCATTATATTCTCGGAAGCAACGCCGATTTGCCGATTGTCGGAGGCTCGATTCTCACGCACGACCATTTTCAGGGCGGAGCGTATGAATTCCCGATGGCTAAGGCTCCCATTGAAACAGAATTCAGCGTAAAAGGCTTTGAGGATTTAAAAACTGGAATTCTCAGGTGGCCGATGAGCGTAATCCGTGTCCGGGGTGCGAAAAAAGAGCGTCTTGTTGAGTTTGCCGAGCATGTACTTGAGAAATGGCGTGTCTACACTGACGAAAAAGCCTTCATCCTTGCCGAAACTGACGGAGAAAAACACAACACTCTCAATCCGATTGCCCGAAGAAGGGGCCAGGATTTTGAGCTTGACCTTGTTTTGCGTAATAATATAACGACTGAGGAGCATCCGCTCGGAGTTTATCATCCTCATGCAGAACTTCATCACATCAAAAAGAAAAATATCGGTCTGATTGAAGTTATGGGACTTGCGATTCTTCCGGGAAGACTTAAGACTGAGCTTTCTGATTTGAACGATGCTCTTCGTAGTGGAAAAAATATTTCTGAGATAGAGAGCCTTTCAAAGCACGCTGACTGGTGCAAGGAGCTTTGCCAGAAATATGACTTTGCGAAAATGAACGAAAAGGAGTGTGATGAGGTTCTCAAAGAAGAGGTCGGACATGTGTTCAGTAAGGTTCTGGAGCATGCCGGAGTCTACAAATGCACGGAAGAGGGAAGAAAAGCTTTCGGACGATTTATAGAGACTTTATAAAGCCACACGGATTTGAAAAATCGTTAGATTTTTCAAATCCGTGTGGCATTTTAGCAGGGGAAAATTGTGATAGAAACTAAAAAGCTTGATAATGAGATTACTTTATACACCGTTTCGAACGGAACAATTTCGTTTTCTGCGATGAATTACGGATGCACGATTACGAATCTTTTTGTTCCGGCAAAAAACGGGGAGAAAACCGACATTCTTCTGGGATATGATACGCTCGAAGGATGGGAGGCTGGAACTTCTTCTCATAATGCGATTGTCGGGCGGGTTGCGAACAGAATCGCCGGGGCAAAGTTCACTCTCGACGGAAAGGAATATCTTCTCGACAAAAATGACGGAAAAAACTGTCTTCACGGCGGAAACACACGCTGGGAAAAAATGCTCTGGAATGCCGAAAAATATTCTGACAGCGAGGGTGAGGGCGTAAAGTTCACCCGGAAGAGTGCTGACGGCGAGCAGGGAATGCCCGGAAACCTTGACTTGTGCGTGATTTATAAACTCACAGAAAAAAATGAGCTGGTCTTTGAATACACTGCGACAAGCGACAAGGCGACTCCAATCAATCTGACGAATCATGCTTACTTCAATCTGAACGGAAAAGGAAGCATTTTGAATCATCATCTTCAGCTGGACTGCCCTAAATTTCTTAAAGCGAACTCTGAGCTTCTTCCGACCGGGGAAATCGCTTCGGTTTTGAGGACCAGCTTTGATTTTACGAAAGAAAAAACAATCGGGCGTGACATCGAAAAGCTTATCACCGAAAAATCAGACGGTGCGAATGCAAAATTTGCCGAAGAGATTGCCGGATCAAGCCCGGCAATGACAAATCTGCCTTTCGGATACGACCACTGCTTTGTGACGAACGCCGACGAGACAAAACTTGTGCGTCTTGGTGAAATCTGGAGCGAGGAGAGTGAAATCCACATGGAGATGTTCACTAACCAGCGGGGAGTTCATGTGTATACAGGAAATTTCCTTGAAGGAGTGGGCGGAAAAGGCGGTGTAACTCACAAAAGGCACGATGCCGTATGCTTTGAGACCGAACGTTTCCCGAACGCAATGAACGAGCCGAACTTCCCGAGTTGTATTCTGCACCCGGGTGAAAAATATTTTCATAAAACAATACTGAAATTTTAGACGCGGATAAACACAGATAAACGCAGATTATATAAAAAATATCTGCGTGCATCTGCGTCCATCTGTGTCAGATCTAAAAGGAGCTTGAAAGTGGGACTTACTGCGAAAGAATATGACCCGAAGGATTTACCGGGCGAGTTTGTTAAGGTTTATGGCGGAGAGATTTCCGATGTGCGTGTTTATGCTTCTCCTGCGAGAATCAACATCATCGGAGAGCATATCGATTACAACGGCGGAAAAGTTTTCCCTGCGGCGATTGACCGGTATCTTTATGTTGCGATTCGTAAGCGTGCGGATTCAAAAATCATTTACAATGATGTGCGTTTCCCTGGGACTTACGAGTTTGATACAGACGACAACTTTGCATTCGACAAAAAAAATGACTATGCGAACTACCTCAACGGAATTTTGAGTCAGCTTAAGGCTCAGGGATACAAACTTCCGTGTGGATTTGAGATTCTTATGGTGAGCAATGTTCCTGCTGGTGGCGGAATCTCTTCTTCTTCGGCTCTGGAATGTGGTTTTGCCTGGGCCGTGAGCGACACTTTTGACCTCGGAATTGACCGTGTTGAAATCGCAAAACTCGGTCAGATGAGCGAACACAATTTTATGGGCGTTAACTGCGGAATCATGGATCAGTTCATCATCGCCACAGGAAAAAAGAACACTGCCGAAATGCTCGACTGTGCCACCCTTGAATACGAATATGCGCCTCTTGAACTCGGAGATTACCGCTTCGTCGTAATGAACACGAACAAGGTTCGCAAACTTTCCGATTCAAAATACAACGAAAGAAGAAGCCAGTGCGAAGAGGCTTTGAAAATCCTGCAGGATAACGGTGTGACCGCAAAAGCCTTGTGCGAACTTTCTCCGTCAAAATGGGAAGAAGTCAAGCATTTTGTAAAAGACGAAATCTTGCAGAAGAGGGCAAAACACTGCGTTTACGAAAATCAGCGTGTCCTTGATGCTGTATCCGCACTAAAATCGGGAGATTTAAAGAAATTGGGCGAGCTTCTAAACGCTTCCCACGCTTCCCTTAAAAACGATTACGAGGTTACAGGTCTTGAACTCGACACCCTGGCCGAAACTTCACAGAAACAGGAAGGCTGTCTGGGGGCAAGAATGACAGGAGCCGGCTTCGGAGGCTGTGCGATTGCGTTAGTCCACAAAGACAAAGTTGACTCCTTCATCGAAAATGTACAGAATGAATACACAGCAAAGGTCGGTTACGCCGCCGGGTTCTTCGTGTGTGAAAGCGGTGATGGTGTAAGACGTTACATATAAAAGTAAACTGGTATTATTAAAATATATTAAAAATGGCTATAGTAATAATATCAGATTTAAGATATATTTCTCCTGTCATTAAAAAAAAGGAGATGTAATATGAAAAAAATCCTGCTTTTGATTGCAAGTGCCTTTTTACTGGCTTCCTGCACAAAGAAAAATGAAGATGAAAAAGCCCTCAAGGTTTATTCAATCATTCATGAAGAAGAAATGCGTGCCCTTGCTGAACTTTTTACCCAGCAGACCGGTATTCCCGTTACGTTCATGCGCTCTTCAACCGGAGAAATTATGAACAGGGTAATCGTTGAAAAAGACAATCCTTCTGCTGACGTCCTGCTTGGCGGTGCTTCAAGCTATCATATTCAGGCTGACAGGGAAGGGGCTCTTGAAGTTTATGCTTCTCCGCTTGCCGCTTCTGTTCCTCAGTATGCTAAGTCTGATGACAATACCTGGACAGGATTCTGTGTACTTACGCTTGGAATCGGCGTTAATTCTGCACAGTATGAAAAGAAATTTCCTTCAGTACCGCTTCCTTCAAACTGGGATGACCTGCTGAATCCGGCTTATAAGGGTGAGATTGTTGCAACAAATCCTGTAAGTTCAAGTACTGCATATATTTTCCTTCAGAATCAGCTTCAGCGTCTCGGCTGGGATGCAGGCTGGGACTATCTTGCAAAATTTGCACCGCTTGTCGGACAGTTCCCGGATTCAGGAAGCACTCCGTCTAAACTTGTCGGAACCGGAGAATATGTTCTCGGTGTTTCATATGTACATGCACTTGAAAAATATCGTTCACAGGGATTTGACGTAAAGGTAATCGTTCCGCCAAAGACTGCAGCGGACGTTGACTGTATCTCAATCCTCAAGAACTCAAAGAATCTTCCGGCTGCTAAGAAATTTGTTGACTTTATGCTC
>DGTU01000108.1 GCA_002394465.1 Treponema sp. UBA4328 | reverse complement strand
CAAAGAAATACGCTTTCCGAAAGTTGTAAAGCCCTGTGACAATATGGGTGGACGCGGCTGCCGTCTCGTGCGCGATGAAACTGAACTTGAAGGTGCGCTTAAGGATGCGGTTTCAAATTCAAGGACACATAGGGCAATCTTTGAAGACTACATGGAAGGTCCTGAATTCAGCATTGATGCCGTCGTATATGAAGGAACGCTTACGATAACAGGATTTGCTGACCGGCACATATATTATCCTCCGTATTTTATTGAAATGGGGCATACAATGCCTTCTGCCTGTGAAAGCAAAATTAAAAATGAGCTGATAGCAACATTTGCGCTCGGCATACAGGCACTCGGACTTACATGCGGAGTTGCCAAGGCTGACATCAAGTATACGCAGAAAGGACCGATGATCGGTGAAATTGCTGCGCGCCTTTCCGGCGGATATATGAGCGGCTGGACATATCCATATGCAAGTGCAATGAACCTTACGGAAGAAGCACTAAAAATTGCAGCAGGACAAAAGCCTGATTACCTTCTGGCAAACAGAATTTCACTTCCATGGCAGCCGCATGAAAGCGTAATAGAAAAAGACCAGCCGTTTGACATTTATGAAGTTCCGTGTGACCTCGTAAGCGCTGAACGTGCATGGATTTCAATTCCGGGGCGTGTCAGTGAAGTCACCGGTCTTGAGGATGTAACCGGAATATTCGGAATACGCGATGTGCTTCCGCGCTGCAGGGCCGGAGATGATGTTTCTTTCCCGCGGAACAACGTATCAAAATGCGGAAATATAATTTCAGTCGGCGTCAATCATGAGAAGGCCGTAAAATATGCTCATCTCGCAGTAAGCAACATAACGATGCGTCTTGAACCGTTCAATGAAAGGACGGATGCTTTTCTTTCCGGAAAATGTGAAGAAGACGAAAAGGGCTTTCCTCCGTCGGCATTTACATTTGCTCCTGGACAGAAGGGAATTTTTTCAGGACCGGGCGAGGGAACCGTAATACCGGAAAATGCGAAGGTACTGCCGCTGATGCCTGAAACGCTTCTTCCGCTTGCAGATTCCGTAGAAGACTGGAACCATACGACGCTGAGACAGACGCTTGAAAAGTATGATATGATTTGTCCGGTGCATCCGGAACTTGACGGAAAGCTTTTCTGGTCTGCAGTTCTCCGCGGAGGAATTCAGGGTGCACTGTATGTCACTGACTGCATACGTTTGAAGGGTAAGAAATGAAAAAAGCCGGAATCCTTATTTTTATCCTGTGCTCGTTTATCCTGAGTGCAGAAAATAACCTCAACCTCATTGATAGTGCCGGAAAGTGCGGGGCAGTGCTCTATTACAATTCCATGAGCGGAGAAGGCATACTCGAAAAAAACGGACATCAGCTTTCCTTTTCTGCAGGAGATGCCGCAGTCCTTCAGGATTACAAGAAGCTTGCCCTTACAGATGCGCCTTCAATGAAAGACGGCATTCTCTTTGTTTCAAAAAAATTCATGGATGATGCCGAAGCTTTTTTCAAGACCGAACCGAATGCCCAGGGCTACAAAATAGGAACGATACTTATAGATCCTGGACACGGCGGAAAGGATCCGGGAACCCTTGCAACCCACAAAATAAACGGAAAACAGGTTACGCTTAAGGAAAAAGACATAAACCTTTCTGTCGGAAAAATGCTTTATTCAAGGCTCAAGACTGCCTATCCGGACAAGAATATCGTCATGACCCGTTCAACTGACGTTTTCCTTTCTCTTGCTCAGCGTACTGAAATTGCCAATTCCGTAAAGCTTAAGGAAGGGGAAGCCGTACTATACATTTCGATTCACGTAAATGCTTCCCTTGATAAAAAGGCAAGCGGATATGAGGTCTGGTACCTGACTCCGAGTTACAGGCGCAATGTCCTCGACAAGGATAAGGCACCTGATAAAAACCTCTATACAATAATGAATTCAATGCTTGAAGAAGAGTATACGGCCGAAAGCATCCTTATTGCCAAGTTTATAATGGACGGACTTGATGCACAGATCGGTGATACTGCCGTCAAGCGCGGAATAAAAGCCGAAGAATGGTTTGTTGTCCGCAATTCAAATATGCCGAGCGTCCTTGTTGAAGTAGGGTTTGTTTCAAATTATGAAGAGGCAAAGAACCTTGCTTCCGAGGCTTACTTGCAAAAGATTTCACTGGGAATATATAATGGACTGGCGGCGTTTGTTACTCATTTTGAACGCTCAAGAGGATTTACGGGAGTCAAATGACACGAAAAATTAATTTTACGAATAAATTTCTCTATATAGTAATTCTTTTTACGATTTTTATAGTTTCACTTGTTTTTTATCTTTTCTCAGGTCCGAAGACACGCTATACGGTTGAATTCCCGGAAATCGGAACGGAAGATACGGTTACTGAAATCCGTTTTCTGCCGCGGAATCCTGTCCAGGGAAAGATAAACGCCTATGTTGAAGAAATCCTTCTCGGCCCGTCAGTTCCGCGTTCAAGACCGCTGTTTTCAAGGGGTACGAAAGCAGATTTCTGTTTCCTCAGGGAAAAAACGCTTTATGTCGGACTGAATGTCCAGGCGGTTTATCAGGATGCTGAATCAGAAAAATTCGGAAGGGGAAAGGCCCTTTTCGAAAAAAACATAAAGAAAAATTTCCCGTCCGTGAAGAAAATTGAATTTTTCGTAGACGGACATGAGGTGAAATCTTCTGAAAAATCTGATGAGAAAAATTAATAAAAACGTTGACAAAAAATGTGTCTTATATGATACTTAAAGTATATACAAGGCTACATCAATTGTTTTATAAAGGAGCTTCGAATGAAGAAAACT
>DGTU01000148.1 GCA_002394465.1 Treponema sp. UBA4328 | reverse complement strand
TGCTCCGGAAGAAATAAATGATGAAATGCGCACCCTTTTTGCTGAAATGTTTGAAACAATGGATGAAGCAAATGGAGTCGGTCTTGCAGCTCCTCAGGTCGGCATTGCTAAGCGGTTTTTTGTCCTTCGCGCCGATGATGAAGTAAACAGGGTTTTTATTAATCCACAGATCCTTTCTACAAGCGACAATCTTACCGACTATGACGAAGGATGCCTGTCCCTCCCGGGATTCAATGAAACAATTAAGCGTCCGGAAAAAGTTTCTGTTCAGGCACTTAACGAATTCGGAAAATCATTTACCCTGGATGCTGACGGACTTCTTGCAAGAATAATACAGCACGAAAATGACCACCTTGACGGAATCGTATACATTGACCGCGGTGATCCTAATTTTGCAGCAAAAGTAACTGACCAGATGAACAAACGTCTCGCACGTGCTGCAAAAAAAGAAGCCGAAAAAGCAAGAAAAGCAGCAAGCATTGCAGCCAAAATCGCTGCAAAAGAAGCGAAAAAGTCTCAGAAATAGCCTGAGGGGGATATAGTAAATGGAAAAACTGAAAATCATTTATGCCGGTTCCCCGCTGGCTTCCGCTATCGTCCTCAAAAAATTAATCGAAGCTCAGTCTGAATGCGGTTTTGAAATTGCAGGCGTACTTACAAATCCGCCGTCTTCCCGCGGAAGGCACTCTGACCTAATCCCTACTGAAGTTGCTTCTGCTGCACGCGAAAACAATATTACAGTCTTCGAATTTGACCATCTGATGTCTGAAGCACGGGATGCAGTCTCGGCACTTAAACCTGACCTTCTGGTTTCATTTGATTACGGCCGGATTTTCGGACCTAAGTTTCTTGCAGTTTTCCCGCTCGGCGGAATTAACCTTCATCCTTCAATGCTCCCGAAATACAGGGGATGTACTCCGGTTCCGGCTGCACTTTTAAACGGCGACAATACACTTGGAATTACAGTTCAGAAACTCGCCCTCAAAACTGATGAAGGCGACATTCTCCTTCAGTCACAGATTCCACTCGGCGGAACTGAAACAACTCTTTCCCTCATGGACGGAGACGGACAGTCAAGCAAAGTAACTGACGAAGGAATTAAGCTCCTCACTCAGGTCCTCAAAAATGCATCTTCAGACAGAACGTTAAACGGAACGCCACAGTCCGGAGAGTCAAGCTATACGCCTTTCCTTAAAAAAGAAGACGGACTCATCGACTGGAATAAAACTGCATCTCAGATTGACTGTCAGATCCGCGCATATACACCGTATCCGCTGAGCTATACTTTTTTTGACAGTGTCAGGCTTACTGTCTTAAAGGCACGCATTTCAGAAAATAAAACAGATGCAAAACCCGGAACAGTTCTTCCTTATCAGAAATCTGTCGGAATCGAAATTGCCTGCGGAGACGGTTCAATACTTATTGCAACTGAACTTCAGCTCGAAAAGAAAAAAGCCATGGACTATAAATCGTTCATTAACGGTGCTAGAAATTTTACCGGTTCTATATTAGGATAAATAAAAACAGGAACAACTATGAGTAAATTAAGCGAAAAAATTCGTAATTTCAACATCAAAAACTGCCGTGTTAATTTTAATGATACAATGTCAAAACTTGAATCAAACGGTAAAATTCTTGGAATTGCCGTTATCTGTGCCATCGTACTGATGCTCCTTACATGTCTCGCAGTTTTCTTCCTGACTGTCAAAGGTGAAGAGCAGATGTCTGTCCCGAATCTGGAAGGCAAGGAATGGTCCGCCGCTGAAATTGAAATGCAGCAGAAGGAACTTTATCCGAGAATTCAGCTCAGGTATACGGACGATCCTAACGATGAAGGAAAAGTTATTTCGCAGAGTCCTAAGGCCGGTTCAATCGTTAAAGCCGGAACAAGAATCAATCTCGTAATAAGCCGCGGCGTAATCATCGACAGTGTAGGTGATTACATCGGTAAAAATCTTGATGACGTGCGTGGTGAACTTATTTCAATGTTTGCAGGTTCGACACGCCCGCTCATCGTTCTTTCTGAACCTGTTTACAAGGCAGATCAGGAACCGCTCGGTACAATCCTTGAACAGGATCCTCCTGCAGGAACAAGCATTTCAAGTCCGGTTACAGTAAAACTTATTGTCAGCCGTGGTCCGGAATTCGAAAACACAAGACCGCCATATCTTGTTGGAAAACAGATTGATGACATATATGCACTCATGCGTTCTTCAAAAGTTATATTTGACTTCAAGTCACTTCCTACAAATCACTCAACTGAATACGGAACCGTCGTAAGCCAGCAGGAATTCGAAGAAGAATACATTGCAAATTATACCCGCATGGAAGTAACTGTCGGTCTTCCTAAAAACGGCAAGGCAACAATCAACAAGATTGACTATATGTTCGGTATTTTCAGTGCAAACCTTCCTGCATATCCTTATGCAGTCGACATGACTCTTTACGCTGCATATGCAGACGGAAGCCGCGAAGCACTCGTATCTTTCAAGCATACAGGAACAAGCGTTACTGTTCCGTACTGTCTTGATGAAGAAGTTGACCTTATCCTTTCCGTTGCCGGAAAAGATGTTTCAAGATATTCAGTAAACTAAGCTGGTAAAATTATGTCACGTCCTTTAGTATGTCTTTGCCTTACAGGAAAAACCCTCGCTGAAGATGTCAGCATTGCAGAAAAATTCGGTCAGTACATTGACCTTGTAGAGCTCCGGGCAGATTTTCTTGAGGACGATGAAAGGCTCAATATCAGGGATTTCCCCGGAATGATAAGCGTTCCTTCGATTCTTACAATCAGAAGGGCAATCGACGGCGGTAAATACTTTGAGGGTGAGGCATCCCGCACACAGCTTTTTGCACGGGGACTTGCCTTTGCACATCAGGATAACCGCAAGAACTTTGCTTACGTTGATTTTGAAGACGATTTCCATATTCCGAGCCTGGAAGATGCAGCCCTTGCCTTTGGTACAAGGATTATCCGCTCATTCCACGACATGAAAAATCCTGTTAAAAACCTTAAGGAACGGCTAACAAAAATGCGTACCACAGGATATGAAATTCCTAAAATTGCATTCATGCCGCATACAATCCGCGATGTAACCGAAGCCTTTGAGGAAGCTGCCCAGCTGAATAATTCAGAGCAGATTCTCTGTGCGATGAGTTCACTCGGTTTCCCGACACGAATACTTTCCGAAAAATTTCATTCATACCTTACATATACGTCACCTGACGAAATCCTCAATGAACAGGCTGAACTTGGTCATATCGATCCAAAGACCCTCAGCGACATGTATCATTTCAGGAGCATTGACCAGTCAACGAAGCTTTATGGAATAACAGGCTATCCGCTCAAAATTACTTCAAGCCCGAAGCTTCAGAACAGCCTTTTTGATGCAAATTCCATGAATGCCGTATATTTTCCTTTCAAGTCAGAAACTGCAGAAGATGCCCTTGAATTTGCAAAAAAAATCGGCATCAGGGGATTTTCGGTTACAATTCCGCACAAAGAAGACATAATTCCCCGCCTTGATAAAGTCGATCCTAAAGTCTCAGAAATCGGAGCCTGCAACACAGTCATCAACGATAATGGTGTCTGGACAGGCTACAACACGGACTGCACGGGATTTTCAAAGGCACTGCTTGAATTCACGGAATTAAAAGACCTTAAAGACAAAAAGGTTGCAGTAATCGGAGCCGGCGGTGCAAGCCGTGCAATCGCATATGCCGTAAAAAATCTCGGCGCAAAGGCCTGCATATTCAACCGCACAATCGGCAAGGCAAAAATTATTGCAGAAAAATTCGGCTTTGAATACGCTTCCCTCGGACCTGAATCCCTTGAAAAGCTTCATGAATTCTCTGACATCATAATTCAGACAACCTCAAAGGGCATGGGTTCAACAGAGCTTCCGAATTCAAACAACGACCCTATCTATTTCTATGACTTTACCGGAAATGAATATATCTATGACATTATTTATTCTCCGGAAGTAACACCGGTAATGGCAAGGGCAGATGCAAGCGGCTGCAGGGTCTGCAACGGATATACAATGCTCAAATATCAGGGTGAAGCCCAGTTTGAACTCTTCTCGAAAGTATACAGACAGATTTAAGAATTAAAGACCACCCTAACTGTTTTCATATTTCCTGATGACATTTTCAGCAACTGCAATTCTTTTGAGGCCGTTGTCCATTGCAGTCTTTTCAAGATGATGGTGAGCCTGATCTTCCGTCATTGATTCATGCTGCATGAGAAGCATTTTCGCCTTATTCACAAGACGTATTTCTTCCATTTTTTCCTTGAGCTTGATTGTCTGGCTTGAAATCAGCTGCGTCTTATACTGAACGGCAATTGCAATTTTTATCATGTTGTAGAAATAAAACTGATCAAATGGTGCCGTTATCGTCAGGATTCCAAAGCTTTCAACTTTATAGCTTATCTGGTCAAAATACTGAACCGGAGAGAGTAAAAGTATCGTTCCTGTTCCTGACGAAATGTCGAGGGCAAAATCAGTTCCTTCACCTTCCGCAAAATCTATTATGATGATGTTGAAATTTCTTTCACCACAGATCCGGCGTGCTTCATTGAAATCCTGCGAAACAGTCAGTTCAAACAGGGGCGGAATAAGCATTGAGCTTATAAGAGAAACGGTTTTACTGTCTTTTGTCACAACCAGAACGCTGTATGTGTCTGACATCATCTGAGAATGACCGCCTGCCTAGAATTTAACGTACTTTTTGATAAAGCTGCTTGCCTGTGCAATTTTTCGTGCTGCAGTCAGATTTTCAGGAATAATGTCATAGGTGACATTTTTTGTCTGCTGAGAATCAAACAGGTTTTCTGAAGCAGGTGCAGGCGGCTGAAGTTTTCTTTCGATTCCGTCAATTGCTGCATAAATCAGGAGTGAAAGGGCAATATAAATGTTGCATTCTGAATCAGCTGAACGTATCTGAACCTTTTCAACAGGATTGTCAGAACCTGTGCGTATTATGGCCGAACGGTTGTGAACACCCCAGCAGATGTACTTCGGTGCCTTGCATTCTCCCAGACGCTCATACGAATTCTGCGACGGATTAAGGTAGTAAGTAAGTTCACTCATATGATCGAGGATTCCGGCAAGAATTGAAGGCATTTTTTCCTGCTGATTGCATGATACGTTAATGTGAAGGCCGTTTCCTGAATGATGCGGAAGCGGTTTTGGAGAAAAGTCTGCATAAAGTCCGTTTGAAGCTGCTTTGGTACGTACAATCCATTTGAACGTATTCGCATTGTCAGCAGCATTAAGAGCAGTAGACGACCTGAAGTCAATTTCATTCTGTCCCGGACCTTCTTCATGATGTGAGTATTCTGGTGTAATTCCCATCTGCTCAAGGGTAAAGTCTATTTCGCGGCGGATGTTTTCGCCCTTGTCTTCCGGAGCAATGTCCATATATCCGGCATTATCAAACGGAATTTTTGTAGGCTCACCGTTTTCTGCAAGCTTGAAAAGATAAAACTCAAATTCCGTTCCGAATTTAAATTCGAGGTCATAATTTTCCCTGGCATATTTAACGGCTTCCTTGAGCATGTGTCGGCAGTCTTTTTCGTATGGAGTTCCATCCGGATACGTAATGTCGCAGAACATGCGGACAACCTTTCCTGAAGTCGGCCTCCACGGAATGACAGAGAGCGTAGAAGCATCCGGATGAAGATACAGGTCTGAATTCTGAGGCTGTTCAAACCCGGTTACTGCAGAACCGTCGAATGAAATACCTTTTTCGAAGGCCCGTGAAAGTTCGCCTGCCATGATGGAAATGTTTTTCTGCTTTCCCGACAGATCAAAATAAGCGAGACGGATAAATTTAACGTCTTCCTGTTCTACATACTCCAAAACTTCGCTTTCTGTATACATATTCACTCCAAAAAAAAACGTTCATTCCTTTTGCCGAAATTTATATCGTAAAAAGAATGAACGTCTCTGTTCATTTACTGATTATAAATTAAATCCAAAGTGTCTGCAAGTGTCAAAACGGCTTATGCCATGACTCCTTCGCGGCGGTCACTTTCGTCCTCAACATACAGTACGTCATTTTCCTTGTAGGTCTTGAGGAGGAAATGCGTTTTTGTTGAACGTACGCCTTCAAGTGTCGAAAGTTTCTGTGCAACAAAAAGAGCAACTTCACGAAGATCATCTCCTTCAATTACCACCTTGAGATCATAACCTCCGCTCATCAGGTAAAGGGATTTTACCTGCGGGAAACGGTAAATTCTTTCTGCAAGTGCATCGAATCCGTGTTCACGTTCAGGCTGGCACTGAATTTCAATTTCTGCACGCACTTTATCCCTGGTACATACATCTTTTTCAGGATTAATGATTGCGGCGTATTTAAGGATTATGCCTTCATCTTCCAGCGACTTGATGATTTTTTTTACTTCGTCAGCCGATTTTTTTGTCATTGCTGATATATCTTCAACTGAAAGCCGCGCATTCTCACGCAGCAGATCAAGTATTTCTTCTTTTCCGTCCATTTTCTGCTCCTGCTTTAATTACAGATAAAAACAGATTAACACAGATCAAAGGATTTTTAAAGCATCGCTTTTTTGCAAATATTGAATTCCCCTCAATATTCCTTTAATATGTAGAAAGAACTTACCATAGAAGGAACTGTTATGGAAAAACTTAGCATTCTGCTCGCTAAAGGGCGCATTTACGAATCAGTCGTTGAACTTTTAAAAGACGTCGGGATTTCAATTTATCTCCCGGACAGAACATATTATCCGATTACAAATCAGGAAGACCTTGCATTTCAGGTAGTTAAACCGCAGATTTCAAGCGCACTCCTTGCCGACGGTAAGGCAGACGTTGCATTCAGCGGAAAAGACTGGGTTTACGAAAACGGTGTTCAGGATCAAGTTGAAGAGATTATGGATCTCGGATTTGATCCGGTACGCATTGTAGTTGCCGTTCCTGCAAGCGTTGACTATGAAAAACTCCTCAAAAAACCTGTTACAATCGCAACTGAATATCAGAATCTGAGCCGCCGCTGGATTGAAGACAAAAAAATCAACGGCAAGATTTTCCGCACATGGGGAACAAGCGAAGGATTCGTACAGGACAGTGACGATGCACTTGCCCAGATTCTTATTGATAATACTTCAACTGGATCGAGCCTTAAGGCAAACAACCTTAAAATCTCTGATACAATCATGACTTCATCAACAAGAATGTATGCATCAAAAGAAGCCATGAAAGATCCTGCAAAAAAGCAGAAAATCATGGAACTTAAAATGCTTTTTGAAGCAGTTCTCGCAGCCCGCAGCCGCGTAATGCTCGAAATGAATGTTTCAAAAGAAAAATTTGACGGGCTTATCAAGGGACTTCCATCAATGAAAAGTCCGACTGTAAGCCCTCTGTTCGGAGATGACGGATACGCAGTAAAAATTGCCGTCCAGAAAAGCGAAGTTCCGGTTCTTCTTCCAAAGCTTCACCAGCTCGGCGCTACCGATATTCTCGAATACGAACTGAGAAAGGTTATGATGTAAAATATGCGTACCGCTACAATTGAACGAAACACAAAAGAAACACAGATTTCACTTACACTGAATATTGACGGGAGCGGAAAATGCTCTGTTAAGAATCCGCTTGGATTTTTTAATCACATGCTCAATTCCTTCTGCAAGCATGGAATGTTTGACCTGAGCGGCTCAATTGCCGGAGATCTCGACGTTGATCAGCATCACCTGATTGAAGACACTGGCATTGCCCTCGGCCTTGCCTTTGCAAAAGCCCTTGGTGACTGTGCCGGTATAACACGAAGCGCATATTTTATTTATCCTATGGATGAAAGCCTCCTTCGATGCGGAGTTGATTTTGACGCTATTGAAAAGGGTGATGAAAAATCTCAGGTCGCTGTAGACTTCGGCGGAAGGCCGTTCTGCGTATGTGATGCAAAACTCGATGGCGCTCCCCTTGTATGCCAGAATGAAGACGGTACACAGTATCTCTTTCAGACAGACTGTTTTGAAGACTTCTGGCAGGGATTTGCTGCAAATGCAAAATGCAACATACATCTCGATACTATCCGCGGAAGAAGCGACCATCACAAAATAGAAGGCCTCTTCAAGGCAGCTGCACGTGCCATCCGCAGCGCAACCGAAATCGATCCGCGCCGTAACGGTGAAGTACCAAGCACAAAAGGCGTAATCATCTGAAAATGAATATCTGCCCGGCTAAAGCCTTCGATATTGATTCAATCATGATGATTGAACGTGCTTCATTTATTCCTCAGATTCAGGAAAGACAGAAAACTTTCGAAGAACGGCTTACCGTATTCCCGCAGGGATTTTTTGTTTACTCAGATACATCAGATGAAATCGTCCTCAAATACAAAAAGGCCGTTAATGCCGGCTATTTCTGCTCAGAAATCTGGGATTATATTCCGGGTGAAGATGATTTTTTTGCACTGGGTCATTCGCCTGAAAAACTGCATAACCCGGCCGGAAAAGTCTTATATGTTTCTTCATTTGCAGTTCTTCCTCAGTACCGCGGCCAGGGGAACGGCAGAAAATTATTCCTGAGCTCATTAAAGTCTGTCTGTTCTGCATTTCCATCATTAGAAACGGTTCTTCTTCTTGTTAACGATGAATGGAAAAATGCCCGTAAAATCTATGATTCACTTGGGTTTAAGACCGTGCGAACCCTCAGTAATTTTTTCCCTTCGATACAGAAAAACTCAGCTGACGGCATTCTCATGAAGGCTGAAGCGGAATCTTTCAGGCAGGAGGCTATTCAATGACGGAATCACAATGGAATGCTTTCTGTTCATTCAGGACAAACTATAAGAATTACTGCGACACGCTTAACAGTAAATACAGGGAAGTGCTTTTCCCGCTTCAGAAGGAAGCCTCAAAAAAAGATACGCCTGACTATCCTCTGGAAACTGCCGTCGTGTATAATACTGCCCTTGACGAAATTACCAGGGAATCACAGATAAACATGGTCGTAATCGGAGATAATCCCGGAAAAGACGAGCAGCTTGCAAAAAACCGCAAGTACCTTGTCGGACAGAGCGGAAAAATTGCAGCCGGTTTCTTCAGGAAAAATCCGGAACTGAAGACAGATTTCAGGACAAATGCAATAATCCTTAACAAGACTCCCGTTCATACTGCAAAAACAAGCCACCTCAAATATCTCTGCAAAGCAGGCGGAATTGAACTTGTAAACCTGATTAATGAAACGCAGGCTCATATGGCACGCATTACGGCAGAACTTCAGCAGGCACTCGGTTGTGAAATCTGGCTCGTCGGTTATGCTGAACTAAAATCCAGGGGAATCTTTGATCTTTACCGGAATGAACTTAAAGAATCATACACAGGTTTTCCACAGGACTGGGAAAAGGTCTTAGTTTTCCAGCATTTTTCAATGAACCGCTTTCTGATTGACCTGCGCGCATTCATGCAGAATCACCCAGAACTTTCCCTGTCTGATTCCATTCATGCTCTCGGAACCCTGCACAGACAGGAAATTTTCGGTTCATAATATTATTCCAGAATCGTGATTTCTACACGGCGGTTATTTGCACGGCCTTCATCTGTTTCATTCGATGCAAGCGGTTTTGTTCCACCCCAGCCGCGGCAGATAAACCTGTCGGCACTTATTCCGCGTGCAGCAAGCTCTTCTGCAATTCTGTGTGCACGCTTTTCGCTTAACGTCTGTTCTCCTGCCGGTTTTCCTACGCTTGCAGTATGACCTTCAACCAGGAACTTATTTTCTCCTGCAAGGGCAAGTACCCTGGCAATTTCATCGAGACGAACTTTTTCAGTTGCAAGGACTTCATCACTGTCAGCCTTAAATTTGATGTCACGCAGACTGAGTCTTATTCCGGCAGTAGTTTTTTCTGCAACGATGCCGTACCTGCTTTCTCCGCTACCATTCGTTAGTCCATTTAATGCATTTCCCGAAGAAGCGTTTCCGCCTGAACCGGATGTACCTGAGAAACCGCCTGTTCCGTCATTTGTTTTACTATCGTTCGTTAGTTTAGGTTCATCAGCAAGAACTGCAACCCTCTGGATAGCCGGAATAAGTTTTTCGTGATCGACTGCCGGTGGAAATTCTGTGAACAGCGTAATTGTTCCCTTAAAATTCACCTGCTGGCCGTCAGAATAAACGAAAGTTTCATCCACTGTATCAATAATCAGAATCGGCTCGCCTGTTGCCTGAAGAATAAGTATTTCAGCCTTGTGACCGCCGGCTGCTTTCTGAAGGGAAGAATCTCCCCGCGGATCTGCATTTGCCATACTGTAATTTGTCTGCCAGAGCGCATGTATTCTGTAAACGTCCTTTTCCTTGTATTGCTCTGCACCGGCGAACGTATACTGAACATAAATCGGCATTCTTGTAAAAACGCCTTTATTGAGGGGGTCTACGGCACGTTCGGCCTCTGCACTCCATCTGTCTCCGGGAACGACCTTTTCAGCAGTAAAGGCAGGAAAACTCCTGAAACTCGGATATCCATTGTCCCTGTACATGGTCATTTTTCCTTCAGGGCTTATGTGAAACATCGACTGTATTGAATCATGAACTCCGGCACTGGCTGCCTGATTATTACGGAGCGTTTCTTCCATTACATAAAAACTGCCGTCATACCACTGGTCCTTTTCAAACGGCGAACCCTTACGCATAAACTTTTTTGACGGAGCAAGGGAAGGGCTGATGAATGAGCGGACTTCCCGGCTTGTAAGTCCGACATATTTTCCGTTCACATAACGCCGCAGATTAGTCCGTTCAACGAGGGAATATCCTCCGTTTCCGCTGTATGTAAGCTGAGCGGCCTGTGCGTTCAGTAAACCTGCCAGAAGGGCAAAAAAAAGTCTGCTGATAATCCTTTTCATATTCAGATTATCGGCAGACTGTAATTTATAAGTTACTTATAAAATTATTTTGATGCTTTTCCAGAAATTGAAATTGTTCCGATTGTCGGAGCCTTTCCTGTCGGGATAGCAATCATATCACCGTTGTATCCGTAGAGGGCAACGCGTACTTTTATTGTCTGGCCTTTTTCTACGACAATCGGCTTGAGGGTTGTTTTATAAGCCTTCTTTGCTGAACGGATTGAACGTGTATCATCATCAATGATCGTTACGTAGTCTTTTCCGGTTGTATAAGAAAGCTCAGCACCCATATTGCTTGTTCCGTGGTTTCCGAATGCAATGTCAATGTTTGTAAGGGTAAATTTCTGAACTGCAGTGATCGGGAATTCAATGTATACGGTATCTTTTCCCTGGATTCCTGATGAATATCCTGAGTAGCTCAGTGCACCCTTAGCGATGTCACTTGTAACTTTTGAACTGTTGTATTTCCATGTTCCCTTGCTTGGTACTGCTTTTCCGGCCTTAGCAATCGTTACGTCATCACTTGTTCCTTCAAGGCTTGAACTTGCCTCAGGGCTGTCGAGCCATGAAACTGAGAATGAACCTGCTTCCGGCATGAGGATCTTGATTTTCTTTTCACCGAAGGCTGCCTTTTCATCCCTTGAAGTAGCACGAACCATGATGTCAGTATCTGCTTTTACTGCAAGTGCCGTAAGAACACCGTTCTCGTCGATTGAAGCTGCAGAAGTGTCACTTACGCTCCATACAATAGCATTATTTGTCGGTTTTGAAGGATTAAGTACTACTGACATCTGGAGTGATTTTTTTCCGAGAAGCTGTTCAGCATTTTTTGCAGAATTAACCGTGATTGAAGTTACAGGTGTAAACTTAAGTGCAGGGTCTTCTTCTACAGTAATCTTTGTAATGTATGACTTGTCTGAAGCTGTAATCGTTACAGTTGATGCACCTTCATAAACGGCATATACGTTATCGATAAACTTGCTTGTTGTTCCGTTGTTAAGGTTATAGAGTGCTGCACCCTGTTTTCCTGCCTGAACTGTTCCGGCTCCTGAATAGTATCCTGTTATCGTAACAAGAGATTTTGCCTTTACAGGGAAACTGATTTTTGAGCCTGCTGCACCAACATAATGTGCCTTGCCTTTTTCCTGGGCAAATCCTTCACATTTGAGGGCTGAAACATCTGCTTTACCGTCGAGAAGATATACGGTTTTTGCACCTTCTGTTTCACCTTTAAGCAGGTCTGATGACTTATCTTTAGAAACTTTCCATCCGTATTTGCTGATAAGTGCATCAACATCCCAGTTTGTATCAGTATCTTTAAGGTACCTGTTGCTTGCTTCATTGTAATAGCGGTTCAGGATTGCACGGCGTCCGCCGAATTCGTTTTCTGCATCTGAATCAGAAACGATGTCCTTTCTACCGTCTGTTTTAATTCCGAGGTTCTTTGCAGTTTTCTTGTCCATCTTCCAGCCGATAACTGTCTGTGGAACACCTTCGCTCATCAGAGGAGAACCTGACCAGATTTCCTTATCAATACCCTTTGTCTTTGTATCGATTACGGCTACCTGATTGAAATATCCGTTTGTCCACGGGGTACGTGCAAGGTAAGTTGTCTGTCCCTTCTGACTTGTAATGCGTGAATTAAAGATTACGAGGCCCTTTGCGCTCTTTGAAGTAATGTCCATTCTCGGAGCACCGACATAAGAAGTATGGTTTGATGCATGTTCATCATAAACTGAAACGATTTCACATTCTTCGAAGAGGGCTACCTTTCCGGTTGATTCCATCCAGATAAAGTCCGTATCGCCTTCTACATAGCATTTAACGAACCATGATTTTCCTGTTGTCCTCAGGGTATCCTGATGAGATTTAAATGAACAGTTGTATGCAGCAACAGTTCCCGTAGAATCAAATCCGAGGGCTTCTGCCTGAGTGTTTGAACCCTTTACTGTACCGCGTACAAAAGTGTTGTGAAGTGTAAGGTTTTCGAGAACGAGCGAACCTGTTCCTTCAAATTCAAACAGACATCTGTTTTTCTGCTGTGAACCGGCTTTCTTCAGGCGAAGAAGGTCACCGTCGTTGTCTTTTGCAATGATTACGTCTTTACCGTATTTTGCAGAGCTGTCACCGGAAATTGTGATGTCAGCAGCTCCGTTGTAGTAAAGAACTTCCTCATAGGTTCCCTTTGCAAGCTTAATTGTATAGCTGCCTGCACCTGAACCGATGGAATCAAGAGCAGCCTGAATGGTATCAAATGTTTTTTCTCCACCAGCACCGCTCAAAGAAATTTTTGCAGAAGTTTTTGCTGAGACAGTTGCCAGAGCAAATCCTGCCAGAATTCCTGCAGCAAGTTTTCTTAACATTTTTTACGTCTCCTTTTAAAAATGTATCATTTTATTCTACCACGAAGTAATAAAAACGTCTTTTATAAAGTGAATAAAATCCTGAAAATATGATAAACTTTTAAAATGAATGTTTTGATCATCCAGCCGCCTATAGTTCAGCTTAATACTCCTTATCCAAGCGGTGCATATCTTTCAGCATTTTTCAAATCCCTCGGACACAGGACAAAGTGGCTCGACATGAGCCTTGAACTGTTTTACGAAATTTTTTCACATGACGGACTTACAAAGCTTTTTTCCCTCTGCTCACAAAATGCCCTTACACTTGCAGACAGGGCTGAAAAAAAAGGTGATGACTCAACTGCATTTAATCTACGGCGTTATGTTTCACAAAAAGAGCTCTGGATTCAGTGGATTGACTTTATAACTGCCGTCTTAAGGCCCGGCTCACGGAATTCAGTTTCTTCCGGATATGAAAATGCCCACAGGTTTGTTTTTGGTGCACATGTTCCGCGCGGTGCCCGTATGGAAAATTATCTTTCAAATCTCGGCCATGACCTTACTACTGATGATGCCCGCTCCCTTGCCAGTTTTGCCCTTGCAGACCTTGCGGATTTCATAACCGCAGCCTTCGACAAAAACTTCTCCCTTGTGCGCTATGCAGAAAGCTTAACTGTAAGCGAATCAAGTTTTGCAGAAGTTGAAAAAGGAGCAGACAGTCCAATCCTCAAAGAATTCTACATACCTCTTCTGGAAAAATTCGGAATGCAGAATGCGGAATTCGGAATAAACGTTTCCAGTAATGAAAAGTTCATGGTCCTGATTTCGGTTCCGTTTGCGGGAACATTTGCAGCCGCCCTTGCAACAGGACGTTTTTTCAAGGAACACTTCGGTGATTCAGCTTATGTAACATTCGGCGGCGGTTTCGTAAACACTGAACTGCGTGACACAAACGAACAGTCGTTAGCCAGATACTGCGACGGTATTTCCTATGACCGCGGCTATGCAAGCTATAAACAGCTGCTTGATAAATTCGGAATGAAGAATGCGGAATGCGGAACTGGAGCCGTTTTTAAGCTCAGGCAGTTCACAAAAGACGGAATTATTCCTCCGCTTGACGAAAAATCTGCTGATTACGAACAGTCGTTAGTTTATGAACGGGAAATAACTTCCTCCCTGATTCCGGATTTTTCTGACATTGACTTTTCCCAGTACCCGCGGCTCATAGACGATACAAATCCGATGCACCGGCTCTGGTCAGATGGAAGCTGGATCAAGGCCTACATGGCACACGGCTGCTACTGGCACAAATGTGCTTTCTGTGACGTAACGCTCGACTACGTGAAAGGCTACTGTCCGACAAACATTCACAGCCTTTATGAAGGACTCCTTGAACAGTGCCGGCAGAAGGGAATATACGGCATTCATTTTGTTGATGAAGCAATGCCTCCTGCAATGATGGTAGCATTTGCACGTGAAAATATAGCTCACGGCTCGCCTGTAACATGGTGGGGCAATGTCCGTTTCGAAAAATCCTTCACACGCAGCATTGCCGACTATCTTGCATACGGTGGCCTTATCGGTGTTTCAGCCGGACTTGAATCAGCAACCGGCAGCGGACTTAATGCCATCCACAAGGGCACGGATCTTGAATCAATCACTGGAGCCTGCTGTGCCTTCAAGGAAGCCGGAATCCTTGTACATGCCTATATGATCTACGGCTACTGGTGGGAAACAGAACAGGACCTGATAAACTCAATGGAAACACTCCGCCAGTTTTACGCAAACGGACTACTGGATTCCTGCTTCTGGCACAAATTCGTCCTTACCCGTCATTCCCGTGCCTACAGTGAATGGAAAGAAGGAAAAATCCCTGACCTCAAACCGATTGATCCCCAGGAAAAAAAGAATGCTCCTCTTTTTGCAAGAAACGGGCTTCACTTTGAAGGAGAAAAGAAAAGCGAAAAATATGGTCCTGCACTGGACTATTCTCTCAACTGCTGGATGCACGGTGAAGGCATTTCAAAACCGGTTCACAAATGGTTCAGCTTTCCGGTTGCTCATCCGACAGTTCCCTCTAACTTCATAGAAAAGCTTATTTCTTCCTACGAAAAGAAAAGAGACGAAATCATATCACGTCCTCACGGAAATCATTCCTCTGACGCATCCAGAACTGTCTGGCTCGGCGGCGAAAAAATTCCTCTTCCGGACGGGAAAACCGGATGGTTTTACATGGGAGAATTTTATACGGCTGACAGGAATGCTCCGGATTCTGAATTTCTTGGTAAGGGACTTTGCATCCTGAATTAGGCTACATTTCAAGATTTAAGGTAAGGCCTATTTCCGTACTGTTAAAATACAGGTCTCTGTCCAGAAGCAGAAACTGAAACTCGTTTTCAGCACCCTTTCTGATTGAAATAAACATTTTCAGCCGGAGCCGGCTTATCTGGGCAATAACGCCTGCACCATAATTCAAATACTGAATTCTGTCCGAAAAGGATTTAACAATCATCAGCGGAGAATATGAAATATAATAATAATTCGTAAAATACCGGTTCAACTCATGTGAATGCTCAACGCCGACATTCACGGAATTATACATGAATGAATCCTTATACGAAGAATCATAAACCTGATTATACGAATAGTTGATGAACGAATAGCCGACAAAAGGCATAAGCCTGAGTTCAAAAAAATAAAATTTCGGAAGATACATCTGACAGTCGAGCATTACGCACTTGAGGTGTTCGATAAGTTCGTTCTTTTCTTCATGCACAAAATCAGGCTTGTCCGTCCAGAAAAAATTAGGCGGCTTCTGATCAAACCCCAGATTGAGCTGCACTTTTGAAAGCATCCTGTCCTGATAATATGAATAAAAAAGAATCCCTGAAAACTGGAGATCCTGTGAGAGCTGGCTTGAAGCTCCGTTTTCCCTGGACATCAGGTTATTCTGAACCCTTTCGCCGCCAAGCGTTGTTTCAAATTTCCATGTCAAATCCGGAAAGGGCTGTATTTCGTACTTTTCCTCTTCAGCACGAACCTGTAACGCAGCCAGGAGAAAGATAAAAATCAAAATATTTTTGAACCGTATGTTCAATTTTTCACTCTTTCCGGGCGCATCCCTTCGCAGTATACTGCTTCGGACCGGGCCTTCCGCACTTACGCTGCCGCTTCAACCGCCGTTACGGCGGTCGCCTCCGGCGGTGCTCCAGTCTCTTGCGCGTTTACGCTCTTGCCAGTCCTGCTTTGCGTGCTTCGTCAGCAACGGCTTTTGCGACTGTCTCAGCAACACGAGGATCGAATGCACCAGGGATAATCATATCCGGGCCAAGCTCGCTCTCGCTCACGAGTGAAGCCAGTCCACGGGCTGCTGCAATCTTCATTTCTTCGGTGATTTTGCTTGCACGGCAGTCGAGTGCACCACGGAAAAGTCCCGGGAAAGCGAGGATGTTGTTAATCTGGTTCGGGTAATCGCTTCGTCCTGTTCCGATGATGTATGCTCCGGCGGCTTTTGCCTTTTCGTAAGTAATTTCCGGCTCCGGGTTTGCCATCGCAAAAAGAATTGATTTTGGTGCCATTGATTTGACCATTTCTTCGCTGACAAGATTCGGTGCACTTACTCCGACAAAAATATCAGCTCCGACCATAGCCTCTTTCATTGTAATCCGGCGGTTGTCCGGGTTTGTGATTTCAGTGAGTTCTTTTGTCAAAAAGTCGTATTTGTCGTAATCTTCCTTAATGATGATTCCGTTGATGTTGAAAGCATAAATCTTTCCGATTCCGAATTTGTGAAGCATACGGATAATTGATGAGCCTGCAGCACCTGCTCCCGAAACAACGAGAGTACAATCCTCAGCTTTTTTTCCGGCAACTTTGAGGGCATTCATGATTGCAGCAGTTACGACAATCGCAGTTCCGTGCTGGTCATCATGGAA
>DGTU01000058.1 GCA_002394465.1 Treponema sp. UBA4328 | reverse complement strand
GCAACAATTTCTGTACTTACTGTATCGTTCCGTATGTACGCGGCCGGGAAGTCAGCAGGCCTCTTGATCAGATTCTTGGAGAAATAGATTTCTTAAGCGGCAGGGGAGTAAAGGAAATAACCCTGCTCGGACAGAACGTAAATGCTTACCGCTGTCAGGACGGTGACGGTGAACTTAATTTTCCGAAGCTGCTTAAAAGAATCAGCCTTCACCTTGATGAAACAAAATCCAGCATAAAATGGATCCGCTTTGAATCATCAAATCCTAATGATTTCAGTGATGAACTTATAGATGTCATAAAAGACGATCCGCATGTATGTCACGGATTTCATATTGCAGCACAGCACGGAAACAATGAAATCCTGCACCGTATGAACAGAAAAAATACGCGTGAAGAGTTTATTGAACTGGCTTCAAAGCTTCGTGCGGCAGTTCCTGACGTTCAGCTTGTAACTGACCTTATGGTCGGATTCCCGGGTGAAACGGAGGAACAGTTTGAAGACGTACTTTCCCTCATGGAAGAAGTTAAATTCGAAAGTGCCTTCATGTATTACTATAATCCGCGTGAAGGAACTCCGGCTGCAGGATACGACAATCAGGTAGACGTAAAAATCAAGAAAGAACGCCTCCAGAAAGTAATTGATCTTCAGCTTTCTCATACTGAACAGGTGATGAAAAAGAGAATCGGTGAGTGCGTTGAAGTACTTGCAGACATAGTCAGCCGCGATGATGAATCTGAACTTCTCGGCAAGACAAGCCAGAATGAAAGGGTCGCATTTAAAGCTGATAAAAAACTGATCGGCTCTTTCGTTAATGTCCGCCTCACGGCTCTGAGCGGAAATACATTTAAAGGTGAACTTATAAAATGAAATACGGAATGAAACGTTTTTTTGTGATACTGACTCTTTTAACTGCTGCAGTCCTGTGCTTTTCTGAAGAAACTGCAAAATCCCTGGCCTTACAGGCTTCGAAAAAAGATGACGTTGAACTTTCGATTTCGTATCTTGAAAAGAACATTCCTTCCCTCAAGGCAGCGGCTGAAAAACGTGCAGCTTATGTCTATCTTGCTTCAATTCTCGAGAAAATGGGAAGGTATACCCAGGCACAGAAAAATTACGCCCAGGCTGCTGCAATTGCTGCCGGAAATGCTGAAGGAATGCCAAAGAAAACTACCGAAGAAATCGTTCTCGATGCCGTACGCTGTGCCCTCTGTGCAGGTGACAGTGAAACTGCAAAAAGTTACCTCAATTCTGCCGTAAGGAATTCTTCAAGCGAAAAAGTACAGGCGTATATAAAGCTCTATGAGCAGTGGGCCCTTCTGATAGATTCAGACTCCGTTAAGAAAACAGGTGAAATTGTTGCAATCCTCAAAACCTACGCTGAACTTGATTCAATGAAATCCGTCCGCCCTAAGATTCTTCTGACACTCTGGCATGTAACCGGCGACAAATCCTGGTCGCAGCAGCTTCAGAAAAACTTTAAGGGAACTCCGGAAGAAGCCGTCGTAAGCGGGAAAATCCAGATGCAGCCGAGTCCTTTCTGGTATTTCGTTCCGAGATCCGGAAATGCAGTGCCGGATGTAGTTAATCAGGATGCAAAAAATGTTGAGACTGCACGCGTTCCGGAAGGAACTGAATCTGAGGGCAAAAAAGTCTCTTCTAAAAACGATAAGATTGTAAGGCAGCAGCTTGGACTGTTTAAGGAAAAATCAAATGCCGAAAACCTCGTGAACCGTCTTAAGGAAAAAGGCTTTACTGCCAGGATTACGAGCGAAGTCCGTCCGAGCGGAACTACCTACTATATAGTTGCAGTTGATGAGAATAAGGCCGGTACAATCGGCGATGAACTGAGGACTGCCGGCTTTGAGTGCTATCCGGTTTTTGAGTAGCTGCTCCGTTCAGAAAATTAATCTTTGTAGCCAGACCACTTCCTGAGGTTTGCAACGTTTGTGATTAAGGCATCGACTTCTTCTTCCGTATTATAAAAATACAGGCTTGCCCTTGCCGTTGCAGGAACTTCAAGATATGCACCGAGCGGCTGTGCACAGTGATGACCGGCACGGATAGCAATGTTTTCTTCACTTAAGAGGCTTGCAATGTCATGCGGATGAACTCCGTCTACGGTGAAAGTGACTATTCCGCAGCGTTTCGTTCCGTCTTTGTTTCCGATGATGTTTACGTGAGGAATCTTTTTGAGGCCTTCAATAAGGCGTACTGCAAGGGCGTTGTCGTGTTCAGTGATTGCATCAAGTCCGACTGACTGAATGTAGCGGATTGCTGCAGCCATTCCGACAGCGTCTCCGGCACTTACCGTTCCTGCTTCAAATTTATGAGGAACTTCTGCCCATGTGGCACCCGTCTCAGTGACATATTCAATCATTTCGCCGCCGCGAAGGAAGGGAGGCATGGCTTCCAGATGTTCCAGCTTTCCCCAGACTGCACCGATTCCCATAGGACCGCAGAGCTTGTGGCCGCTCATAGCAAAAAAATCAGCTCCAAGTGCCTGAACGTCAACCGGAGCATGAGGAGTTGACTGGGCTCCGTCGACTACAATTACTGCACCGTTTTTGTGCGCAATGTCAGCGATTTCCCTTATCGGGTTCATCGTGCCGAGTACGTTTGAAACGTGGGTGATTGAAACAATTTTTGTTTTTGGAGTGATTTTTGCGTATTCACTTTCAGGAATTTCACCGGTTTCCTTATCGACATACATGAATTTTAAAGAAGCGCCTTTTGTCTGGCAGACAAACTGCCACGGAAGGATGTTTGAGTGATGCTCCATGATGGAAATTACGATTTCGTCACCTGCATTTACGTTTGCCATTCCGTATGTATTTGCGATGAGGTTAAGTCCTTCTGAAGTATTGCGCGTAAAGATTATCTCTTTTGAAGAAGGCGCGTTTATGAACCTTGCAACCGTTTCGCGTGCATCTTCATAAGCCTTGGTTGCGCGTTCACTGAGTGAATATAATCCGCGCAGGGGATTTGCATTCTGGGTAGAGTAGAAGTGGGTCATTGCATTAAGTACAATGAAGGGACGCTGGGCTGTTGCAGCCGTATCCATGTAAATCAGTCCCTTGTTTTCGTTTGCATTATGTTCATCTATCGCCTTGAAAAGCGGAAAATCCTTTCTGTACCTGTTCATGCATTTAATTATAGAGATTTTTATAATCATTGAGAAGTGCTTTTACCTAGTAAATTGATATGTTTTATAATTTTATTCAGGTTGCCTAATTGAAAAAAGCAATTTATAATTTTATGCGGAAACTGTGAGGGGATTATGATTGTTGAATTAAAAGACGTTAAAAAGGCAAAAGTGCTTGCCGTACTTCTGCTTATTGCAGCCGGGATAACATTCCTGGTGTGTTCACTTAAGCTGTTCCGTTATTCTGAAAACTATCCGAATAAATATCTCAGGCAGTATAATGCTTCTTCTGCTGCCGGAAAGGCACTCGCAGATGCAATGGTTGTTACCGGAAGCGTTGAAGGCTCAATAGGATCTTCATTAAGTGCTTCAAGAAAAACCAGCTCATCCGGCTACGATATTTTCAGCGATATTTCAAACAAGCATAAATAAACGGCTGTTCCTAATTTTCAAGCCAGCGCTCGATTTTCTCCCTTACGCTGATCTCAGGGATCAGGGCTGCAGTGCTGAGAACCTTTGCCTTTTTCATCATTGACTTAGCCTCTTCCTCGCTGATTCCACGGCTCTGCATGTAGAAAAGCTCGTCTGCTCCCAGACGGCCTAAAGTTGCTCCATGAGTTCCGGCTACATTTTCCTCGTCACAGAGAATCATGGGAATTGACTTGTTGACGGCGCTTCTGCTCATGAGAAGGGTTTCTTCCTGCTCGTCACCGGTAGCGTCCGTACAGCCGTGCTTGAAGTCGATTGTTCCACGGTAGACCTTGAGGGCTGCATCTCCGACAACGCCTTTCACAGTCATTTTTGTGTCAGATTTTGCGCCGTGATGGTTCACGAGATAGTTCATGTCGAGAATCTGGCCGTTTTCTGTGATGTAAGCCGTGTCAGATTTAAATTTTGATTCATAGCCGTTAAGCTCATTCTTGACCTGAGCATAGACTTTGCTTCCGCCAAGCTCGATTTGCGTTACTTCAATTTTTGCGCCGTCATCGCACTCACCTGTCGTGTCGTCAATCTGAACATAGTTTGACCCGAGAAGCTGAACTTTGACAAGATGAATCTTTGAATATGGCTTTGCTATAAGCTTTGTCCTTATAGAAGAAAAACCGCCGGCTTCCGGGAGAGAAGTGTAGTCCATAATCACAGTGACTTCGGCATTTTCCTCAGCAGTAATGACCTGCTCATGCTCATAGCGTTTCCCGTCCTCAAAGATGAGCGGAAGATAAACAATTTCGCCTTTTTTTGTGGCAGTAATTTCCTTTTTCCCGGAAATGATTTCAGAAGATGCCTCAAGTTCAAGTGAAGCCCTGTTCATCTTAAGCCAGTTCCAGGTGAGGCAAGGTATTGTATTTATATCGTTAAGTCTTAATGTCTCTGTCATAAATTATCCTTTTTTATATTGCCACACGGATTCGAGATTCCTACGGAATCTCAGTGCAAAAATTTTAAAATTGATTTTGCGTAGCAAAATCGAATCCGTGTGGCTTTCTAATAATCTCGTTTCCGTTTAAAGACTTCCTTTCATTTCAAGACGGATAAGATTGTTCATCTCGACCGCGTATTCCAAAGGCAATTCCTTTGAAACCGGGTTTGCAAAGCCTGAGACAATCATCGTTCTCGCCTCTTCTTCCGAAATTCCACGGCTCATAAGATAGAAGACCGCATCGTTACTGATTCTGCCGATTTTTGCCTCGTGACCGACATCGCAGTCGTCCGTGTGAATGTCCATGGCAGGAACCGTGTCGCTTCGGGAAATGTTATCGAGCATAAGGCTTTCGCAGCTAACGCTCGCCTTGCTTCCGGTCGCCTCTTTTCCGATGTAAATCGCGCTCCGGTAAGTTGAAACGCCGCCGCTCTTTGAGAGAGACTTAGTTGTAATTACGCTCGTGGTATTCGGAGCGATGTGAACCATTTTTGCACCGGTGTCGAGGTTCTGCCCCTCGCCGGCAAATGTAACGCCCGTGAACTCAGCGCGAGCCCCACGCCCGATCAGGTCGCTCTGGGGGTACAGATATGAGATGTGGCTTCCGAATGAGCCTGAAACCCACTCGATTGAACCGCCTTCTTCGACCCTGGCACGCTTGGTGTTGAGGTTGTACATATTTTTTGACCAGTTTTCGACCGTTGAGTAGCGGAGATGTGCGCCCCTTTTGACATAAAGCTCAACACAGCCCGCATGAAGGTTTGCGACATTGTATTTTGGAGCTGAGCAGCCCTCAATAAAGTGAAGGTCAGCACCCTCGTCAACGATAATCAGAGTGTGCTCGAACTGTCCTGCCCCCTTTGCGTTCAAACGGAAGTAAGACTGAAGAGG
>DGTU01000036.1 GCA_002394465.1 Treponema sp. UBA4328 | reverse complement strand
CAAAGCTTAATCATGCGGTCGCCAACCTTTGGATCCCATTCTTTTGCAATTTCAGGATTTTCTGCAAGAAGCTGTTTCTGTTCTTTTTCAGGTGCAGTCGCAATCCACTGTCCTGAATAACCGGCCTGAATCTGGCGTCCTGAAGTTTCAAATACATAGGCCATTTCTGTTTCGTCACTGAACCAGAGAAGTCCCTTGCAGCGGATAATGTTTTTCGGCCATTTAGATGCGAATTCATCAAGAAGCTGGCGGTTAAAAGGCTTTCTCCTGTAGTAAATGAAAGTTCCGATTCCGTATTCGTCCTCAGATTCACCTTCATGTTTATGTTCGTGGTGATGATGGTGGTGGTCATGGCCGTCGTGTTCATCATGATCGTGATGATGCTCGTGTTCATCGTCATCATCGTCGTCAATTTCGCCTTCTTCAAGCTGCTTGCACCAGCCGGCACTTGCATATACAGTTTCAAAGTCAAATGAGCCTGTTGCAAGAACTTCACCTACATCAACCTTTCCGTGATCGGTTTCGATGATTTTTACTCCCGGGTGAAGGGCTTCAATTACCTTTCTGACGGTCTTGAATTCATCTTCCGTTACGAGGTCTTTTTTGTTGATTATGAGCGTAGAACAGAATTCAATCTGCTGAACGAGAAGGGATTCAATGTCTTCTTCCCCGATTGCCTTTTTGTCGAGCAGTTTATTTCCGCCTGCAAATTCATCGACAAGGCGTGCTGCATCAACAACGCCGACGACATTGTCGAGTTTTCCGTTTTTGATGAGCTCGAGTTCCTGAGCAATCGGCATCGGTTCACATACGCCGCTTGCTTCAATCATGATATAATCGTATTTTCCGGTTTTGATTATGTTCTCGATGTTTTGAGCCATCTGAGACTTGAGCGTACAGCAGATACATCCGTTTGTGAGCGGAACGATGTCACTTGTATCCGTAATTTTTGCGCCGTCGGCAATGAGTTTTGCGTCAACGTTGACTTCACCGATGTCATTTACAATTACGGCGACTTTATATCCTTTTTGATTGGAAAGAATCTGGTTCATCAGAGTCGTCTTGCCGGCTCCAAGATATCCGCATAATAAAGTAATAGGTGTTTTTTCCTTAGCCATATTTACATCTCCAGAATGAATTTACAGATACAATATAGCTAATTTCGGCGAAAAAGTGAAATAAAATCTTAGCGGCCGCGTTCGCTCTTGTCGTCAGGCACGATTATCGCATCAATGACAACGCCTTTGGCCTTAGCGGTCCGTTCAACGAGTTCACGGGTATATTTTCCGGTTCCGCGCGGTTCAGGATGAGGCTGTGCGTCTCCGATGAGAATGATTTTTCTGTATGCTTTTGTGCGCCATGCATAATAATCCATGGAACCATAAAGGGCTTCGTATACGGCTTCGGGAATGTCACCGCCTTCGCTTCCGTAAATTACAAAACTGTTGAGGTTCTTTGTGAACTGTTCAATTTTATTCGTAAAATCAAATTTTTTCACAGGAAGTCCCATGTACCTGTATGTGTCGCCGTAATCTCTGTAAAGAAGCAGGCCGAGTCTTATGTCCTTAAATTCTTTCATGGATTCAATCAGGACAGGAATCCATTCGTCACGGAGTTTCTGAACGTCATCTTTCATGCTTCCTGTAGCATCTACTGCGAAAATTACGTCTGCAGTCTCTTTGGGATCAATGCGTGAAAGGCTTTCAGTAATGTCGCTGATGAGGGTTTCAGGACCTTTTGAATAGACCATTTTTCCGCCGTTAAAGCTGGCTATGTCCTTAAAGGTTTCTGCTGCTTCAGGATTATAGTCGTCCGTCAGAACCGGAACTTCCTTTACCTCAGGTAATTCATCTGTTTCTGTCTGTGGAACTGCAGGAACTTCATTTTTTGCGGCCGGTACTTTTCTTACCGGTGAACCAAGGTCAAACATGAAGGGATTGTCGTTAAATGCTCCGGAATAATCGCAGTATTTTTTTGCAAATGAACGTATGTTTATGAAGGTTCCTTTTTCGATTTTGATTTTTCCGTTGCTCGTCCACGGATATCCGTACTGTATTTCTGAAGGAATGTAGATATGAAAGGCCTGCCCGAATTCACTGTCTTTTTCGGGAGTTGAATCTATAAGTGAAAATCTGGAATGTTCCGTTTCAAGGAACTTGCCGTCAAGAATACGTTTTTCGTCGCCGTTAATCCGGTTGTATTCAAGTGCACGGTATGAATAGTTTGCGTTCTTTCCGCCGGGATCCTTTGTCGTTTCAACCAGCATTACTGATTCAATGCCCGGCTTTTTCCTGATGTAAAGGTGAAATCCCTGAAGACTGTTGAAATCGCCGCCTTCCTCATAAGAAAGCCTTAAGTCTTCGCCGCGTATCAGAAGGCTTTCACTGCCTGTCTGTGCTGAAAGGTAAAGGAGCGGAAAAACTGATAAAAATGCGGTTAAGACTTTTCTCATAATGAATTTATCGGCATTATTCTCTGTTGAAAACATAAAAAGTATGCTATAATTCTCTAAATTATACTTATGTCAGTCACAGAAACTAAATTCGAAACAGTTGATATAAATACTTTTTTTGACGCATCCTCATTCGAAAATAATGTTGAGACAGGCATCGTTGTATTCACCGAAAAGCAGCGCGTGATGGTAAACGACCTCAAGCAGAAACTGACCGAGACAAATTCAGAATTCCTTGAGCCCTTTAACAGGCGTCTTGCTGATCTTGAACGTCTTGCTTCTGCAATTGCGAACTTCCCGTCACTGCTTGAACGTACAAACCTGACCAGCGGAACAAGAACTCCTCAGGCACTCATTGAATCCCTGATTTCAAGCAAGAAAGAAGGTGATACTATGCTTCAGCTTCCTTCAAAGGCAACGCTGGGCAAGGGATTCCTTGTTGCAAAACTTCATACTTTCTCGTCACTTTCAAAACTTTCAAAGGAAGCAGGCCTTGATGATAAAATCATGCAGGGCTTTAAAGATGAAACGGCTTCAATGATGTTCCTCCTGCTTTCAGAAGACGTTTACCTGAACCTTATAAAAGACGAATCGCTTTCAATTGATTCCCGCAGGCAGCTGGCAACTTCGCTTCTTCTTCTCTGGGAACACCGCGCAGATCAGAATATTTCTGATATTTCTCCGGTACTTCAGTCTGTATGGCTTGCAAGGAGACGGCTTGCTCCGGCATTCGGAACAATGATGGGAACCAGTGAACTTATAATGATTTCCTTTCAGCTTGATGAAGCCTGGAGCAATTTTATCAAGGAAAAACTCGGTGAGCCTGATGTAAATATGGCAATGGAAGAATTCCTTTTCGGAATTTCATATGAGAACATAACAAAACTCAAGACAATTCTCCGTGAAAAGGGTATTGCCGCAATCGGGCGTGATGAAGTTTCCAAATTTTTAGGTACTTCGGTAAAAACTGACGTTAGTGAAGATTACAGGGATTTTTATACACAGTATTCAGTACGCCGTGACAATGCGCGTGCACGTAAAAGGCTTAATATTGCCGGACCTCACAAAACTCTTGAAGATCACTTTATCTGTTTCGTCATGGAGCAGAATTCAAAAAAACAGCAGAATGATGCGCTTGCGAAATAGGACTAAATTTCTTAATTTAAATTCCTGAGTTTCGTTGACCATGCGAAATATATAAAGTATTATAGATGATATGGGAATTATAACTAGTCAGCAGCTGACTAAATATTACGATTCTTACCGTGATACAGAAGTTACTTTTACTAAAGATATAATAAGAGCCCTAAAACTTGATCCCCGCCAGATTTATATAAAGTGCAAAGGCGGACAGTGGCCCTGTATTATAAATTCAACTTCGTTTCAGCTTGCAAGGATTATAGTAGGCACCAAGGGAGGTGCATTTCAGGCACTCAGCGCAAAGGACGTGCAGGGAATAAACATAAGGTTCGCTTTCTTTGATGAAGATAACGAACTGATAAGCTTTATGGTTCCTGCAAAAGTTCAGAAAATTACGCCGTACATGAATTCCCATGAACTCGCAGTTGTAGCCCTTACATTTACGCAGCGTCCGCCTGATGACCTTATTGAAATTGTCGGAAAACTGCTTGAAGCAAATGCCAATGCAATCCGCAGACGTGAAGAGCGTATCGTGCTTAACGCAGACAGCATGCGCAAACTCAGCCTTACAAAAGAAGAAGCAATCATACTTATACAGAATGTTCCGAGACATTGTATTGTCCGCGACCTGTCTTTCTCAGGTGCAAAAATCATCCTTATGGGACTTTCACAGTTCCTTACAAATAAGGAAGCCGTACTCAGACTCGAATTTGAAGAGCCGCATGAAGTAGTACAGATCCGCGGTTCAATCGTAAGTGCAGACCTTATAGAGGGCCGCAAGGATATCGTAACTGCAAGCATCAAATTTGATGAAAATTCAGTTCCGCTTCCATATAAGCTGCATGTAAACAGTTTCCTTACTTCTGTACGCAAGACCCAGCTCTCCGTCAATGATCAGATTGCACAGCAGAGGGCCGCTCAGGCAGCTATGGCTGCAAGAATGCAGCAGAATGGTCAGGCTCCTCAGGCTCAGCAGAATGCTCCACAGACAGCGCAGCAGAGTGCACAGCCTCAGGCACAGCAGACCGTTCCTCAGGCTCAGCCGGCTTCTCAGCAGGCTCAGCCTGTACAGGCGCAGGCACAGGTTCAGCAGCCGGCAGCACAGCAGCCAACGGCATAAAATCAGTAACTATATTTTAAAGGGACTCATATGAAACCATCGAATCCGCTTGATAACGTTTATTTTATAAATCTGGATGAATCAGTAAAATTTTCAGACAATGCACTCCAGATAGATCCGACGATTCCTCTTCCCGTACAGAAAAAAGACAAGGATGCTCCGGGGACTTTCAACATGAAGGAACTTACACAGGAACAGATTCTTGCAGGGCTTCTTGCAATAATGGCCTATGATCCGAAGAATCAGCACATCCTGTATTACCGCTCAATTTTAAAGCAGGCCCGCCCGGACCTTAAAAAAGAACTTACGGAAGCAGCAATACTTAAGGCAAAAAACGAAGACTGGGATCTTGCAGAGGAAATCTTTTCTTCACTGCGCGGATTTGATCCTGACGACCTCGTTACTGTGCTTAATACGGCACTTTTCTTTGATCAGAGGGCAGATTCCTACAGACGTTCCGGTCTTATTGATGATGCAGATGCCTATGATGAAGATGCGCTCAATTATTACAGGGAAGCGCTTGATGCAGAGCCTGCAATACCGGATGCATTCTTTAATGCTGCATTCTTCTATTTGAAAAAACATAACTTCAAGGAAGCAAAAAGCTGCTTTGAGACATATCTTGCCCTTACCTGTGATGCTAAGGACGAGGAACTCGGAGAAAACGGAATTTACAAGAAAAACCGTGCGCAGCAGATGCTCGATGAAATAAACAACCGGAACATGGAAGATGACCATTTTACTGCCGCATACGACCTGATTGCACACGGCAAGGAAAAGGAAGGCCTTGACGAAATCCGTCAGTTTATCGAAAAAAATCCGGATGTATGGAATGCCTGGTTTATGCTTGGCTGGGCACTTCGCAGGCTTGAACGCTATGATGATGCAAAGCAGGCCTTTGAAAAAGCCCTTACGCTTGAAGGCGGTGAAACTGCAGATACATTCAATGAACTTTCAATCTGCTACATGGAAGAAGGCGACCTTGGAAAGGCCCGTAAAATCCTTGAAAAGGCACTTGCCCTGGACAGTGAGAATACAAAAATAATTTCAAACCTCGGATACCTTGCCCTCAAGGAAGGAAAAACTTCAGAAGCAGCCGCTTATTTTCAGGCTGTACTTGAATATGATCCGAATGACAAAATTGCCCTTGCAGAACTTGCAAGACTGGAAGTCTAGGCGTGTATTACTTTCTTGCTAATCTTTATGGCGGTTCAGGTAAGGCTGTTAAGACCTGGAATAAGGTAAAGGCAGAACTCGTAAAGCGCAACATTGAGTATACGGAATTAATTCCTGAATATGCGGGGCATGCTACACAGATAGCACGGGAGCTGACGGCAGGTACTGACGAAAAAATTAAGCTTGTTATTGTCGGCGGAGACGGAACCCTCAATGAAGTCATAAACGGCATAGTTGATTTTTCGAAGGTTGAAATAGGAATAATTCCGACCGGGAGCGGAAATGACTTTGCTCGTGGACTCTCCCTGCCACGTTCTAATCCCCTTGAAGCACTTGATATAATCCTGAAATCAGACGGCAGCAGAAAAATTGACCTTGGCAGAAGTACCTGCGGAACGAATTCAAGGCTCTTTGCAATCAGTTCCGGATTCGGAATGGATGCAGAGGTCGGAACAAAAATAAATGTTTCAAAAATCAAGACTGTATGCAATAAACTTCATCTTGGGAGCCTGAGTTATTCCCTGCTGACCATAAAAATACTGTTCTCGATGAAAACCATGAATGCAAGGATAACCTTCGATGACGGTGAAGTTAAAAATGTGGAAAAACTGATTTTTCTTGCCGGAATGAACTGTTTTGCCGAAGGCGGCGGCGTTCCGATGGCTCCTGATGCAGTTCCGGATGACGGCATGCTTTCCGTCTGTATTGCTTCCGGGATTCCGAAATGGAAAACTTTCCTTAAGTTTCCGCTGCTGGTTGCAGGTAAACACGGTAATAAAAAGGGGTTTTACATTAAAAACTGCCGTTCGCTTGATATTGAATCAGAACCTGAAGCCTATTCAAATACGGACGGTGAATTCATCGGCCAGGGAAGCCGGGTAAAGATGGAAATTCTGCCTGGAATACTTACAGTCCTGTACTGATTGTGCTTATTGATAAAGAACCCGCTTTTCTTATATTTTAATTAAATGCCGGAATTAAATTCATCAGAAATCAACGAAATCACCATCCTTTGCAAAATTATCGACAATTTCGGCGATATTGGAGTCGTTTATCGTCTCTGCCGCTCACTGACAGATATAAACAGCAGCATAAAGCTGAATCTTGTCGTCAATGATCTGGAAGTTTTTAAAAAGATTGCCGGTGAGATCAATCCTTCCCTGGGGTTTCAGACTTACAGGGGCTGGAATATTTTTGACTGGAATAATGCAGATGCATGCAGAAAATATTTTCAGAAAAACATTCCGGCTGTTATTCTTCAGACTTTTCAATGCGGACTTCCGGACTGGCTTGATGAGCTTATCTATGGTGAAGATTTTTCCAGCTCAGGAAAATTATGCAGAATCTTAAATATTGAATATCTCACGGCAGAAAAATGGGCAGAAGACTTTCATCTTTTAAGGGGCGGAAGCAGATCTAAAAACGTCCGGAAATATTTTTTTATGCCGGGATTTACCGGGAAAACAGGCGGACTTATTCTGGACAAGGCTTTCTTAAGTGCACTTACAGATAAGAATTACAGAAAAGACCGGCTGAAAGAGCTGACAGAGACAGTTCCTCTTTCTGATGAAGAGTTCAGAATCCTTGTTTTTTCTTATCCTAAAAATTTTACCTTCTTTTTTAATGCAGTCAGCAGTTTTACTGAAAGAGACCGGAAAAAAGTTCATGTATATGTTGCTTCAGGGGCCGGATTAGAATCATTTAAAAAGACAGAAAAAGAATTTAAGGAAAAAAAATTTGCTGTGGATTATCTTCCATACCTGAGTCAGGAAGTCTGGGATGCATTTTTATGCTCAATGGATTTTCTTTTTATCCGTGGTGAAGATTCATTTGCAAGGGCGGCCCTTACAGGCATTCCTTTTTTGTGGAATATCTATCAGCAGGATGAGGAATTCCAGCTGGTGAAATTAAAGGCATTTCACGATCTTTTAAATTGTCCGGCAACAGATGAAATTGCATGGCTTTATAACAGAAATTTTGATGTAAAATGCTGTCCGGAAGCTGTGGACGCATGGGGAAATATTTCCGGATGTAAAAATGAAGAAGAAGCGCAGGAAAAAATGGAAGAATGCCTGAAAGAGATTCTTTTTAATCTTGATGAAATAAGGCCGGCGTTCAAAGATTTTGCTGCAAAAACATTGAATCTGGGAAATCTTTCTGAAAAGATGCTGGATTTTTTAGTATTGATAAAATAGCATTTTTTAAATATAATCTTAAGAAAATCTTTTATAATAAGGAAATAAGTCATGGGTACAATCGTAACAAATGAAATTAAAGTTGGTACAGCTTTTATTTGTGAAAATGAGCCGATTATCGTTCAGAAAAAGCTTGGTCAGAAAGGTGGACGTCAGGGTATCACAGTAAACCTTCGTGTTAAGAACATTGTAACTGGTTCTACAAAAGACCTCGGCGTTGACGCCGGAGATAAATTCCAGGAAATCGAACTCGAGAAGAAAGCCGTAAAACTTTCTTATGTTGATGGTGATGATTATCACTTCATGGACGAGAACTGGGAAGAAGTCGTTCTTACAAAAGAAGATCTCGGTGATAACGCAGGATACATCAAACCGTCTGAAGCAGAAGGCGATGATGACGACTACGCTCTCGAAATTACATACTACGAAGGAAAGCCGGTTGGTATCGATCTTCCAATCAGGATCACACGTAAAATCACTTACTGTGAACCAGGAATCAAAGGTGATACATCTGGAAAATCTTCAAAACCAGCTACTCTTGATACAGGAATCGAAGTAATGGTTCCATTGTTCTGCAACACAGATGACCGCATCGTAATTGATACACGTGACGGATCATTCGTAGAACGTGCAAAAAACTAATTTAATTCCGTAAGGATTTATTTGAGAACACGGTTCATAATCGGACCGTGTTTTTTTTATGCCCAGTAAAGTTCGGCTTCAAATGAAACGTCCTGTTCAGTCTTTCCGATCAGGGTGAGTTTTTTGTTTTCGCTGTCAACTTCCCCGTATACTTCAAGTTTCTGTCCGAGTTTTGCTTCTTTTGCATAGTTGAGGCGGAAGTCTGTGAATTGTACGTGGCGGAGTTCAGCAGGAATTGCGTCTGCAACGAAAGCTCCGTAGCGGGCGTTGTTTGTATGTCCGTTTCCGTCTATGTCAGAATATTTGATGATTCTTTCATCGAGGAGAGTCATGTTTTCCGGGTGAGGAATCTTGCCGTATTTGATGCAGTCATGCTCAGTCTGAAAGTCCGGGGCAGTGCGCATCGTAAAATTCTTTATAGGAATGATTTTGTGTGCTTCGGGATTTACTAAAAGCCATGCGCTCAGACCGCTTACAAGTTTTTCGCCGGACATGCTTTCAATTTCATAGGCACGCACAAACTGGAGGACTTCAGGCTTTTCTTCCCAGGTTTTTAAGACAATTGCTTCGTTTTCGCGCGGCATGCGGTGAAAGCGGAAGGACTGGCGGCTTACAAGAATTGCATAGCCGTTTTCCGTAAGGGCATCCCGGCTCATTCCCCGCTGGTTAAAATCTTCGACAGCTCCGTCGGAAGCAATTTTCAGAAGGTCGTAGAGGCTGAGCTGTTTGCTGTCGTTTGCCTCACAAAAATAGACCATTGTCTCAAAATTAAATTTTCCGTCTGCGTCATGAAACTGTCTGTATTCTGCCATAAGAATCCCCTTAGCGAAATAATTAAAGATGCTCACAGATTAGCATAGATTCAGTTATTGTTAAAGAATGCGGTTATAAAAAAAAAGCCCGCCCCAAACGGAGCGGACATAAAAATTGCCACACGGATTCGGATTTCCTACGGAAATCCAGCTTTATAGAAGTTTATCTCCTATGCTGATTTTGCGTAGCAAAATCGAATCCGTGTGGCAATTATGCTTTATGCATTAGTTAGTAATCCATTCCCATTCCAGGAGCTGGTGCGGCAGCTGGTGCCGGTGGCTCTGGAATGTCTGTGATAGCACATTCTGTTGTGAGGAGCATTCCGGCAACGCTTGCTGCGTTCTGGAGTGCGCTTCGTGTTACCTTAGCCGGGTCGATGATACCGTCAGCCATCATATCAACCCACTTGCCTGTGCGGGCATTGTAGCCGGTGCCTTTCTTTTCGTTCTTTGCTTTTTCTGCAACAACTGCACCGTCAACACCTGCGTTCTCAGCAATCTGGCGGA
>DGTU01000151.1 GCA_002394465.1 Treponema sp. UBA4328 | reverse complement strand
TTGATGAGCTTACGGATGTTGTCATTGTCTTCAAGAATATAAACCATATCTTAGTTATAAATGATTTGAGTAAAATTGCAATTAAAGAATTGTTAAGTTTGTGTAAAAAATTGAAAAAAGATTGCAAAATTGATCTAAAATGCTTTATCCCGCAGGCCAAAAACTTACTGCTTACGAATTTATTGAAGTTTAAATTAGATAATACTTGAAAGAAAAATTATTCCAATATAGTACTCTATTTTAAGTAAAGACCTTAAGTAAAATCTGGAATTGAGTGAGTTCAGATGAATCAAAATGAATAGAACTTTTTCGATTTTTGTGCTAAATTAAAAATATCTAGGCAAAAAGTCATAAAATTTACTTATCTGAATCCATCTGAACTCAATCGAGTATTAGAAATATTACAGGATATGGCGGAAAGCCCGGCCACCTGCCGACAGGCAGGCGGATGCGCCCAAAAAGAAACAGCCCGCTTCCTGTCAGATAACCGGCAGGGGGCGGGCTGTTTCTTTTATGTATATGTAAGTCTTGATTTTCCTATAAGATGTGATATAGTAATAGACAGGAAGAGTGCACCCGCTCCTAAAGCGGATTGCTTCACTAAGTTTTTAAGTCCTTGCGGACTCGCCCGCTCAGTGTGCTAGACTGGACGGGCTATTTTTTTATTACTCGTTATCTTTTTTCCGTCTACGGAGAAGGCGCGTAATAACGTCGATGAAAAGTCTGATAATGGCAATTACTACCATCACTGCTTCATACAAACTCATAGCAGCCTCCGTTAACTGATAATCCGGCCTTGCGGCCAGTCGAGTGTTCGGAAGCAACCGCCCCAGTCACGGGTGCATGTATACTATACAACAGATAAGGTAATTAAACAATTGATAGCGTGGTACAAGCCAGGGTGCGGATGCTACCAAAAGAAACAATTTTGCGCTTTATCCAGGTGTATATTTTTGCGACGCAACGCCACACGTTTTGTGACGCGGAACAAAGTGTTTTGCGACGCAAAACAAAATGTTTTCTGACGCAAAACAGATTGTTTTTCAACGCAAAACAGATTGTTTTGTTTATTGAGAAACAGATTCCCTTATTTTTTACAGTACGCTTTTAAGGAACTGCTGGAGACGTTCGCTTTTGGGAGCGGTGAAGATTTCTGAAGGAGTGCCTTCTTCGACGATTTTTCCGCTTTCCATGAAAAGAACGCGGTTTGCAACTTCACGGGCAAAGCCCATTTCGTGGGTTACTACTATCATCGTCATTCCTTCTTCTGCAAGCTGCTTCATTACGTTGAGGACTTCGCCTACAAGTTCAGGATCCAGGGCGCTGGTAGGTTCGTCAAAGAGCATGATTTTTGGTTCCATTGCGAGGGCACGGGCAATTGCAACACGCTGCTGCTGTCCGCCTGAAAGCCTGTTCGGGTATTCATCGGCCTTGTCAGCAAGTCCTACGCGTGCAAGAAGGTCCATTGCGCGTTTTTTCGTTTCAGCACGGTTTTCTTTTTTTACGTGTACAGGAGCAAGCATTACGTTCTGGAGTACCGTTTTGTGCGGAAACAGATTGAAGCGCTGAAAAACCATTCCCATTTCAAGGAGAACCTTTGAGCGTTCATGTTTCGGCATCTTGAATACATGCTTTCCGTCTTTGTATTCATCGAGGAGTTTGTCATCGACATAGATTTTTCCCGTATCGAATTTTTCGAGACGGTTCAGGGTGCGCAGGAATGTTGATTTTCCGGCTCCTGAAGGTCCTATAATGCAGACAACTTCCTTCGGCTGTACTTCGAGGGATACTCCCTTGAGAACATGAAGTTCTCCGAAAGAAACGTCGATATTTTCTGTTTTTATAATACTCATTTGTTTAATTCCTTTTACTCATACACACTGAATTTTTTCTCGGTTTTGTTGAATACGATTGAGAAAACTGCCGTGATGATAAGGTAAAGAATCATTGCAGGAACATAGACAAGTTCGTTTCCTGAAGATGAGGCAATGCTTCGTGTAACCTTTGTAATGTCTTCAAGTGCTATCAGGGAAACGAGGGAAGCATCCTTAAGTACCATAATGAATTCGTTTCCGATTGCAGGTATCAGGCGGCGGATTGACTGCGGAATGATGATTAATCCCATTGTCTGCCAGTAATTAAAACCGAGTGCGTGTCCTGCTTCTTTCTGTCCTTTGTCGATCGACTGAATTGCGGCACGGATATATTCTGCCATGTAGGCTCCTGAGTTGAGTGCAAAGGCAATGAAAGCTGCAAGGAATTTGTTTGTCAGCGTAAGTGCCGGAAAGAATTTTGGAAGACCGAAATACAGAAAATAAAGCTGCATAAGAAGCGGTGTTCCGCGGAAAAAGAAAATGTATGCGCCGCAGAACCTGTTGAGGATCTTTTTCTTTGACATTTTTCCGAGAGACAGGAAAAGTCCGATTATTACTCCGGCAGCAACGGCTGTAAGTGTGAGCAGGATTGTAATTTTTGCTCCGTCCAGAAGGGCCGGAACCCATCCGATTATTTTCTGAAAAGAGGTCATGTTTTCTCCAGATTGACTGTGACAGAGCCGGCCGGAATATCTTTAGAAGTGCTTCCGGCAGACTCAGTTACGTTTTTTTATTTTATTGTGTCTGAAAGGTCTGTATTGAAAACCTTAAGGTAAAGTTCCTTCATGGTTCCGTCATTTTTCATTTCTTCGAGAACTGCATTGATTTTTTCGAGGAGAAGGCTGTTTCCCTTGCGGATTGCAATTCCGAAGTATTCATCTGCATCGCCGACCCATACAGATTCGTATGCAGGGTCATTTGCATAGTTTGCATATACAAGTGCATCAGAAACAACTGCATCGCAGCGGCCGAGTTTGAGTTCATCGTAAGCGTTGATTACCTTGTCGAATTCAGCAGGAGTGAATTTGAGTCCTTCCTGAGCCTGTTTTTCCATGAAGAGGTCAGAAGTTGTTTCTGCCTGATATGCTACTGTTTTTCCTTCAAGATCCTTTGGTGAAGCTGGCTTGAATCCTGAGCCGGCTTTTACGACGATTGTCTGTCCGTTTCCGATGTAAGCGCTTGAAAAATCCATTGATTCGAGGCGTTTCGGTGTGATTGTAGCTGCTGACATTACGCAGTCATATTTGTTTGTATCGAGTCCGGCAAAGATTCCGTCCCATGCAGTGTCGATGATTTCTGCTTCAAGGCCAAGTCTTGAGGCAACTGCCTTTCCGAGTTCAACGTCGAAGCCGCACGGAGTTTTTCCGTCGGTATCATAATATTCCATCGGAGGATATCCGATTTCCATTCCGATTTTGAGAAGGCCTTTTTCAGCTGTGAACTCGCCCGGTTCAGCTTTTTTTGAACATCCGGTGAATACAAGTGCCGAAGCAATTACTGCGGCCAGAACTGCAGATTTTTTCATAATCAACTCCTATAAGTAGTATAAAAAGATAAAAGGGACCGTACGTGAAAACGCCATTGTCCCATAGATGCATAATTATACAAAATTTCTGCATATTATGCAAAAGCCTGCTTTTGTGTATAATGATTTTCAGTTTATGTTTGACGTTTCTTCATATCACAGGATTCTCTGTCCTGAGGTTCCGGATTTTCTTGAAAAATACCTTAAACTTCCGCTTCTTGTGCGCCTTAAGGATATAGGTCTTCTTTGCGGAACGGATTTTACGCCGCTGTATTCAAACCGCTTTTATTATTCCCGCTTTGACCATTCTGCAGGCTGTGCGCTGATTGCCTGGAATTTCACCCGCGACAAAAAACAGGCCCTTGCATCCCTCCTGCATGATGTTTCGACTCCTGTGTTCAGCCATGTCGGAGATTTCAGAAAAGGTGATGCCCTTAAGCAGGAAGCAACCGAATCTCTGAATCAGAAAATGATTTTCGCTGACAGGGAACTTAAGCAGCTTCTTGAAACTGACGGACTTTGTGCTGAGGATGTGTGTGATTATCATGCCTATCCCGTCTGTGACAATGAAATTCCCTGCCTGAGTTCTGACAGGCTTGAATACATGTTTCCGAGCGGAATGGCCCTGTGTGATTTTGAAGTGCGCGATAAAGAGATTTTTGACATGGAAAGCGTCCGCCGGTGTTATGAAAACATAACTGTACTTAAAAATGAAAGCGGAAGGGATGAACTCGGCTTTAAGGATCTTGAAAGGGCCGTTGATTATACAAAGCGCTTCTGTGAAGTTGCCCTGATCCTCCAGAGAAACGAAAACAAGCTCGCGCTTAATATGCTCGGAAAAATCGTAAACCTCGCACTTGAAAACCATCTTATCCGGGAAGAAGATTTGTATTCAAAAAGTGAACGGGAAATTATACGCATTTTCGATGAGTTTGCAGCCGGTGACCTTCAGGGAAAAGAACAGAAATATCTTGCTTCAATGATACGCACCTGGCGGACGATGAAAAAAATTGAACGTTTTGACGGAGAGCCGGGAGAAGGATGGTATTCAGTGAGCCTTGAAGTCAAGCGGCGGTATATTAATCCGCTTGTTAAGTGCAGCGGAAAAAATGTCCGTGTGAGGGAACTAAGTGCAGACGGCCGCTTATATATAGAAGAACTGATGAATTATAAGGACACAAAGTACGGGGCGGTTTTATTAAAATAAATAATTATTGTTAATCAGGCTTAATTTTGAGGTAGTTAAGTGTTGATAATAAAAATTGACTACCGGTCGCATAAATGCGGGTCAAAACCGTGCGCTGGCGCACTACACGCTGTTTGTGGCAATGGAACCCATTTAATGCCGCTTTGCAGCATCCACAAACAGAGTGTTTTTGCCCGCCTTTCTGCTCCCTCCCGTCAATTTTTATATAATCCTTGACAATTCGAAATTATGGCTGATTCATAATCCTTTATTTCATAATGTTGTGGAATTTGTGCAAGTGATATATACTGTAGGGTATGGGTGGAATTAAAAAAGAAAATGGGGAAAAAGCAGTAAAAGCTGCTGCACCGAAAAAAACGGCTGTGAAAACTGCGGCTGCTAAAACTGCTGCAAAGACAACGGCTGCCGCAAAAACCGTGGCTGCAAAAACTAAAAAGCCTGTTGCAGGAATTGATGAAAACGGAACTTTCCGTGCATGGGATAATGCCAAGACTAAGGCAAAGACTAAGCCTGCTGCAGAAAAAGAAAAAGCCTTCGTGCCCGGTACAACTGCCGCTGAAGCTGCAAAAAAACTCGCTGCCGCAAAGGCAATAGATCCTAACGCAAACGCTCCCGTCAAAAAAGCCGCAGATTACGGCGATGATCAGATCAAGCATCTTGATGCCCTTGAACACATACGCCTCCGCTCGGGAATGTACATCGGCCGCCTCGGAGACGGTTCCAACCAGAATGACGGTATTTATGTCCTCGTAAAGGAAGTAATCGACAACTCAATAGATGAATTCATCATGGGACACGGAAACCGCATTGATGTCGAAATCAAGGAAAACCGCGTAAAAGTCCGGGACTATGGACGCGGTATTCCGCTCGGAAAAGTCGTTGAATGCGTAAGCCAGATTAATACCGGTGCAAAGTACAACGACGATGTATTCCAGTTTTCTGTCGGTATGAACGGTGTCGGAACCAAAGCCGTCAACGCGCTTTCTTCATATTTCAGGGTAGTTTCAATCCGCGACGGCAAATGTACTGAAGCGGTTTTTGAGCGCGGTAAACTCAAGTCGAACAAATCCGGCGTCATGAAAAATCCTCAGCCGGACGGAACATATTTTGAATTCGTTCCTGACGTTGAAATCTTCGGCAAATATTCGTTCAACATGGAATTCGTCGAAAAACGAATCTGGAATTACGCTTACCTTAACACGGGACTTACGCTCCGCCTCAACGGACAGAATTTCGTGAGCCAGAACGGACTCCTTGACCTGCTTCAGAAGGAACTTGAATCGGATACGCTTTATGACATCGGTTCATATACGGGTGCTCACCTCCAGTTTGCCTTTACCCACACAAATGCATACGGCGAAAATTATTTTTCATTCGTAAACGGACAGTATACGAGCGACGGAGGAACCCACCTCAATGCATTCAAGGAAGGCTTCCTCAAGGGTGTAAATGACTTCTTCCACGCAAACTATAAGAGTGAAGACGTAAGGGACGGAATTACTGCCGCAATCCTTGCCAAGGTAAAGGATCCGGTTTTTGAGAGCCAGACAAAGAACAAGCTCGGAAATACGGATATCCGTCAGTGGATTATAAGCGAAACCCAGTCAGGTCTTGATGACTGGCTTCATAAAAATCCTAAGGCTGCACAGCGGCTTCAGGAAAAAATCCAGCACAACGAAAAAATGCGTACCGAGCTTGCAAGCGTCAAAAAGCAGATGAAAGAAGCTGCTAAAAAGATGAGCATCCGCATTCCTAAGCTCGATGACTGCCGCTATCATCTTGAAGACGGTCCTAAGGGTGAGAATTCAATGGTATTTATTACCGAGGGACAGTCTGCTTCCGGCGTAATGACGCATTCACGCAACGCTGACTATCAGGCAATTTTCTCCCTCCGAGGTAAGCCTGAGAACATGTACGGCAAAAAGCAGACTGATATTTACAAGAACGACGAACTTCATCAGCTTATGATGGCCCTCGGAATCGAAAACTCAGTTGAAAACCTGCGCTATTCAAAAATCGTAATTGCAACTGATGCCGATAACGACGGCTTCCATATCAGAAACCTCGTACTTACGTTCTTCCTGGGATACTTTGAAGAACTTGTAACGAGCGGCCGCGTATATATTCTTGAAACTCCGCTTTTCCGCGTACGCAACAAAAAGGAAAACATTTACTGCTATTCAGAGGATGAACGCGACAAGGCACAGGCAAAACTCGGAAAATCATGCGAAACCAGCCGCTTTAAAGGTCTTGGAGAAATCAACCCGAGTGAATTCCGTCAGTTCATTTCGCCGGAATCAATTCACCTGACGCCGGTAGAAATCAGCCAGCTCAAGATTATTCCGCAGCTGCTGTCCTTCTACATGGGCAAGAACACGCCTGAGCGCAGAAAGTTCATCGAGAATAATTTGCTGACGAACTCGGAAATTGATGCGTAAATTTCGACGCAGATGGACGCAGATTCACGCAGATTGGAATATTGATATGGGGAAAATGCACTTGTGCAAAGGCGTTTGCCCCCAACACTTTATCCGCGTTCATCTGCGTGTATCTGCGTCTTGAAAATAAAAAAAGGAGAGTATTTTGACCATAAACGAAATAACACAAAAAATAATCGGAGCCGCTTATACTGTAGCAAATGAACTCGGTACTGGTTTCCTTGAAAAAGTTTATGAGAATGCTCTTGTATGGGAATTAAAAGAAGCTGGCCTTGAAGTAGAGCAGCAATATCCGCTTCCGGTTATGTATAAGGGAATTTGTGTTGGAGACTATATCACAGATTTATATGTTGAAAATTCAGTAATAGTTGAATTGAAATCAACAAAAAATACAGATAAAATTCATAAGGCGCAGGTCTTAAACTATCTTAAGGCTGCAAATAAACAAATTGGTTTGCTTATAAATTTTGGAACTCCAAGAGTTTCAGTAGAAAGAATAGCGAACGGAATCGAGGAAAACACAGAAATATAAAATAAAAAAGCATAAAATCCGCGTCCATCTGCGTGTATCTGCGTCTAATTAAAAGAGGAAAAATTATGGCATTTGTAAAAAACTTATTTGACAAAAACTTTATTGAATACGCTTCTTACGTTATCCGTGACAGGGCAATTCCTGACCTTGAAGACGGACTCAAGCCGGTTCAGCGCCGAATCATGCACACTCTTTTTGAGGTAAATGACGGACTTTTCCAGAAGGTTCAGTTTGTCGTCGGCCGAACGATGAAATATCATCCGCACGGTGACGCTTCAATCTATGGTGCTCTGGTAAACCTTGCAAACAAGGAAATCTTCATTGAAAAACAGGGAAACTTCGGTAACAAATATACAGGTGACGGCGCATCTGCCGGACGTTACATTGAATGTCGCGTTCATCCGCTTGCAAAGGAATTCCTTGTAACCAATAAGGCAATCACTCATTATGTTCCGAACTATGACGGCCGTGACCTCGAGCCTGAAGTTTACCGTTCAAAGCTTCCTGTAACGCTCCTGATCGGTGCAGAAGGAATCGCTGTCGGCATGAGCACAAAAATCCTTCCGTACAACCTCAAGGAAGTCCTCGATGCCGAAATCAAATGCCTTAAGGGCGAAAAATTCAAGATTCTTCCTGATGTATCTACAGGCGGCCTTATCGACGTTTCAAATTACAATGACGGAAACGGAAAAATCGTTACGAGGGCAAAATTCGATACTTCTGATGAAAAGAAAATCGTAATTACCGAGCTTCCGCTGGATACAAATGCAAAGGGGCTTCTTGAATCGATCGATTCTGCATACAAGGCCGGCAAAATCAAAATCAGCTCGGTTGATAACTTTACGACTGACCACTGTAACATCGAAAACCGCCTTCCGCGCGGCGTTTACACAAAAGACGTAATCGATTCGCTCTACGCTTACACTGACTGTGAAAAGACGATTGCCTGCTCAATGCTCGTAATTAAGGACAATATGCCTGTTACGATGACTGCGACGGAAATCATCAAATACTATGCCCAGAAGCTTACGGCCATCATTAAGGATGAGCTTGAATTTGAAAAGGCAAAGCTTACTGATGAACTTCACCTGCGCACACTCGAAAGAATCTTCGTTGAGGAACGCATTTACAAGGAAATCGAAAACAAGCGTACCGCTGAAACTGTTGCAAAGGCAGTAAAAGACGGATTCAAGCCCTTTAAGGCAGAACTTATCCGCGAGGTAAATGACGATGACGTTGAACACCTCCTTCAGATTCCGATCAGGCGCATTTCTCTCTTTGACATTCAGAAAAACCGCGAACAGGTCAAGGCAATTACAGACCGCCTCAAGGAAATAAACCGCCGCCTCAAGCAGCTTACCCTGTGTGCCATTGAATACCTCGGTGAAATGGCAGCAAAATTCCAGAAAATCGCACCGGAACTCCTTCAGCGTCATACTACCGTTGCCAAATTTGATGCAACCGACGTCAGGGAAGTTGCCCGCCAGGATATTTCCCTCCGCTATGATGACAAGGGTTATCTTGGAATCAACGTTTCAGGCGGAACGGAAATCAAAAAGGTTTCTCCTTATGACAGGATCCTCGTCATGCGCAGGAACGGAATGTATTCGGCATTCGATGTTCCTCAGAAAATGTTCATCGACAAGGGAATCGTGTACTGTGATTTTGCCGAAAAAGACGTTGTTTCAAAGACTCTCTTTACGGTAATTTTCCGTGATCCTAAAACAAAATATGCCTTCATCAAGAGATGCCGCATTCCGAGCTGGATTTTGAACAGGGACTATTTTATTGCTCCTGACGGAATGGAAGTCCTTCATGTCGACACAAGGGAAAAATTCACTTTCACGCTCAAATATGAGAAAAAGCCGCGCGTCAAGATTCTCGAAGAAAAATTCAATGCAAAGGATTTTGAAGAAAAAGGCCTCAAGACTCAGGGCGTAAGGCTTGCTGCCCGTGAAGTTGAAGGCATTGTCGTTGAAAAGAACCAGCTTGAACTTGGAATCTAGCGGATGCTGATACCTCAAGGCTATGCCGTTTGTGAAGAAACCATAAAAGGGTCGCGTTTTCTGACAGAGCTCTTCCTTATTTCTTCACAGGCGGAAGTTCGTGAAATCATAAAATCGCAGAAACAGAAATATGCAGATGCCACCCACGTCTGCCATGCCTTTATCGCCGGAACATCTGCCGAAGTTATGGGAATGAGTGATGACGGTGAACCGGGAGGAACTGCAGGCCGTCCGATGCTTGATGTCCTTAAGGGCAGGGGAGTGACGAATATCCTTGTGACCGTTACAAGATGGTTCGGGGGAACTCTGCTCGGTACGGGAGGACTCGTTCATGCCTACGGAAACGGCGTCAAAAATGTCCTTGATAAGGCGAGTTTTGAAGAATACGTTGAAAAAAGGCCGTTTTCATTTAAATGCGACTATCAGCAGTATCAGGCAATAAAAAAACTTTCTGAAAACTTTACTCTCTATGATGTTACAGAAGATTTTGCAGAGCTCGTCTCGGTAAAGGGGCAGATTGCCGCGCAGAATCATGAAGAATTCAAAAACTCAGTCTTTGACAGGACAAACGGAAGCGTACGCTTTGAGCAATGACACTTTTCTTTTTTTGTGCTAGGCTTTGTCATCGAGGTAAATAAATGAAAGCAGCAATTTTTTTCGGATCAAAATCAGACACAGAAACAATGAAAAAAGCTGCCGGCGTTCTTAAGGAATTCGGCATTGACTATAAGGCATACATCCTTTCTGCTCACCGTGCCGGTGCTCTTCTCCACGAAACAGTAAAAAAAGTTGAAGAAGACGGCTGTGAAGTAATCATCGCCGGAGCAGGCCTTGCCGCAGCCCTTCCGGGAGTAATTGCCGGAGCAACAACACTTCCTGTAATCGGCGTTCCGCTTGAATGCGTAAATCCCGGAGTTTCAAACGGTCTCGGCGGAATGGACGCACTTCTTTCAATAGTACAGATGCCGCCTCAGATTCCGGTTGCAACCGTCGGAATCAATTCATCAAAAAATGCAGCATATCTTGCAGCCCAGATTCTCTCAATCAAATATCCTGAACTCAAGGAAAAACTCAAGGCCTTCCGCAAAAAGCTCGCAGACGATGCCGCAGCTTCAGGACTTGATGTAGAACTCTAAGGGCGTCGCGGCAGAGCCGTAATTAAAAACAGAGGTAATTTTATGAAAAAGGTAGAACTTTATTTTGCAGTCCTCATTTCTGCAGCCGTATTATTTCTCGCTTCCTGCGGTTCAACTTCACAGGCAGCTGCTTCATCAGGAACCGGTGACAGTTCGATAGTGTTTGTAGCACTCGCATCTAATCCGTCGACAGGTTATTCATGGACGGCTTCTGTTGCAGATTCAAAGGTCGCAGAACTCGTTTCAAATGAATATATCCCGAATGCTTCATCAGCCGGAATGACGGGTGCCGGCGGAAATCACTATTTTGCACTCAAAGGCAAAAAAGAAGGCTCTACGCAGGTTACCTTCAGCTATGCAAGGGCAAACTCTTCACCTGTACAGACCCGTGTCTATGAAGTAAAAGTCGCCTCTGACCTCGCTTCAAGCCTTCTCCTGGTTTCAGCACAGTAGTATGAAGGGATTTTCATATTTTAGTTCCTGTATTCGTTTTCTGCTGCTTCTGCTGACTGCGGGATTTTTTGTTTCATGCGATAATTTCCTCGAAGGGACAGACCTGAAGAAAGAACTGGAAAGCGAAATTGATTATGCCAATTCTGACAAGGCCGTGCTGACGATTTACGTTACTTCTGCGGATTTCGGTACCGTTTATCCTTCTTCCTTTACGGGTGCAAAAGGCGAAAAAGTTACGATTGAGTTTACCCAGAAAGCCGGAACTGAATATGTAAAATGGGACTATCTTGGCGGAGCTGCTGACGGTATTGTTTTTTCGGATGAAGTTAATCCCGCAGAACCTGATTCCTTCGGCGTTTATCACAGAAAAGTAACCGTAACCATAAATGATTCCCGCTATAACTATAAGGTTTTTCCAAGGTGCTATGCATCCGAATATAACATGCCTGAACTTGATTCTGAAACCGTTGCCGTTTATTCGACGCAGGATGAGGACAAGTGGTATTACAAAAAGCTTATCGCTGCTGATTATGACAGGTGGAGCATTGGAGACGAAGATTCATTCCTTGAAAAATGCCGGCAGAACTATTCAAATTCGCTTCATGTCTCAATGACGGGAAGGGATGACAGCGGCATCAGAGGCGTATGTGTGGAAGAGAATCGCATTATGACTTCAGAAGCTGTCGACGTATATGAGGCAGGCGTTAAGTCTTCCTTTTATGAATGTTCCCGGCTGCTCAGGTATGATGAAGAGACTTTCCAGCCTGTTTATGAATGTGCTTTTGACTATGAGTTCCAGCACAAGGAAGACGGACTTTTTGCACTTAGGTTCTATCTTGAAGATTACAACGGAAACCGGAGCAATTACGTTACATATTATGTAATTAAAAATACTTCTTTAACCTGTACGGGTAATGTTTCTACATTACAAACCTTAAGCCTTGATCAGAAGGGTTTTGATTTTGACTGGAACTGTTTTAACCTTAATTTCAGCAGCTTTTACAAAAACTATGTTTCTCAGAAAAAACTTACAGTTTACATGAGCGATGATGACGGGGAAAAACAGGTTTTGATTGACGGAGTAATCATATCTTCAGATGATGAAATTCCTGCCCTGTTTAAAAATTCACTTGAAGGCAGGACACGGGACAGGTCAAAAACTACATATTTTGATTTTTCTTTTGAAGATGAAAGTTCATCTGTTTACGATATTGAGTTCTGTATTCCAAAGGCAGCTGACGCTGTGGACTCAGGAGTGCTTACCACCGGCAAATACGGAGTTACTGCCTCTGACATTTCATATACCGTTCCGAACATGTCTTCAGGGGAAAAACGCCAGAGTCTGATTTTTTACTATACTTATCAGGCAGATAAAAATGCAGAGAGCGGAGATTTTGAAAAAATTAATGAAGAAGGTGTCGATATAGGCGAATACATAAACGAAGACGGTTTTTACTGCAATTACACGGACGAGTTAAAAGATAAAGCCGACGGAATATATAAGATTTACATACTGCGCGGGGTTAACTTCAGTTTTGAGCAGTCAGGCGTTTACACTTATGCCCCTTTAGGAAAGCCTTTTGTATATTACAAGGGAATCGAAAGTTCAGCCGTGGACGAGAACTTTGTTTTCCCTGAATTTTCCGTACCTGAAATTAATGCAGACAGTCCGCGTTACGGCGAATGTGACCCTGACGGGGAAGGGTGCCGTACAATTATTTACATGAGTGAAGATTTTGACCGGCAGATTGTCTTTGAGCGCAATACGGGAACTGCCAGATTCAGCGTAAAGACTGAACTTCCTGATGACGGAATAACTTATGTCGCCAAAGCAATGCGCCTTCATACTATGGAAAGCAGCGGTATCTATAAAAGGGCATTTTTCTTTGACGACATGAATATCGAAGTTCCGTGCGGCTTTAAGTATGACATCTTCCTTATTGCAATGGACAGTGAAGGAAACTTTATTGCAGAATCTGAGCCTCTTGAACTCAATTTAAGCTATACGGTTACGGGAATCGATAACTTTACTCCGGTAATCAGCCATGACCCAAATCCGGGTGTGTCGGTTTATGATTATTCTTACCTCCGCCTTAATGCAGAGATTAAAGACCGCACTACAAAAGAATCTACGTACGGCGGTATAGAAGACGGAGACATCACCTGCTTCTTTATGTCTTCTTATCCGGGAACACAGGTTTCTAAAGCCTGGCTTGAAGCTAACTGTGAGTACAGCGTAACTTCTTCTTTCAGTACATCAAATTTGAATACCGACTTTCTGCTGTACGGCCTTAATTACGGAACTTACTATCCTGTTTTTGTCTTTTATGACAAGTCAGAAGATTTTGAAAACTATGGAATCCAGTCCTTTAATCATAAGATCAGCTGGTATTATTATGATTCTGCTGCCACATTCAGTGATGATAACGGAAGCTTTAAGATGGAGATGAACAGGCCTTCTGATTCTGCAGATACTGATTCTGCAGATACTGATTCCAGTGAAATCCTCAGTGCCCTTGCTTCTTTTCCTGCTGTTTACGTGAGCCGTTTTGAAGACGGAAGTTGGGTACAGGATTCAGGTTATACAGTGATGGAAAATGATCCGGTCAGCGGAGGCTTCAGCCTGGAGCTTGATTATTCACAGAAAAATCTCACCGGAACTTTTGTAAGGCTTAATGCGGTTTCCGGTGACGGAATTCAGGCTGTGCCGTGCATAGTTTATCCTGATTATTACCGCCTCAGGGGAACGCAGAACGAAATTACGTCTGACTCAAAGGGAATGCTGCGTATTTCAAACGGCTGGCAGATTTTTACGGATTCGCCGGTTTTTGTTCAGACAGTTTATTCAAAGACAAATCTTTCAGAATCTTATCTGTATGCCGGCATGAGCGATGAACAGAAGGCTGCCCTCTGGGAAAAATACGGCCAGACAACAGGCTTTAAATGCATGAGCAGGGATTTTACGTATACGGATTCAAATGCGCAGCCGGTCAGTCCTGCATTTTTTTACGTTACGACAGTTCATTTTGCTGACGGAACCGTCCTTGTAAGTGAAGTGCGCCAGCGTGAAGCAATGTAATGAGCAGGGCCGGTGAGCCTACGTTTTAGCTGACGGCGACTCTGTAATCTTCTTCAACTTCCGCCACCAAGCATGGACCTTCAGCTGGGACGCCTTAAGGCAGCAATTGAACAGCGGACTTGGAATCTCCAGCTGGCCTAGCACATTGATGAATCTTATGGGATATGTTCCGCCGAGTGATTATGATAAATCAATCATAAACTTAAAGTAAAAAAACTTTTAAGTTTTTATTTCCCTGTGTCTAAAGGAGGCACGGGGATTTTTTTTAGCCCCGATTGGAGGGGCGCAGTCGACCGCAGGCGCGCAGGCGGCGAGGACGATGGAGGCGTAAGCCGGAACCCCGCAAAGCGGGAAAAAGCTTCGGGTGTATCGTGTAAAAATAAAACTTTGTGTTATACTCTTTATTGAAAAATACTAAAAACTCTAATTTCAAAAGGGATTTTATCAGATGAAAAAACAAACTTTTCTCTTAAGGGCTCTCTGCCGTTGTATGACGGGAGGGGTGTTATTTGTGTTTATTGCGGTATGTCTGGGCAGCTGCGAGAACTTTCTTGACGGTGCAGAGGTAAAGAAAAACCTGAACGATGCAATAAACTATATCAACGCAGAAAGCTGCCTTATAGGCGTAGATTTTGCTGACGGCAGCGGAGTTCTTAATAAACCTGCAGGCGGTGAGACGGAAAAAAAGGAAGGAGAATATTTTTCCCTTGATTTTGATGTTTCAGACAAATACGAGTTTATCCGCTGGGAAATAAAGGACAGCGTAAGCGGAAAAACTTATGACAACGGCGAATACATAGGCATTGATGACGTATATTCTTCCGATACTGAATGCTGTTTTATAAAATGTCCTCCTGCCGGGGTTAAGCTTACCCTTACTTCCGTGACAGGTAAAAGGCCGGGCTGGCTTTCAAGAAGTCCTGAAATTGAGTCAGAACTTTCCATTAAAAATATGTCCATTAACGTTACCTTTGATCAGGAAATGGATGAAGAGTCAATTTATTATAATGAAGATGAGCTGAAGGAAATAAAGGGTACTTATGGTCCTGAAAATATTCTCTGCACCTTTGTTGACGGAAAAGAAAAGTATTACGGTTATAAAGATGAGGGCGGGCAGACATATTTCAAGAATATCAGCATTTCTTCAAACATATTAAAGAATAACCTTGCCGGCTGTTTTAAGGCTCCGGTTTTTGAAAGTCCTACCGTTCTTTCCATCGCGGCTCATGCCAGCCAGGCAGAAGGTGATGTTCTTTCAAATTATGATGAAATTCTGGTAGAAATCTCTGACGGTTTTTTCTACAAAAAAGAAGGAAAAAACGTTGCCCTTTCTGACAGCATAAAATGGATTTATCAGATAGGTAACCAGATAGACAGTGAGGCTCCTTTAGTAAGTACCTGTGAGGTCAAGGGAGCAGGCGAAGTATTGTTTGTACCTGCTTCTGAAGTTCCTGCTCATGCAAAAGATAAAATCCCGTCCCTGAACTTTACTGACGGTACAAAACTTCACTTTAAG
>DGTU01000100.1 GCA_002394465.1 Treponema sp. UBA4328 | reverse complement strand
GTTTCCGTTACAGCCGCCTTCAAAAACGATGTTATGTATCCTGTTTGAGGCATCGCGCTCAAAGTGAATGACCTGAGCACAGGTGCCTTTAGTTTTATATGTGACCTGCATTATGCAATCTCAACAATCCAGCCTTCAGGAGCTTTTTCTGTTCCCATCTGGATGCCTGTAAGTGTTTCGCGGAGCTTTTTGAGAACCGGTCCGATTTCATCCATGCCGCTAGGAACGTTGATTTTTGTTCCGTGGTCATCGATGCATCCGATTGGAGAAATTACGGCTGCAGTACCGCAGAGACCGACTTCTACGAAATCTTTAAGCTCGTTCTTGTTAATCTGTCGCTCTTCAACTTCAATGTGGAGATAGTCGCGTGCAACCTGAACGAGTGAGCGGCGTGTAATTGACGGCAAAATGCTGTTTGATTTTGGAGTGACAAGTTTTCCGTCTTTTGTGACGAAGAGAATGTTTGCACCGCCTGTTTCTTCGATGAATGTATGAGTAGCAGGGTCAGTGTACATGTTCTCTGCGAAGCCCTTTTTGTGAGCGTCAACGATGTTGTGAAGGCTCATTGCATAGTTAAGGCCGGCCTTGATGTCGCCTGTTCCGTGAGGAGCAGCACGGTCGAGGTCAGAGAGACGTACAGTGATAGGTTTTACGCCACCCTTGAAATACGGTCCAACCGGAGTAACCAGAATGCGGAACTGATATTCGTCAGCAGGTTTAACACCGATAACTGCGCTTGAACCGAACATATACGGACGGATGTACAGTGTAGCTCCGCTTCCATATGGCGGAACCCAGTCGATGTTTGCCTTGATTGTTTCAATAACGGCTTTAATCCAGCGGTCTTTAGGGAAAACAGGCATTTCAAGACGCTCGCAGCTGTCCTTCATGCGGTCAGCGTTAAGGTCAGGGCGGAATGTAACGATTTTTCCGTCAGCTGTTGTGTATGCCTTGAGTCCTTCAAAACAGGTCTGAGCATACTGCAGAACGCCTGCACATTCTGAAATTGTGATTGAGTGGTCGCTTGTGAGGGTTCCCTCGTCCCAGGCGCCGTTTTTATAATTTGCAACGAAACTTTTTGTAGTTTCCATGTAACCGAAAGGCAGATTTGCCCAGTCAAGATTTTTTGCCATATTTTTACTCCAATGATAAAAATCAATAGAAAAATGTTATCACTATAGATAAAAAGTATCAATTAATTTTTAGCCGGAGTCCTGAAAAACGGAAGGCGCAGAAATGAAAAGACAAGCTGTGCGCTCATCACGCACCATATAAGCGGTTCACATAAAATTACACCCCACTCCCCGAGCCGCGGAATAATCAGGGCAGTAAAAAGAATTTTTCCGGCCAGTTCAATGAAACTCGAAATCAGCGGAAGGAGTTTTCTTTCCAGCGCCTGAAGTGAATTCCTGATGATGATAAGGGCACCGAGAACGGAATAAAAAGGAATCATAAATCGGATGTATCTGTCAGCGTAACTGATAATCACCGGACTGTCACTTCCACTCATTAACTGAACGAGGTTTTCAGTAAAGAAAAGCGACGGAATAAAAAGAATAAGTGTCCAGACCAGCGTAATGAGGACAGAGAATTTAATTCCCTTTTTAATGCGGTCAAATTTTCCGGCACCATAATTCTGCGAAACAAAAGTTGAACAGGAAAGTCCGAGCGTTACAATCGGTATGTTTGTAAGGGTAAAAATTTTCCGTGCACACAGATGACCCGCAATTACAAGAGGATCAAGCGAATTGATTCCCTTCTGAAGGATTACCGTTCCTGAATGAACGATGGAACCCATAAAAGCCATTGAAAGTCCCTGTGCAGCCAGATCCGCATAAAGTGAACCGTCAAATTTAAAATGCTGCACCGAAGGAATTAAAATACGGGTTCTGGCAAAAATATATACTACGCAGAGCAATGCGGAAATTCCCTGTGAAATGATCGTAGCATAAGCTGCTCCGGGAACGCCGAAATGCTGAATGAAGATAATATCCAGGCCTACGTTCATCAGCGAAGAAAAAATCAGAAATACAAGCGGCATGAAGGAATTACCTATTGCCCTTAAAAGCCCTGAAAAAAGATTATAGGCAAACATTACTCCGCAGAATTCCGTGATTATGCGTATATACGAAAAAGATTCTTCGAGGATTTCTTCCGGAGTACCAAGAAGAATCATGACAGGCTTCAGGAAAAAAGCCGTAAGAAGCATTATGAAAGCTGTAACGCAGACGGTAATGATCAGTGAAGCTGCCGTAATTTTACGAAGCTTTTCAATGTCACCGCTTCCGTAAGCCCTGGCTGCAACAATGCTAAGTCCGTTTCCAAAACCGATTCCAAAACCTACAAGAAGTTCATACAGCGCAGAACATGCTCCGACGGCAATCAGTGAATCCTCTGAGAGAAGGTTTCCGATTATTGCAGTATCAGCGGCATTGTACAGCTGCTGAAAAATATATGAGACAAAAATCGGGATGCTGAAAATCAGTACGGCACGGAAGATGCTGGAATTAATTAAATCAACCTGAAAATTTTTCGACTTGGAAATCATCGGTTCATTATAGTTTTTTTCACACCGATGCTGAAGTCATGTTTTTCTTTGAATTATCCCCTTTTTGAGTTAAATTTATAAATAAGAGAAAATGGCTCAATTAAGGAGGATTATATGAAGAACTATTTTGACCTGTCAGGACAGGTTGCAATCATAACAGGATGTTCAACCGGACTCGGAGTTCAGATGGCAAAGGCCCTTGCAAATCAGGGAGCTGCCATTGTAGCTGTCGCCCGCCGTAAGGAACTTATCGAAAAAGTCGCACAGGAAATTGCTGATGAATACAAGGTAAAGACTCTTGCAGTTCAGTGTGACATAACTGATACGGAAAAAGTAAATGCTGCCGTAGATGAAGTTCTTGCAAAATTCGGACGCATCGACATTCTTATAAACAATGCTGGAACAGGTGCTGTTGCTCCTGCAGAAGACATTACAGACGAACAGTTCAGCGGAGAAATGAACGTAGATCTTTTCGGTACTTTTAAATTCGCCCGTGCCGTTGCAAAGAAAGCAATGATTCCTGCAAAATACGGACGCGTGATAAACATTGCATCAATGTATGGTCTCGTAGGAAACAAGATTGCAGGTTCAGCTCCATATCATGCTGCAAAAGGCGGTGTCGTAAACCTTACCCGTGCCCTTGCCGCAGAATGGGGAAAATACTGCATCACTGTAAATTCAATCTGTCCGGGATACTTTTACACACCTCTTACACAGGAGACACTCGACAGTGATTTCTTCCAGCAGAATGCAAAAACAATGATTCCGCTTGAACGCTACGGAAAAGAAGGTGAACTTGATTCAACAGCCGTATTCCTTGCAAGTCCGGCTTCTACGTATGTAACAGGCGTAAATCTTCCTGTCGACGGCGGATATACCTGCATGTAACTGACTAACGTGTGTTAGTTTTAAGTGTATCACAGAGATTTTAACTACCGTTCGTATGGAGGTTTTACCAGTGGGGGCCTTCCGATTCTTTGAATTGAATTCGGAGGGCCTTTTCCTTTTAAAGCTTCAAGGATATTTGCATCATTCATGTAATCCGGAACTTTAGCATCAGCCGGAATATCGTATGAGCTTCCGTCTATCGTAAGGTGACTCCACAGTTCCTTGCGCAGCTCAACGCCGGTTTTTTCCGGAATCATTTCTATTTTTGTAGAATCAAAATGATCTTCAATAAAGAACATCGTCGGTACCATCCTGCCCTTAAAAAACAGAGGACGCATAAGCCAGCTGCCTGCAAGATAGATTTTTCCTTCAGGCCCGGTCGTTATATAGCATTCTTCATCAAAGCGCGAAAGGTTAACGTCAAAGATTTTATTGAGCAGCATTTCTTTCGGAATCGGAAGCTTTCCTCCGTTTGCTTCTTCGTCGATACCACGGGATATAGTTTCCCTGAGGATGTCGGCCATCAGAAACACAACTTCACAGCCGCAATCAAGAGACAAATCTTCCTGTAAGTCCTCGTCTTTAATTTCTTCTGCCATATTACAGCCTGCTTCTTACCAGCCTGATTCCTATTGCCTTGTTTCCTTTGATTGATGAATACAGCCTGAAATACAAATTGTTCGTATAAAGCTTAAAACTGTATCCGCCGCCACGAACGATTTTATTTTCACCTGTTTCCGGGCCCTTAGGATTTACCTGTGCTTCTGACGTATAGCTTCCGTGCCAGTCCCAGCACCATTCTGCTACATTTCCTGTCATGTCATATATGCCGAGTGCATTTGCCTGCTTGAGGCCGACAGAATGCGTAAAGTCAGAATTATCTGTGGTCCATGCAACATTATCGATAATATCACTTCCACTGTAAATATAATTAAGCAGGGATTTTCCTCCGCGTGCAGCATATTCCCATTCTGCTTCGGTCGGGAGCCTGTATCCGTTTGCCGTGAAATCACATTTGATGTCATTCCACTTAGCACTTTTCTTTCCCCACTTTTTAACTGCCGTTTTGCCCTTGAGTGAATAACACGGTGTAAGCCCGTTCTTTTCGCTGAGCCTGTTGCAGAATTCTACGGCATCATACCAGTCAACCATTTCAACAGGATTATCCGCAATCTGGTAGTTTGACGGATTGTTTCCCATGATTTCAGTATAAAGCCACTGAGGAACTTCCGTATCCATCATGTAGAAAGTATCGAGGGTAACTTTATGCTCACCAATATTTGTTGAAGCATCTCCCATCGTGAATGTACTTCCTTCAACTTTTACAAAGAAAGAGTTCAGGTCTTTTATCATCTGTGCATTGGTACGTCCCTGCCTGCGTGCATTCAGTTTTGCACTTGCGATCTGTGACTGATATTCTGAATCGAGTACAGCAATACGTGCCGTAAAATTAGCTGGAGTTCCTGTTTTTGAAACAATACGGAAACCAACGGTGGGCAGCCGGGTAAGATCAAAATTGTCTTTTATCGTATACCCGTGTTTACGGTATGAAACATTCAGGTCAGATTTTGTAGAATAATCAGCTGCACTGCCCCCCCTGCATGAACGGTATCCCTGTTTTTTGTCCATCATGTCCCAGCACCATTCAGATACGTTTCCTGTCATATCATAGAGTCCGAGTATATTTGGTTTTTTCTGTGCAACAGGATTAACCTGCCATCCTCCGTTTGAAGCAGTTGAATTGCCCCTGTGCCAGGCAACATCATCAATATTATTGCTTCCGCTGTATTTGTAATAATATTTTCCTGATGATCTTTCCTTTGCAGCAAATTCCCATTCAGCTTCCGTCGGGAGCCTGTAACCGTCTGCATTAAAGTCACACTGTATTCCATCACTCTTCGCCAGTGTGAGTCCCATTCCGCTCCATTTTTTGACATCCGTAACGCCTTTATAAGAATAGCATGGAGTAAGTTCCATACGCTCGCTCAGCAGGTTGCAGAATTCCACGGCTTCAAGCCATGTAATGTCGGATGCAGGTTCCTCAGTGATTTCCTTGTATTCTTCCTTTCTGCCTTCAAACCATGGGGTTTTGCCTGTAATTTTATGATAAAAACTCTGTGTGATTTCGGTTGCAGACATAAAGAATGAACCGACAGTGACAGAATGTTCAGGGATTTTCTTATAATCAGCACCTGTTAAGGAATTGTCTCCCATGGTAAAAGTACCGCTCATGACTGATACCATTCCGTAGCCGTATCCGAGGGTCTTAAGGCTGCGGCTTGTTACCATTTTAGTTGCCGGAGTAAAGGCATACATATCTCCGCCCTTACCAGTCTGATTTTCTTCAGTGAGCACAATAGCCGAATTCTGAACGTTTGAAATTTCAATTTTTCTCACGATCACACTGTAAGTTGAATATGATTCTGATGAATTGTCTTCTATTGTGTAATACATTCGTGCCCTCAGGAACGGAATGTTCATGCGGAAAAGACTGTCGAACGCATCTGCCAGATCAAGATATGCATAATACTCGCGGACTTTTTTATCGTAATCCGGATCATTTGACGCAGGAACGGCAGGCTCCGTTTTTCCCGTAATCTGCTTATAGTTTAAGACACCGTTTTTCCTGATGACGGTTTTTCCGCCCATTGCAAAGGAAAGACTGTACTGCCATCCCTGCCTGTTTCCATCATAATCGCCGACACGAAGATAAAGTCCGTCATCTGTAAAAGAATCTGCAGTATAAACCTTAGACTGAAGTTCATTTATGTCGCTTTTAATCCTGTCCTTCAGTTCATCCTGTGTTTCTGATAATGCAGTTTTATTTTCAGAAAGAAGCGCATCATACTTTGCATTTATGCGCTGAAGGTCAGTATCACGCATTTTTCTGGCCATATCATTGAGGCTTCCGTCCGGGTTGAGTTCGCGGGAATGCGGTTTCTGTGAACGACGTTTATTCAGTTCTTCCTGACGCTGCTTCTCTATTTTCTTTGCATAGGCATTTCTGCTTTCTTCTACGGATTTGAGGTTTTTTTCAAGAAGCTGCTTTTCACTTTCAATGAGTGCAATTTTCTGGGCAGCGCTCATGTTCGCCGTTTTCTGAGTCCTTAAAGTATTTGCCCTGGATTCAACTTCCTGCCGGATTTTTGCGATTGCTTCCTGCTGTTCGGCATTTCTTTCCTTTGCAGCTTTTTCTTCCTGCTGCTTTCTTTTTGCATCTGCTTCAAGGCGGGCTGCCCTTTCCTGTTCAGCTTTCTGCTGCTGGAGAAGAGCTACTTTCTGAAGTTCAAGGCGGGTTTTCTGAGCCTGGGCTTCAATGTCATCTGTCTGTGCCTTTGAAAGGCGGGACTGCTCCTGTGAAACGCGTTTTAATTCCGCTTCAATTGCGGCAAGATTTTCACGTGCATCTGCTGCTTCTACGGCCGTATTTCCGCTGAGCATTGCAGACTGAAGCATGCGTTTTCCTGCCGGAGAAAGATTTACTCCAAGCTGTTCAAGAAGTGTATTTGAAGCTTCCGCCGGAGCACTTACAAGATAGGCATCCATTCCGTAGAGGTTCTGCGAAGTATATCCGCTGATTGTTGCTCCGCTTTCAATGCTGACTACAGAAAAAGAAATACGGTATTTATCTCCGATTCTGTCGGTTGTAATTGTTACGTAGTTTTTTGCATGAACAAGCTTTCCTATTTCAACCGGATCTTCACTGCTGTATTCATTGCCTTCTGATTTGCGCTGAAGTTCAAGGATTGTTGCAGTCTGGTCACTGTCGATTACGGTCATTGCCGAATACATTGCAAGCGTATTGACGATATCTTTTTTAATCATCACCGGAACAAGACTGTCTGTTTTGTCAGGATTGCCATTGTTTAAAACACTTGCAGAAACAAGAATGCTCGTTCCCTTGCAGCCGTCGCCTATGTAGTATCCTGTCTGAGAAAAAACTGAACTTAAAACCGAAGCCAATATAAAAATAAACAGAAATTTCTTTTTCATAAGCACGTCCTTGTCTTTCTATAAATTATAATACAACAATCACCGTTTCGCCTGTTTTATTTGTAAGAATTGCCTTAAAAAATAAGGGGTACCGTGTTATAATAAAAAACCATGAATAATTTTAATTTCTACGCACCGACAAAAGTCGTTTTTGGAAAAGGAACCGAAAATCAGACCGGTTCACTTGTTGCCTCACAGAAATGCAGAAAAGTTCTGATTCATTACGGAAGCGGAAGCGTTAAAAAAACCGGCCTTCTCGACCGCATCAAAAAATCCCTGGCAGATGCCGGAGTTTCCTTTGTTGAACTTGGCGGTGTTGTTCCGAATCCGAGGCTTTCCCTTGTCCGTGAAGGAATTTCCCTTTGTAAAAAGGAAGGCGTAGATTTTATTCTGGCCGTAGGCGGCGGTTCTGTAATCGACAGCGCAAAGGCAATCGGCTACGGTGTAACAAATAATTTTGACGTCTGGGATATCTTTGAAAAAAAGCATTCTCCTGAAAACTGTCTCCCGATCGGTGTAGTACTTACGATTGCCGCCAGCGGAAGTGAAATGAGCAACAGTGCTGTCATCACAAATGAAGACGGCTGGAAAAAGCGCGGTTCAAATTCCGACACGTGTCGTCCTAAGTTTGCAGTAATGAATCCAGAACTCACGATGACTCTTCCGGAATATCAGACAATGTGCGGTTCTGCAGACATCCTCATGCACACTATGGAAAGGTATTTTACTTCACAGGGAAACATGCAGATTACTGATGGAATTGCAGAAAGCCTGATGAAGACAGTAATTTCAAATACAAGGATTCTCCTCAAAAATCCAGATGATTACGATGCCCGTGCAGAAATCATGTGGGCCGGAAGCCTGAGCCACAATGACCTTACCGGACTTGGAAACGGCGCAAGCGATTTTGCAACTCACCGTCTTGAGCATGAACTCGGCGGAATGTTTGATGTAGCTCACGGTGCAGGGCTTACTGCTCTCTGGGGAACCTGGGCAAGATATGTTTATAAAGACTGCCTTCCAAGATTTAAGAAATTTGCCGTTAAAGTCTGGGACATTAAAGACGAAGGAACGGATGAAGAAATTGCCCTCAGGGGAATTGAAGCAATGGAAAACTTTTACCGCGAAATAAAAATGCCTGTAAACCTTCGTGAACTCGGCATTAATCCGACGGAAGCCCAGATTACAGAACTTGCGGAAAAATGCTCAGTTGCAACCGGCGGAAAAGTCGGTAGTGCAAAAGTCCTTTATAAGGACGATATGCGCAAAATTTATGAAGCTGCAAAATAATAAGAATGCCTGAAAATACTGATTTTTATAATCTCATACCTCTCGAACAGCTGAATGAAGAACAGTGGGAAGCATTGTGCGACAGGTGCGGTCTGTGCTGCTACAGAAAATGCATTACAGGCCACGGAAAGAATGAAAAGACGCATTTTACCCGAATCGCCTGCGACCTGCTGGATTTAAATACCGGCCGCTGTACAGACTACGAAAACCGCTTTAAAAAGCAGAAGGAATGTACACATCTTACAAAGAAAAACGCCGGAATGTTCAACTGGCTCCCGGAAACCTGTGCCTACCGTCTCCGTCATGAAAATAAGCCTCTTCCAGAATGGCACCCCCTTGTTTCAGGCCGTCCGGAAAGCCTTTATGAAGCAGGAATAATGATAAAAAACGGCGTCCACGAATGCGAAGTAAACGAAGAAGACTGGGAAGAATATGAGATTTAAAATGAATGCGGGGAAAAAACCGTCTTATCTCATCACGGTTGAAGGCTGGTCATCTGTTTCGGGAGATTTTAATCTGGTTACGAGTTCTCCCGATGCTCTAGCTCCTTCAAAGTGATTCGAAAGCCGGCTTTTGCCCCGCATACAGTTAAATGCTCCGGGGAACCGTGTGTAAATGAATATTATTTTTCATGAAACCATGTATATCTTTATTCATCTTTCGCGTTTATATACTAACCTGGTATACCGCCTATACTAATCTGGTATATCGTATATACTAAGCTAGTATATTGTTTATACCAGACTGGTATAAACACCACATACGGTAATAAAGCTTCACAGATAAAATACGTTATGTTCAGAACTGAAACTGTTTCACACACGATTCCAGCTGTATGGAACTCAGAAAGCCGGATATTGATTCTCGGGACTATGCCCTCCCCTAAAAGCCGCGAGGCCGGGTTTTTCTACATGCATCCGCAGAACAGATTCTGGACTGTGATTTCAGAAGTCTTTAATGAAAAATTCGAATACGCAAACAACGGAATTAAATACGATGAATCTGAAAAATCCGGCAGTCCGGACAAATCAGCTGCCATTGCCGAGCGCCGTGATTTTCTTCTCCGGCATAACCTTGCCATGTGGGATGTACTTGCTTCCTGCGAAATTAACGGTGCCTCTGATGCTTCAATCAAAAACGCAGTTCCAAATGACTTCACGGAAATATTAGAAAAAAGCAGAATCAAAGAGATAATCTGCACCGGCAAAACCGCATACGCCTTGTGGAAAAAATACAGCGCAGCCCTTTACGAACCGCGCTTCAGGGTAAATGTCCACTGCCTGCCGAGCACGAGCCCGGCAAATGCACAGTGGAGTAAGGAAAAACTGCTTTCTGTGTATAAACAATATTTTAATGATTTCTGAGTTTATTTTTTCCTTTTTATCTTATGAAATTGGTCCAGACCTTTTTTTCTGTTTCAGGCTGGGCAATCCCTGCTGCCTTTCCGGCTTCAATGCTTTTGAGGATCCATGCCATGTTTCGTCCGATTGTCCGCATGATCTGAATTCCTTCTTCATCTTTCATGACGTCGTCACCGTTTGAACCGTGAACCATATTCCAGTAGCGTGATGTTACTACAGGCTGCTGGGCATATGTAATGTATTTATTCAGTACGTCAAGGCAGGCAGTAGTTCCAGCACGGCGGGCAACGGTTACCGCAGCAGCCGGCTTGAAACGGAGGTACTTTTCTCCGCTCATATACAGCCTGTCCAGGAATGCAACCATTTCCCCGCTTGGTGATGCATAATAAACCGGAGAACCAAGTACGATACCGTCAGCACCCTGAAGCTTTTCAACAGCTTCATTCACGAGGGAATCAATCTCACCTGTAAGAGCCCTGCCTCCGACCCAGAATATTTCTGTATCAATGCCGTTTTCTTTGAGTGCATCTGCTACAAGATTCAGTGCAGTATACGTGCTTCCTTTTTCGTTACGGCTTCCATTGAATAAAATTACTTTCATATATTTCTCCTGTTTTTATTAACACCGCATGTACGGCGCTGTTTTGTAAATCATAACATGATTCTAATAATTTATATAATTAATTTTCTGTTGTACGGTAATCCCAGTTGTGCTTAGGGTAGCGGCCCTTCATTTCCTTACAGATTTCAGGCCAGGTATTCTGCCAGAAATTAACCAGGTCATCCGTAATCTGAAGCGGCCGGCTGGCTGGTGAAAGCAGCTTTAAGAGAACGGGTTTACCCAGAACTTCAGGTGTTTCAAAACATCCGAAAATCTGCTGGATTATTATTTCCAGGGACGGAACGATTTCACCGTCTGCTTTTTTTTCGTATTTGATTTTACGCTTACGACCGTTAGGCAGAATAATCTGTAAAGGAACTTTTGAATCAGTTTCCGCTCCGTCGAGATACCAGTAGAGCGCATCATAAATCTCGCTGGAAGTAACAGATCTGGAACTAACGAACGGTCGTAACCATTCTTCTGCTTTTTTATCAAGCGATTCAAGCTTTTTCTTTAACTCCGCAATATTCCCTGTTCCATATCTGATGTAAAACTCAGTTCTGAGCAGAAAGTCTTCAATTCTTTCATCCAGCGGAAGTGAAGCAAGTCCTTTTCGTCTCACAAGGTCGCACAGTGCTTCCGCAAAATCATCTGATTCAAGCGGGAGCTTCTTTTCCTTAAGGATAATTGCTCCGTATGCCGTTACTTCCTTTTTCTGCACTGAAAGATTTTTAAAGTCACATCCTTCGGAAAAACCGGTAAATTCCGTTCTGACTTCAGTATGCGAATGTTCTTTTAAAAAGACTTCGGCCTGACTGTCAGAAAGCATCTCAAATGAATATATCTTTCCCGTACGTTCACCGGCATCCACTTCCGGCGCCACAATCCATAAAGGAAATGAACTGAGCCCTTTTTGTGTTACCTGTTCACGGTTAATCCATGCCCTGCGTCCACTGGGAAACTGGTATTCAGCCCTGTCCGCATTAGCCTGTGTTTCAGGGGAAATACGTGCAAGCCTGTCAGGAAATCCTGCCAGAACGGGATTTATTTTTTTCTCGTCAGCCGGTTTTTTTAATGCAGGATATTTTTCATAAACCATATTCAGTCGACGCTTAAGGTCATTTATAAATATCTTCTGCCGGTCCGCTACTGCATCTGCATATTCAGAAAACGGAAGAACATCCTCTGCATTACCTGCCAGTGCTGCACATGCAAGCCGCGGATGAAGTCCAAGCTTAAGGACAGCCTTTCCTTTTTCAGTTATTTTCGTTGATTTTTCGCCGCCTGATTCTTCGTGAACTTCAAGGCAGTCAAGGTTTTCAAGCAGAAATCCGGCAGCATTCCAGGCAGATTCGGACGGCGGAGTCAGCCAGTCAAGTTTTTCAATTTCGTATGCTCCCCACTGAGCACATTCAAGAACCAGCTGCGTCAGATCGGCCCGAAGAATTTCAGGCTTATTCTGTTCAAGCCGGACATCATGTTCATTCCACAATCGCACACATTTTCCAGGAGCAACACGGCCTGCACGACCCGCACGCTGAGCTGCACTGAAAAGACTTTCATTCTCCGTCACAAGATGTTCCATCCCGAGGGCAACATTCATTTTGTTTACACGGCATAATCCCGAATCCACTACGACAGTAACTCCCGGAACCGTGAGCGAAGTTTCTGCAATTGCAGAAGACAATATTACACGTCTCGGAGAATCAGTCAGGCACGGCCGGAGAACTTTACGCTGTTCACTGACCGGGACGGAACTGTGCAGTATAAGTATTTCAGCATCCAGACTAACGCCCGTAAGGTAATTTTCAAGTTCGGATTTTGTTTTCCGGATTTCATAAATACCCGGCAGAAATGCAAGTATTGTATCCGAACGCCCGTTAGTTTTATCGTCTGGATTTGCTTTATCTGTCATTTTCAATTCACGTATAACTGCTTCTGCAACACTTAAGTCCGGTTTATATTCAATCTCAACCGGAAACTGCCTTCCGGGAATCTGCATGACCGCTGCCGGATTATCTTCAGTACCCAGATATTCTGCTAACGAACGGTAGTTTATTGTCGCACTCATTACGATTACATACAGGTCATCCCGGAGCAACATCGTTTCTTTCAGGAATGCCAGTGCAAGGTCAGAATGAACTGAACGCTCATGAAATTCATCAAGGACAATTACATTCACGTCTTCGAGCAACGGATCTGCCTGAAGGCGTCTCGTGAGAATTGCCTCCGTAATCACTTCAAGCCGTGTAGAATCAGAAACCCTTGTATCAAGGTGAAGCCTGTATCCGACCGTCCTGCCAGTCTCTTCACCAAGCAGATCAGAAAGCCTGTCCGCAATCGCAATGGCAGCAAGCCTTCTGGGTTCAAGCATTAAAATTTTACCTTTAAAATGTTCAAGCAGGGCAAGCGGAACTGCAGTAGATTTTCCTGCTGCAGTTTCAGCCGTAAGCACGAGGAAGCGGCTTTCAGAAGATTTAAGGTTTTCACAGACCTGATCGAGATACGGATAAACCGGAAGGTTTGAAAGTTCAGCGTTCATTTTTTCCAGAAATCTCTGGTAAAGAAAATAATCAGGTTATAAAGTTCCAGACGGCCTGCAATCATCGCAAAACAGTACCAGCATTTAAGCCAGTCAGGAAGAAATCCCATGTTTCCCGTAAGGCGTCCCCATCCCGGACCGACATTGCCGACCATCGAAAGGGATCCGGTAAGGGCCTCAAACAGATCAAGTCCGCCGATTGTTCCCATAACCGTTGTAGCAAAAACCAGAAGGAAATACATGAAAAGGAAAGCTGCAATATTCAGGACAAGGTCGTTCCTTCCGGGAATACCGTTTACCCTTACGTTGAAAACTCCATGCGGATGAAGCATCCTCTTAATTTCAACCCTGAACTGCTTTGAGAGAATTACCCAGCGGATTACCTTGAATCCACCACCCGTTGATCCGGAACATCCGCCTATAAAAAACAGAACGAAAATCAAAAGCTGGCTGAGCGGAGGCCACTGAGTAAAATCTGCCGTAGAGAATCCGGTTGTAGACATTATTGATGCTGTCTGTACAGAAGAATATCTTAAGGCTGTTTCAAAGGATCCGTAAAATTTAATGAGTGAAAATGCAAGACAGAGCACAACGACAAAGAAAATTCCAAGATATGCCTTAAACTCGCTGTTCCGTGAAATCTCCCTGAATTTTCCGGTGATGACATAAAAATAAAGGCTGAAGTTAATGCTCGCAAGAAACATGAAAACCGTACATACAATTTCCACGCTCAGATTATTGAATCCGGCAAGACTTGCGTTCTTTGTAGAAAAACCGCCGGTTCCCAGGGTAGAAAATGCATGGCTGAGGGCATCAATCCAGTCCATTCCGCAGAACATCAGCAGTATGAACTGTGCAATCGTAAAGGTAAAATACAAAAGCCACAGTGCCTTTGCCGTATTTGCCATCTTGGGAGTAATTTTTCCTTTTTCAGGTCCGGTACTCTCTGCCTTTACAAGCTGAAATCCGCCGACACCGATTATCGGGAGAATTGCAGCCGTAAGGGCAATTATTCCCATTCCGCCGAGCCAGTGGGTTTCACACCTCCAGAGATTAATAGAACGCGGAAGGGCTTCAATATCAGAAAGAATCGTGCTTCCCGTCGTTGAAAAACCGCTTACGCTCTCAAAAACAGCATCTACAAAAGACGGAATATAATTTCCAAAATAAAGCGGAAGAGCACCGAATATGCTGATTACAATCCAGCTCGCAGATACAAAAACAAATACGCTTCTCGTTGAAAGGACAGATTTTTTCGGCCGGATAAAATAAAAAATGCCGCCGAGAACCCATGAAATTGCAAGGGGAATTATAAATGCCCTGATTACGTCATATTCACCGAGATACAGTGCCGTTCCAACCGGAAGAAGAAAGGCAGTACCGATTATGGCAAGAATAATCATGAACATTTTTACTATTACGAACATTACTGCTTACTTCCAAATTTTTCCAGAACGTGGTTATTGTCCTGCGAGGTTGTCATGATAACAACTTCATCACCGGCTTCAAGCGTCGTGCTTCCGACAGGAATTTCATAGTCATCCCCGTCTGCCTTCTGAATCATGAGGATAAGGAATTTACCGCTTTCAGCAATTTCGCGAAGTGTTTTTCCCTTAACTGAAGATTCTTCCGTAATCGTAAGTTCTATAAGCTCAAGCGAGCCTTCATTTATCGTATGAACACCGGTAACGGCCTTGCCCTTGAGGTGGCTCATAATGCTGTCGATTACCGTATCACGTACCGGAACAGCAACTTCAATTCCGATTTTACGTGCAATGTCACCGAAGGCTGAATTATAGACAAGCGCAATACTGTTCTCTACGCCGAGAGATTCAATATATGCAGTCATTACGATATTCATTTCGTAGTTAGGTGTAGTTGAAATTACCAGATCAAAATTTCCGATACCTTCTTCTTCAACAAAACTTTCTTCAGTGGCATCTGCACAGAAAACGTTTATGTCCGGGAATTTTTCAGCTGCAATCTTTGCTTTTTCTTCATCGCTGTCAATAATTACGAATTCCTGTGCATTACGTTCCTGTTTGTTGACTATCCTTTTAAGGAGGTTTGCACGGCGTTTGATAAGTTTTTCTGCAACAATAAGTCCGACACGGCTTGCACCAATCAGGGCAACTTTGCGGATACGTTTGAGTTTAGAACCGCAGAGCTTAAGGAAGGCTTCCGTATCCTGTTTTAAGAGAAGCACTCCGAGACAGTCGTCGGCATTGATTTTCGTATCACCGCCTGGAAGCATCGTTTCCCCGTTGCTTTCAACGTAGGCAATGATGATAGGCCTGTCCGTAATTTTACGGATATTCATAAGAAGCTCGCCTTCTAGACGGCTTCCTTTTTCAACATTTACGCGGATCAGTTCATAGTCAGAACCAAATGGAATTACATCCGTGACGGCACCGTGTTTTGCGGCATTTACAATTGCTTCAGCCGCTTCAACGTCCGGATGAATCATATAATCAATTCCATAGAGGGGGTTTGTCTTTCCTGCGTCTCCCTTCACATAATATGCATAGTTCCTGACACGGGCAATTTTTGTTATGTCAGGATAAACTGCATTCACGAGCGAACAGGTTATCATGTTGATTTCATCATTATCAGTGACGCATACGATTGCATCGGCATCTTCAATGCCTGCATCTTCAAGAGTCGAAAGATTGTTTCCTTCTGCAAGAATTACATTACAGTCGAGGGTGTTTGAAGCATGGCGTACGACATCAGAATCATTGTCGATAAGGACAACATCGTTTTTTCCGTTGATAAGACGCCTTGCAAGCTGAGTTCCCGTAAATCCGGCACCAACAATAATAATTTTCATATCACGTTCAATTATACAACGAACATCGAATTCTTTCGATAATATTAATAAATTACTTTAAAATTTTTTGTAAACATAATATAGTGGTTGTGCATTGACCTTTGTTAAAGGCAGTGACATTACAATATTTTTACATCAAACCTGATAGACTTGATCTGTAAATAAGGACAGGTACTATGATACTAGCACTTGATGTAGGAAATTCTAATATTACCGGCGGCGTATTTGAAGGCGAAACCCTTGTCCTTCAGTTCAGAAAAACCACCAGTCAGAACCTTACTTCTGATGAAATTGGAATTTTCCTTCTCACAGTTCTTCGTGAAAACGGAATCGATCCGTCAAAAATTGAACGGATTGGAATCTGTTCCGTTGTTCCGCCGATAAACTATTCACTTTCAAGCGGAATCCTCAAATATTTAAAAGTCGAACCTCTTTTCATCCAGGCAGGAATAAAAACCGGCCTTAAACTGAAATTTCCGAATCCAAAGGAAATCGGTGCAGACCTGATTGCTGATTCAATCGGTGCAGCAGCCCTCTTCCCAGACAAAGACCTGATTATCGTAGATCTCGGAACGGCAACAACAATTACTCCGGTTTCCAGAAACAGGGAATTCACCGGCGGAACCATTTTCCCGGGATTAAAGATGTCCGTACAGGCTCTTGCCAGCGGAACTTCAAGGCTTCCTCATGTAGAAATTGCCAAAACCACAAGAGCATGCGGAAACTCTACAATTTCTGCAATTCAGGCCGGTATTTTCTACGGAACAGCCGGAGCCGTCAAGGAAATCTGCAGTACATACATGACTGAAGTCTTTAACGGATCAGAAGCACTAATAATCGGAACCGGCGGTTTATCAAGGATTTTTGAAGATTACAGTCTCTTTGACAAAATCATTCCGGAACTGACTCTCATCGGCGTAAAAAAAGCCCTTGAATTAAATCCATAATAATTTTTCATACAAAATAAGGAGAAATATATGAAAAAAATCGTAAAACTTATGCTTGCAGGCATTGCGCTCTGCCTTCTGATTTCATGCTCAGGCAAAAGCTCAAGGGAAACTTTCAGGATGAACATCATGACAGATCCTGACAGTTTCTTCCCATGGGAATCTGCAGCAGCTGAAACAGCAGCAATAAATTACAACATCTACGAAGGCCTTATGGGCTTTGATGCTGACGGTGGCATATTCCCGCTTCTGTGCGAAAACTACACGGTATCTTCAGACAAGCTCACTTACACCTTTAAGCTCCGTAACGACGTTACTTTCCACAACGGAGAAAAGCTTACTGCAGAAGATGTAGTATGGACTTACGAAAACCTTGCCGGCCTCAACGGATTTACCCGCCGCAATGACAAATTCAATATCGTAGAATCTGTTTCAGCTCCGGACAAATATACTTTTACGGCAAAGCTTAAGGAACCTGCAGCAGGATTTATTTCACTTGCAGTTCAGCCTGTCCTCAAAAAAGGATTTGCTTATGCACAGACTTCTGCAAACGGAACAGGTCCTTACAGACTCAAATTCTATGAACTTCACCAGAAGGTTGTCCTCGAAAAAAACAATAACTACTGGAACAGCGAAAAAGAAGCAAAGATTCCTCTTGTTGAACTTCACATAATCAATGATGAAAGCGCTTCTATGATCGCCCTTCTTTCAGGTCAGCTGGATTTAATTCATAAAATTACTGCAAACAACGCAAAATCCCTCAGCGAACAGTTCAACGTAAATTCTGAACCGCAGAACATGATTCAGATTCTCGGTATGAACACCAAATCAAAATACCTGAGCGATATAAACGTACGCAGGGCAATCAGCTGCGCAATCAACAAGCAGGAAATCATCGAAGGTGCACACGACGGAACTGCTATCGAACTCTATTCAAATTTCAGTCCGATAATGAAAACCTATTACAATGATAACCTCAAGGACGTAACTCCATACAATCTTGAAAAGGCTAAGGAATACCTTTCTAAATCTGCTTATCCGAACGGATTTACCCTTACAATCATTGCACCGGCAAATTACCCGATGCATGTCTCAACCGCTCAGATCATTGCAAACCAGCTTGAAAAAATTAACATCAAGTGCAAGGTTACGCTTCTTGAATGGTCATTCTGGCTTGATCAGGTTTACTCAAAAGCTGACTATGAAGCTACTGTAGTTGCATTCGGAGGTAAGCTCGATCCTTCAGAAATTTTCATCCGCTATTACTCACCGTACAAGAGAAACTTTACGAGATTCAATAATGCTGAATTCGATAAAGTATTCCTTGAAGCAGAAACTGAAACAGATCCTCAGAAACGCATTGACCTTTTCAAGGAATGCCAGAAAATCCTTGCTGAAGAATGTCCTGCCGTTTTCATCTGCGATCCTTCAGATAACGTAGTAATGGACAAGGCTCTGCGCGGATATAAACAGTATCCTATTTCTTATTATCCGCTGTCAGAACTCTGGTTTGAATAAAATCTGACTAACGGTCGTTTGTAGAATTGAATTATTACCTTAAAAAGTCACTGGATTTTATTACAACTCTGTTTCTGATTACTCTTGTGACGTTTTTTACATTTAAACTACTGCCCGGTAGTCCTGCTCTTTCCATACTTGGACCGGAAGCTGAAGAATCTCAGATTGAGTTTCTTGAGCACCAGCTCAACCTCGACAGGTCCCTGCCGGTCCAGTATTTTATCTGGCTTAAAAACGCACTTACAGGCGACCTTGGTACCTCATATCGTTATCAGCAGAGCGTAACTTCCCTGATTTCAGGAAGCCTCCCTGCTACGGTTTCCCTTGCCGTCATGAGCCTTATCTTTACGATACTTATCGGCGGCATTTTTGGAATTCTTTTCTCCAGGGTTTCACGTCATCGATACCTTAAACCGCTTTTTTATGTAAACCAGATATGGATTTCAATTCCATCATTCTGTACGGCATTAATCCTCATACTTATTTTTACGCTTAAACTTCATCTTCTTCCGTCGGCAGGATACAGCGGTTTTTCCTCGCTGATCCTTCCTTCACTTTCAATTGCCCTCGGAACCGGAACAATTCTTGCCCGATACATAAAGTCCAGCATAGAAAATGAACTCAAGCAGGATTACGTACGGACAGCACGGAGCAAAGGCCTGGGTGAAAATACGATTATTTTCAGGCACATTTTACGCAACAGCCTTATTTCATCCGTTACGGTTGTCGGCCTTTCTGCAACACAGATTCTCGGCGGCTCCATAATAATTGAAACTGTATTTTCACTCCCGGGAATCGGAAGGCTTCTTGCTTCATCCATCAGTTCTAGGGACCTTCCTCTCCTGCAGGGGCTTATAATTTATCTTGCCGTCATAACGCTGGCATGTAACTTTCTGATTGATATCCTCTATTCGGTAATTGATCCGAGAACAAGAACAAAGGTAAAAGCATGATAAAAAAATACCTGCACAATAAAATTTTTCTCACCGGTTTCTGCATGTTTTCCTTTATGTTTATACTGATGCTCTTAAGCTTTATATGGATCCCATATGACTACAATGAACTGAATATGTCCGATAAATTTTCTCCGTTTTCTTTCAGTCATCTTCTTGGAACCGATTTTCAGGGACGCGATGTTTTCAGCAGGATTTTAATTGCAACCCGAATATCATTTTTCATCGGATTTACGGTCATGACAGCCGGCTTTATTACCGGAATAATTTTAGGTTCTGTTTCAGGTTATTTCGGCGGAATTGCTGACCTTATAATAATGAAAATCATAAATACCAAAATGGCATTCCCGGGAATCCTTCTCGCCCTTATGCTTGTTGCAGTATCCGGCGGAGGCTTTGGAACAACAATTCTTGCGCTTACAATCATGAGCATTCCCCGGTATACGAGAATTACACGCGCCGGATACATTAAATACAAGAATTCACTCTTTGTACTTTCTGCAAGGGCTAAAGGCGCTTCAGCATTACGTATTATGTATTTACATATCCTTCCCAACATTATTTCAGACCTGAGCGTAACCTGTACCCTTTCTTTTGCACTTGCAATCCTCAGCGAATCAGGACTGAGCTACCTTGGACTTGGAGTTCCGATTGATTTACCGAGTTTCGGACAGATGCTCAGTGAAGGCAAAGTAAAGCTCTTTCAGTCCGCTGCAGCCGTTCTTGTCCCTGCATTTTTCCTTACAGTCCTTGTTCTCGGGCTTAACCTCATGGGAGACGGCATTTACGAGGAGAACCGCAAATGAAAGTATTAAGTGTCGAAAACCTCAATGTTGAATACCGCACAAAAACTTCCTCGTCACAGATTTTAAAAAATATTTCAATTAATGTTGAAGAAGGAGAATTCGTAGCACTTGCAGGAGAATCGGGCTCAGGAAAAACAATGACCTCCCTTTCATGCATGAATCTTCTTCCCGAAAACATACAGGTAACTTCCGGATCAATAAACACATATAATTCAAACATCTCCATGATTTTTCAGGAACCAATGACCTGCCTCAATCCGCTTATGAGGGTTGGCCGCCAGATCGAAGAATATGGAATTGCAAGGGGGATGTCTAAGCAGGAAGCACATGCAAAGGCCGTTGAGCTTGCCCGTCTGACAAAACTGACTGACACCGAAAGGATATTCAGATGTTTTCCACATGAACTTTCGGGCGGAATGCGGCAGCGGGTAATGATTGCCGGAACCCTGATGAACAATCCGAAACTTCTTATTGCTGATGAACCGACAACCGCACTTGATGTTTCAACCCAGCTTGAAATCCTTGAAATTCTCCACGAACTTAACAAAAAGTACAAAACTGCCCTTCTGCTCATAACACATGACTTTTCAATCGTAAAAAAACTGTGTTCAAGAATATACATAATGCACAGGGGCGAAATAATTGAATCAGGCACTGCAGAAAAGATTTTTGAGTCTCCGGAACACGAATATACAAAAGCCCTCTTAAATGCAATGCCGTCATTTCAGAAACGTAATTCCAAACTGCCGGTATACGGAATCTATGAATAAAAAAGGTAGAACCATGGACGATATCATTTTACAGACAAAAAACCTTTCAAAATCATTCAAAACCAGTTCCGGTATAATCAATGCAGTCCGTGACGTGAACCTTAAAATCCGCCGCGGTGAATGCTACGGCCTTGTCGGTGAATCCGGCTGCGGAAAATCGACCCTCAGCAGCCTCATTGCCTGCCTCCAGAAACCAGATTCAGGAACCGTTGAATTCAATTCCACGGATATTTTCAGCCTCTCAGGAAAGGAACTCAAGGATTTACGCAAAAAACTCCAGATAATATTTCAGGATCCCTATTCCTCATTAAATCCACAGAAAAAAATCGTTTCAATCCTGCGCGAACCCCTTGTCATCCATAAAATCGAAAAGTCAAAACACAGACAGCTTCAGATGATAAATGAAATGAGAACTTTGACGGGACTTCCACCTGATGTTCTTGAAAAATACCCTTCACAGCTGTCCGGAGGGCAGCGCCAGAGAATTGCAATTGCTTCCAGCATGATTCTTCATCCGGAATTCCTTATACTCGATGAAAGCGTTTCATCCCTGGACATCCTGATTCAGGCACAGATTCTAAACATCCTTAAGCTCCTCCAGAAAAACCTTAAAATGACTTTTCTTTTCATCAGTCACAACCTGAATGTAGTAGCCTACATGGCCGACAGAATCGGAGTAATGAAAGACGGTCAGATAATTGAAGAAGCAGATACAGAAACACTTATTTCAAATCCGGTTCATCCTTATACACAGAAATTACTGAATGCAGCAGATTTAAATTATTTTCCTAAATAGGCTTTTGTTGTAGAATGTAATCATGCTTAAAAAAGTCCTGCTCGTTTCTGCCCTTTTTCTCTCATTTTTGTTCACAGTTTTTCCACAGGAGAAAAGTTTTGCGCTGAGCAAAAATGCCGTAATCTCGCTCATCACAATGGAACCTTCTTCAAAGCCTGATAACTATTACGGCCATTCAGCACTCCGGGTCTATGATGAAGAAAATGACATCGATGAACTTTTTAACCTGGGATTTAAGAAAAACGGACTTTCATACAAAAATCACAGCCGGTTCATAGACGCAGTAAATGAAGATATCCGGACATATTCAAGAAACTGGACTGAACAGGAACTTAATATGACCCACGAACAGAAGCAGAAAATGTTTGAACTTCTGATCTTAAGCTGCAACGGACCATATTACGGCTACCGGAATGACTTTCTGACGGAAAACAGTACGACAAAAATTTTCTCCCTGTTAAAGCTTATACTTAATGAAAACCTTGAAATCGTTTCCGGAAAACATACCTACCGTTCGGTAATCAACAATGATTTTATTTCCCGGTTTGAAAGAATCAAAAACAATATCCTGCTCGGTTCTAATTCTGACATTAATTTTAAGACGGAAGATGTCTGTTTTACTCCGGAACTTCTTAAAATCGTCATAGAAAAAAGTAATATCATCGAAAAAACACAGAAAAGAACGCCTTTACTGATTAACTGCCGTTCGTTAGTTGATGTTTCTTCTGAAGATTCTCCTCTTTTGTCAGATTTTACAGTTAAAATTATTCTTTTTATCCTGCTTGCCTTTATTTTTTCCCTTACAGTTCTTCAGGTTATTTTCAATTCAAAATCATTTATCCTCAAGTCTTTCACAATCGCAATTAAATCATTTGAACTGTTAATACTTGTCTTTACAGGCTTCCTTGGGATTCTTGTACTCTTCAACAATTTCTTTTCAACTTTTGTTTTAAGCAGCTTCAATTATAATTTTATCTGGCTGTTCCCGGCTAATTTTATATGCGCTTTCTTTACGCTTAAAAATACAAAAAATCTTTATATTTCAGTTTACTGGATCATTCTCTTCGTTATGAACGTTACATTTACAGTCCTTTCGCTGACTCAGATAATCCCACAGACACAGAGTCTTGAAAATTATATTTTCATCTCTATGCTTTCAATCCGGTATCTTTATCACGCCCTCCGCTTCATTCCGTTTAAAATAAAAATGCCGGTCCTTAATCAGGAACCGGCTGTATTAAACTGATATTCAGTTTTATTATTTAGCACGTACTACATGTACATCAAATGCGATATAAGCTCCGCCAGGAATACCTGCATCAGGAATTCCGCGTGAACCATATGCAAGCTCCGGAGGAATTACCATCTTGCGGGTTTCACCGACTTTCATGTCAGCAACCATGATGTCAAATCCAGGAATCATGTCTCCGCCGCCTACTTTGAATTCAAAACCGTCATGTGCATTCGGATAGAATTCTTTTGATGCATCAAAAATGCTTCCGTCCTGGAGATATCCTTTATATTCAACAAAAGCATTCTTGCCTTTACCGATTTTTGGACCGTTTCCTTCTTTAAGGGTTTTCCAGTAAATTCCGTCCTTTGATTTTGTGCAGCCTTCAATAAATGAAGCCATAGCTTTTTTCTTTGCTTCTTCATTGGCAGCCTTTGCTGATTTGCTGAGTCTGTCAAATTCAGCCTGAGTTGCCTTGAATTTCTGAGCCTTGTCGCCCTGACGTATAATTGTTACCTTAACGATTTTATCGTCCTGTTCTACTGCATTTACAACTTTCTGGCTGTCTGCATCTACAACCTGTCCGAAAATAGTATGCTTTCCGTTGAGCCAGCCAGTCGGAACATGTGTAATAAAGAACTGGCTTCCGTTTGTATTAGTACCAGAGTTTGCCATAGCAAGCTTACCAG
>DGTU01000172.1 GCA_002394465.1 Treponema sp. UBA4328 | reverse complement strand
GCAAAATGGTCGGTGATGAGTGGGTTCCGGGCAAAAACTGTCCTTTTGATCCGATTGCAAGCAAAAAGGCTCAGGAAATGGGCTTAAAGGTAATCTGTGCCGGCGGAAAGAACATTGAAAACATCCGTGCCATTCTTGACGGCAGACAGTATACAGGAACTACAATCGGCTGATTTAATAGAGGGCAAGTTCTTCCAGCAGTCCGTCCAGCTTTACACCGTATTCGGGGTCAGTTGCCCAGTTTCCGGCGAGATCGTGGACGGTTACTGCAAATTTAACCTTATGAGGCCAGCTGTATCTCGGATCTACGAGCGGCTGGTTCAGGCTTACTTCTTCCGTAGTCGCATATGCCTGAAGGTGCTGGATATGCGCGCGCACGCCTGTCCTCTCGTCTTTAAAATATTCCCCCGGATGTTCTGCATCCATTGCACCCAGTCCGCAGAAATTATTCATTTCAGGTACGACAAGATTTCCGAAGGTAAGGAATCCCGTTTCAAGACACATCTGTACAAATGCAACGTCAGAATTTATTCCTTCGGCGGCTGCTTCTTCAATGTAAAGGCCGGCCATCAGTGATATTTTTGAAAGCGGAATGTCAGAATTGTGTGCAAAGAAAAAATTCTGCAGCTGAACGCTTGATTTGATTCCGCTCCCTAAAAGTTCGCGTGAACAGGGGGTGACTTCAGTTTGTACGGGAGTTGAAGTACACGACGTAAAAATAAGGGCACTTAAAAAACAGAAAAGAAAAAAACAGGTCAGAAAAGAATAAAAAATGTGGCGCATAATAAATTTTCGGTTTTTTTTGATGAATTTTTATTTAAAACATGCAGAAAACGAAAAATTACTGATTATATATAAGTGTGAAAGAAAAAATTAATTTACGTAAACTCGTCCTTTGCAACGGAATTGATTATCCGACAAATGAAGAACTTGTAATGCTTATCCTTGGCTCCGGCACGAAGCGGAACCCGATAGAAAAACTGTCGGGCGAGATCCTTCAGGTGCTGTCCGCTTCAAACAGGGATAACCTCGTCTCAAACCTCCTCAAAATTGACGGAGTCGGAAGAAATAAAGCGCTGTCGATTGCTGCAAGCCTTGAACTCGGAACCCGGCTGAACCGCAGGCCTCAGGCGTACCTCAATAAGCCTGCTGATGTCGTTCCCTATGTACAGTCCTATGCAATTGCTTCTACCGAGCATTTTCTGTGCATAACGGTTACGGGCTGCCGTGAAATCCTGTCGATAAACGTCGTTTCAGTCGGAGCCGGAAACATGGCCCTCGTTCATCCGAGGGAGATTTTTTCCGTACCGATCAAGGAACAGGCCTCCGGGGTGATCTTCTGTCACAATCATCCTTCCGGAAATCCAAACCCTTCGCAGTCAGACATCGATACGACACATAACCTCATTAAAGGAGCCGAAATCCTCGGAATATCAGTCCTCGACCACATAATAATTTCCAGGCAGGGCTATTACAGCTTCCTTGAAAATGAAATGCTCAAATGACGTGCGGTGATTGAGAATAATGTTCAAAACGTTTATTATTTTATTATGATAAAAAGAATTATTTTGATTTGTGCAGTATCTTTTCTGCTTCCTTTTTTTATTTGTGCACAGAACAGGTCAAGAATGTCGCTCGTGAAGACTGAAGAGCTTTCCGCTTCGGAAAGTGACAGGGATATTACTGCAAGCCGGATACAGGAAATTAAATCAGAGCTTTCAAAAATCTACATACAGACTGATGTTTCCGGAGTTAAAATCTACCTTAACGGAGTTTATCAGGGAGTATCAAACCTGACAGTTTCTGACCTCAAGGAAGGTTACTATTCATTAAAGCTCGTAAAGGACGGGTACAGGACAGAACGGCTCAGAATCCGCGTTAAGGGCGGACGTACGCAGAATTTTTATGTCGAGATGCATAAATGGACCGGCTGGGTCGACATCAAAACCGAACCTGCAGGTGCGCTCGTTTCAGTAGACGGAAGCACAATGCAGAAGAATTATTTTGAACTTGCAGAGGGTGAGCACAGAATTTCAGTAAGCATGTTCGGATATGAAACGCTTGCGGAAGAAATCTATATCCACAGAAATACGGTTCAGTACCTTGACGTTCAGCTTGAAAGTGCCGCATTCAGGATTTCGTCTCTTGAAGCCGGAAAAAAAGCCATGAATCCTTATCTTTCATCTTCTGCCGGCAGGGTGGACTTTTCCTTTTATGTATCGAATCACGGTACGGGGCAGCTTGATATAACAGACCCGGAAGGTAACGTCGTAAGGACTTTCATTTTTAATGATTTTTCAACATGGAATCAGAAGGTAACCTGGGACGGCTGTGATATGAACGGCTATGTTCTTCCGGACGGAGAATATACTGCCGTTCTTTCGTGTGAAAATCAGATTCTTAACGCACCGGTCATTATAGATTCTTCAATAACTTATGCTGCTGCGTTCCCTGACTTTAAGGGACTTTCAATAGGTTCCGTCGGAACTGCAATGATTCATCCTGAGGATACCTTTGCACTGTTCTTCCGTTCCGGCTGTGACATTACGAATAAAACGGATTCTTTTTACGGAGTTCCGCTTTCATTCGGCTTTGATTATGCAGTTTCTTCATTTGCAGATTTCTGCCTGTGGGGGGACTTTCTGATAAAGGAAGGTGACCAGCCTTTTACTTACGGGGCAGCGCTTAAGTTTGCAGGAAAGAAGCGGCTTGAGAAATGTAATTTTGACTATGCATTCGTAATCCGCGGCGGCGGCAATGAGTGCGATTTCTATGAACCGTGCGGAAGTGACAACGGACGGGGATTCGGCGGCGGATTTAACCTCGGTCTTGAAAACAGCCTGATATATGCCGGAATCTCAAGCGAGTTTATATATAATGTCTGCTTTGATGATGACGTCTATGATACTGATTATATCTGGAAAAACGGTGCGGCACTTGCACTTAAGGGTTCTGCCGGTTCAGCGGGAATATATTTTTCCATGACGAGTGCATTCGGAGACAGTTCATACTGGACGCGCTGTTTCGAAGGCGGACTTGACCTTAACGTTCAGCTCGGAAGGAGCCCGCTTTTCTGCAACCTCAGCAGCGGCATTCTTTACTATACTGAAACTGACGGAAAGTTCTATCTTAAGAACCGTCTCGGATTTGTCTGGCTGTTCTAGCAGCGGGGAATAAAGCGGAGCAGGGAAATGAGCGTCTACAGCATTTTTCTTATTGCAACAAAAATCATTGAAATTATTTTCATCTGCTTCGTACTCTTTTTTGAGCGCCGCGAATCTTCAAAGCGCGGACTGTGGCTTTTTATTCTTGTATTCATTCCTGTAGGCGGTGTCATTATTTACCTGCTGGGAAGCGGTCATTTTTTTACGGGTAGTTTCAGGATGAAGCTTACCAACAGGCTTGTTTCTGAACGCAAGAAGGACAGCATCAAAAAACAGCTGGATTTTTTGAATGAAGAGAAAAAGAAGATTCAGCATCCGATTGTAAAGGAATATTTTCCGCTCATAAACATGAACATTGAAAGGGGAGAGAGCCTGCTTACTTCTGCCGCTGAAACGCAGATCTTTACCGACGGAAATGAATGCTTTGACAGGATGTATGAAGACCTCAAGTCGGCAACGAAAAGCATTTATCTTGAATATTTTATCTTTCATAACGATAAAGTCGGTACAAAGTTCATGGACCTGCTTATTGAAAAAGCCCGCTCAGGAGTTGAAGTGCGCCTTATGTATGATGACCTGGGGTCAAGGTTTACGCCGATGAGGTTCTTCAGAAAACTCGACAAAGCCGGCGGACATACGCATTCGTTCTTTCAGTTAAGGCTCGGTCTTCCGCTTACGATTAATTACCGAAACCACAGAAAACTGACCCTGATAGACGGAAAAACCGGCTGGACCGGCGGAATTAATATCGGGGACGAATACTGCAACAGTTCCGATACCTGGAAGATAAACTGGAGGGATACTGCAGTCCGCGTTACGGGCGATGTCGTAATGAGCATGCAGGCGCTTTTTATCAGTGACTGGTACAGCGCAACGGCATGGAAAAAACGCAAGAGAAAGATTCAGAAAAACATAAATGATTTTTTCCCGGAAGAAATATTCAGCAAGATTTCAGGTGTCCTCAACAACGACAAGCATGACCTGAGCTATACGCTTTCAAAAAACAGTTCAGTCGTTCCGTGCCAGCTTGTTACTTCTGATCCGAACGGAAGCCATGCAGCAAACATTGAAGATGCGCTCATAAGGATTATTTCTGAGGCAAAAAAATACGTTTACATTCAGACTCCGTATTTTACGCCGGATGAATCTTTCCTGACCTGCCTTAAGATTGCTGCATTTAACGGAGTCGATGTCCGCATCCAGATTCCGCGTGACTGGGATAAGTTCTATGTTAAGGCTGCAAGCTATCAGTTTGTGCGTGAGATGCAGCAGTCGGGAATAAAGTTCTATCTTTATCCTGGATTCATTCATGCCAAGTCCATAACCTGTGACGGTAAGATTCTTTCCATCGGATCGACAAACATCGACTGCAGGAGCTTTAACCTGCACTTTGAAAACAACCTTTTTTTCTATGACCGGAAGCTTGCCGAACAGTACCGCAAAATCTTCCTTGAGGACGAAAAGATTTCCCACTATGTTGAGTGCGGGGAATTCGACAGAAAGCTGCTGATCGTTCGTGCCTGGTGGTCGTTTGCAAAGCTTTTTGCCCCGCTCATGTAAGCCTTAACAAATGCACGTAAGACTGACATATTCATTTAAAAACGCTATAATTTAATGTATGTTCAAGAATACAATAATCGGAATGCTTGCCGGGGCTTTTCTTGCGCTTGCGGTAGCTTTTTTTATAACTGAAAAAAACAACGACAGGGCTGTATCTGAAAATGCATCGGATGTTCAGAATTATATCCGTAACCTTGAAGGGCAGATTGCAGAAATGCAGCAGGCAAATATCGACAGCCAGAATGCGATCATCGACAGCGTGAATGCAAGGACCGTTGCACTTGAATCAAAGAAAGTTAAATATACACAGGATGAGCAGGAGAACATTAATGTCTACGAATCCTGCAACGAAGCCGTTGTCAACATTACGACGCAGACAATGGGAGTAAATTGGTTTTTTGAACCGGTAACTCAAAGCGGCGGTTCAGGCTCCGGCTCAATAATTGACAGGCGCGGATACGTCGTAACGAACGTACACGTAATTTCTGATGCAACAAAAATCACGATTTCCCTTTCAGACGGTTCAAGCTACGAAGGAAGGGTTATCGGTAAAGATACTGAAAGTGACATTGCAGTCCTTAAATTTGATCCGCCGGAAAGCGTAAAGCTCAGGACGATTACCTTCGGAAACAGTGATGAACTTAAAGTCGGACAGAAGGTGATTGCAATCGGAAATCCGTTCGGTCTTGAACGCACGATGACTACGGGAATTATTTCTGGGCTCGGACGTCCTATTCAGGAAAGCAAGCGCGTCATAATCCGCAATATGATTCAGACGGATGCGGCAATCAATCCGGGAAACTCAGGCGGACCTCTTCTTGATTCTTCAGGCAAAATGATCGGAATAAACACGATGATTATTTCTGATTCCGGAAACTCTGCCGGCATTGGTTTTGCCGTTCCTGTGAGCACTGCAAGACGCGTCGTTAATGACCTGCTTCAGTTTGGAAGGGTAAGGCGCGGTGTATTAAGGATTACTCCTGTCCAGATGACAGGCAGCATTGCAAGATATGCCGGTCTTGAAATAAGTTACGGAATCCTTGTAAGCCAGGTAGAAAAGAATTCACAGACTGAAAAGTCAGGGCTTCTCGGCGGAAGCAGGGCGGTACAGTACGGAAACAGGTACAATCCTTCCGTGTTCTATATCGGCGGCGACATTATCGTAGCAGTCGATGACATTAACGTTAAAACCTATGCAGACTATACAAGCGCACTTGAAGCCAAAAGGCCGGGTGACAGCGTAACCCTTACCGTTTACAGAAACAGGGAATACAAAAAAATCAAGGTTACGCTTGAGGAACCATCTGAAAAATGAAACGCCTTTTCCTGAGTGCTTTTTTTACCGGTGCAGTCTTATCCTCAGCCTTTTCAGAGAAACTTTCTGTTCCTGCAACGGCACTTCTGAGCGAAAAAAACAGTAACGTGCCGGTTGAAATTGAATGGAATGAAAAGTGGTTCGGTCAGGAAGCTGAAATTTATAATCATGGTCTTGCGCGCCTTGCAGCCGTCCTTTCAACTGATTCTTATGTAGATTTTGAAAAAGACAGAAACAGCAATGACCTTATTCAGCTGTATCAGAAACTCGGCGTAAAAAAGCAGGACATGGAATTCAAGTATGACATTGACTATTCAAATCCGCTGTGGGGAAATGATCAGTGTGCATACAGCATTGCTTCAAAAACAATTGATTCTTCCCTTGGAAAGAGAACCCTTGTTTTTCTTGTAGTACGCGGAACACCCCTTAATTCTAACGAATGGATTTCCAACATAAACCTGAGCGACAGGACGGCAGATGAAAGTCCCGTGCATGAAGGCTTCAGCCTTGCCGCAGTTCAGATTTATTCAGATCTTTTTGCCTATCTCCTCAAGCATAAGATTGATGCTGAAAATGCGTTTTTCTTTATGACAGGACACAGCCGCGGAGCTGCCGTAGTGAACGTCATTTCGTCAATTTTTGTACGGGGCTCACTCATTAACAGAAAATATGTCTATACATATACATTTGCCTGTCCTAACGTCACGACTTATGATATTGAAGACAAGTCTGAATACGGCTTTATCTGGAACATAGTCAGTGCAGAAGACATAGTTCCGACGGTTCCGATGAACAGAAGAAAATGGAAGTATAAGAAATACGGGAACGTGCTTGTCCTTGCAAATTATTTCAATACTGACATGAAAACCTACGAAGACGATTATCTGGTGCGCATGAACAGATATTACGTGCAGTTTCTGGACAGGGAATATTATCCGTTTTATCTCGGTCCGTTCATTCCGGTTCAGGTTACTGACATTGCAACTGCATTCAACGGCAGCGTAAAGACCTATTACAGGGATTTTAAGGGACTTCGTTCTGCTGCAGATAAAATCTTAAAGAAAGTCTTTCCGCCGATTATCTATGATCCGATTTCGTTCCAGCCGGAAATGGATGAAGAACATGATGCAACGATGTCTTCAATCATGAACTACCTGAACCATAAGACACAGGGACTTGCCGACTATGCCAGGAACGCCTTTACGGACATGCATGCGATGGAAGCCTACCTTTCGTGGATGCTTGTCCTCGATGAAAAGGAAGCCTTCTCTGAAGTTCCCTACAGTCAGCTTGTAATCGAAGGAAGCTTTGACTGTGCAGTTTTTAACAAATACGGTCAGTGTGTCGTAAAGGTCGAAAACGGTCACGTTGAACTTGCAAGCCTCCGCTATAAAATCCCGGCGCGTACGGTTTTCCCTCAGGGCGCAATAATCGGAATTCCGGGGAACACTGAACTTGATGTTTATGTATGCAAGGACAGCTTTTTCCCGACGGAATCAAAAATCAGGATTGAACATTTCAGGGCTGACGGCGTATATACTGGAGAAGGGGACAAAATCAGCGTGACTCCGAGATCCGGTAAGATTTATCATATCAGCGCCGGTAAAATAACGCAGGAACAGGAAACAGTTTCATTTGACATTATAAAGGATTCCAAAAAAACAAAAAAACTGTGCATCGAGGCTGATATATGGCCGCGTGATGAAGTCCTGCTCCAGTTTGAAAGTACGATTGATACAAACCTCTGTCTCGGACTCGGACTGCAGTACGGAAACCAGAATATTTACGGAACAATTGCCTCGACTCAGTACCTTACGTGCTTCGGTGAAACTGCCGGAATAGATCTTGGAATCGGACGTCAGAGAAACCTTCACAGCATCCTCAATCTTGATATGCTTGCTTTTGCGCGCCTGCGCTGGAACTTCAATGAAAAGAATTCTTCAAACTCGTCATTCAATCTTGTACCGGCAGTGCGCCTCGGTCTTTCATTCAAGCCTGTAAAGCGCTTTCATATTTTTATTGCGGCTTCATCTGACATTAAAATTGATGACTTTAACGACGGAGCGTTTACTTCCAGGGCAAAGAAGCAGCTGCTTCCGTCTTTTGATATAGGTGAGAGGGTGCAGCTTCAGCCGGCATTAATGCTCGGATTTAAGTTCTGAAAGCTGCACCGTTATCGGAAAGGTTATCTTAAGTCTTTTTCTTCCTTAAGGAATTTCTTTGCGGCCTGAGCCGTTACGTAGAAGCAGTATTCTGATGCTGAACTTTTTACGAGCCAGTCTGAATCATCTTTTTCGCCGGCTTCGAAGTAAAGTTCAATTGTTCTTGAAGCAGTTTTGAGGGTAACCTTCTTTTCTGTGCCTGCAGGTGTCAGTTCCGTATCGTCAGCAGCCCATTTTCCTGTATCAAGAGTTGAAATTGAATTGATCCAGCTGGAAATCTTTGATGATGATGCATCCTTGATTCCGCCCCAGTTTCCGTCCGGTTCCTTAAGTACAGTGAACTTGTTCTTTCCCTGAGTAACTTCAACTGAGAGAATGTCTGAAGATTCAACAGAATAAATTTCCCTGTCACGGATATCTTCGGTTTTTGTACTGTAAATATCCTTGAGGTTAGTGCTTGCAAGAAGCGTATCGGTTGAACCGTCAACCCTTATGTAGGTCTGGCTTCCGCTTGAAGCTTTCTTGCCGATTAAAAGCGTTCTCAGTACGCGGCCGTCTTTCTTTGCTTCAACTTTAATCTGAGAGTTCGGAGTAAAGCCGTAGCGTTCATTTTCACTTTCAGCTGTAGATGAAGTTACGGTTGCAATCGTCTTGATCTGTTTAAGTGTCGTAAAGAAGGGATCTGCAACATATTCTGCAGCCTTATAGTGCTTTTTTCCAACGGTAAAGGTATCACCGTCTTTGTAAAGAGAAGTTACTTCATCTCCCCTTGTTACGGTAATCGTATCTGCTTCTTCTTCCAGTTCAAAAAGTTCTACAGGCGAACGGTGGAGGAAAATCTGCTGGATAATAAAAATTACTGCCAGGATTCCTATTGCCGAGAGCAGGGCTATTTTTCTCTGTTTAAGCGTAATGTTCATTTTTATTTTTCCTCACTTGTTTTTGTATTGTCAGTTTCACGGCTGTCATCAGGATTGTACTTAAGGCGGATGGCACGCTTTCTTGAAGAAATGCCGGCAAGCTTAAGGAGTCCGAGGATTACAACGATTACAGGAAGTCCGATTACGTTGAAATACTGGAAGATTACCGGAGTAACTGAACTTGAAACAGAGAATGTCTGCCTGATATTGTTCTTGGTCCTCATTTCGCAGAGGTCTTCATAGCCGCTGAGATAGTCGAACATGTTGAGTACAAAATATGAACTCATCGGTCCGAACTCATTCTGATCAAGAAGGCTTACGTTCTTGTTCATGAAGTTTGAGAGAGTGTAGAGGAACGAACCGGTAATCCTTGAAGAACTAAGGACGATAATCCTTGAATTCTGCAGGGAAGAAGAAATGTGGTTCTGTTCCGTCAGGGTGTCTTCGTTCTTTTTGGCATCTTTTTCTGATGCTGGTTTTGCGTCAAAGGCACTCTTGAATTTTCCTTCGACAAGGACTGCAAGATTCTCTGAGTGCTGTGAAGACTTATCCTCCGGTACGGAAATGAATGCCGGATAAGTTGTTATTGAATCCTTCATCAGCCATGATTTTGGGGAAGATTTGGCAAGGACAGTAACCTTTGCATCTTTGTTTGCCTCTGCTTCTTCGGTGCTGATTGAAGCACACTGGGCCATGAAGATGTTTGTAAGTCCTTTTGTAACAGGATTGTCCTGATTGAAGTTATCCTTCTGTAGATACGGAATGTAGTACATCGGGGACTCACGGTTGTTCTGGTCGTAGAGCTTGAGGCAGTCTTCGTCGAGGACATAGTCCTTGTTTACTTTTACACCGTAAGAAGCAAGAAGCTTATCAAGGCCGGTTTCTATCGGGGTGTAGGTCGGCTGGCTGTAATAGTAATTCTGCTGCTGAGGAAGCTGTTCAAAGTAAGGATCAACGACAAAGATTACGTTTCCGCCTTTCATTACGAACTGGTCAATCTTGTAGAGTTCTTCTTCCCTGAAAGAATCCTTCGGACCGTTAATCATGATTGTGCTGAGGCCGGCCGGGATTTCTTCGCTCGTGAGGTCAATTTCCTTGAACTTATAGCGGTTTTCAAGAACGTAATTGATGTAGGCGCCGCCTGTCTGGGTGTCGTTGAGGAAGGCTTCTGAATGTCCGATTACATAGCCGATTTCATTTGTCTTTGCAACAAGGCTGCGCAGGGTTTTTGCAACTGATTCTTCAAGATTGTCGAGGGCCGGAATCTGACCGATCGGGCTTGAAATGCCTGCAAAACGGATGAAGCTCTGAACCGGAATCTGAAGGGTCGTAAACCTGTCTTTGTATGAAATTACTACGCCCTGTGCGCTCCTGAAATTTTCCCAGCGCATCGGAGTAAGGTTGTATTTTTTGATTGTGCTGTTGAGTGCTGCCGGATTCGGGGAAACGGTTTCAAGAACGAGCTTAGGACGCTCCCTGCTTGAATCGAGCATTTTTTTGTTGATTGAAGAGCATACAGATTCGAGTTCCTTTTTGAATTCCGTAATTCCGCGGATCTTGTCATCCTTTACGTCTTCAGGCCAGTAGAGGGTAACGGTAATTTTGTCCGTAAGACCTGAGAAAATGTCTGTTTCTGCAATCATTTTCTGCATTGTAGTCGTCAGCTTGTATTCAAGGCCTGCAGTCTGGACAATACCGTCGAGAGTTTCTGTCCTGTCAGCATATGTTATGACAAGTCCGAGCCAGACCTGGGTGAATCCGACTGAGTTTGTCTTTACGTCCTGAATCTGTCGTTTCTGAAGTCCGTAGTCTGAGGCAATTTTTTCGTTTTCTTCTTTCGTCATGTCAAAAAACTTATACGAGAAGAACTGGTTTGCGCTCTGTGAATATTCCTTGAGAAGGTCAGAAATATAAGGATAAATGGCATCATAAGGCTTCTTGAGGTCTGAAGTAAAGAAAACCTGCACTGAAAGCGGCTGCTCGAGCGTGCGTACGGTTTCTTTGCTTGATTTAGACAGTGAGTATGCCTTTGAGCCTGTAAGGTCAAATCTTGTATATGCATTGTAGCATACGAGATTGAGGAGAAGTATTGCGATTATGAGCAGAAGAAAATCGCTTTTTGGATTCTTAATGTATTCTAAAAACTTTTTCATGTCTTTCTCCGGTTTAAGCTATCTGCTGCTTCTGTTTTTTTCCAGTGTCCTTACGGTAAATGCAAGGAAAATTACCGTAACTGAAGCAAAATAAACAAGGTCACGGGTATCGATTATTCCCTTCGTAACTGACTCAAAATGGTTTTCTGCAGAAAAGTAGTTGAGGAAGGTAACGATGGAGCCCGGGAGAATGTATGAAAGAAGCCAGGTTGCCTTGGTGATTGCCAGACAGACTGCGCAGGAAACGAAAAATGCAATAATCTGGTTTTTCGTAATTGAAGTTGCAAACAGACCGATTGCACAGAATGCTGCAAGAAGGAAAAGTGCTCCGAGATATCCGCAGATGAGGGAACCCGTATCCGGAGAACCGAAAACATAGCAGGTAACTGCATAGAAAAGGGTAGGAACGAGCATTGCAGCGCCGCAGATCAGTGAACCAAGGTATTTGCCGGTTACGACGTCCGTTACGGTTACAGGAAGCGTAAGCAGTGTTTCGATTGAACCTGTTTTCTTTTCTTCTGCAATCGTCCTCATGGTCATTGCAGGAATGAAGAATGAGAAAAGGAGCGGAAGCCAGTAAAAGAACGGCCTCAGGCTTGCATCACCCGTTATAAAAAATGCGTTGAGGATAAAGAAAAGGATTCCTGACGCAACAAGAAAAAGCCCGGTAACTATATAGGCAATCGGACTTGAAAAATACGCGCTTATTTCGCGTTTCATTATTACTTTGAATGCTTTCTGGTCTTTCATTCCTGTTCTCCCATTGTAAGTGTATGGAATACGTCCTCGAGGCTGTTGCGCTTGAGGGACAGTTCATAGAGCGTCCAGCCCTTTTTAATGACTGCCCTGGCGATTTCAGGACGGACTTCGTTTTCACCGGAAAGGTTTACAAGAACGCTGGTAACCTTGTCATCGCCCTTAATGCTTTCTCCGTCCGTCTTTACGATGTCTGAGATTCCGCTGATCTTTGTAAGTTCAGTCTTTAATTCTTCAGCCGTACACGGAGAAGCCTGAACGAATATCGTTGCAGAATTTCCGTAGCGCGTCCTCAGTTCATCGGTAGGACTGTCAGCAATAACCCTGCCTTTTGCAATGATGATTACGCGGGAGCAGAGGGTTTCAACTTCGCTTAAGATATGTGTTGAAATGATTACCGTGCGGGTTTTACCGATATTGCGGATGAGGGCACGTACGTCTTCAATCTGGTTTGGATCAAGGCCGCTTGTCGGTTCATCAAGAATAAGGATTTCAGGATCGTTCATAAGTGCATGAGCAAGGCCGACCCTCTGCTTGTAACCGCGGGAGAGTTCAGAAATATTTTTGTGCATTACTTCGCGCAGGCCGCATTCATCACACAGCTGCGGAATTTTTACGGCAGGATCCTGATTCTGAACCTGTGCAATATATGTCAGGTAATCTTCGACAATCATGTCACCGTAGAGCGGTGCACTTTCGGGCATGTAACCGATTTTTCTCTTGGCTTCTACGGGTGAATCTTCAATGTTCAGGCCGTCAATAAGGACTTCACCGTCGGTTGCCTGAAGAAAACCCGTAATCATGCGCATCGTGGTACTTTTTCCTGCACCGTTAGGACCAAGGAGTCCTACAATCTGTCCGGTCGGAATGGAAAAAGAAACATCATCTACAGCCCGGAACGTACCGAACTGCTTTGAAAGATGTGAAACTTCTATCATTGTTCCCCTCTTTAAAACTTTTTATGGTTGATTAAATATATAACCAACGACCTTAATAAAAGTTATAGCATATATTGAGAAATTATTCTCCACCTAATATAATTTCCACATGTTTTCAAAATACCTGATTGTTTTTCTGATTTCCATGGTTCCCCTCATTGAGCTCAGGGGTGCCATACCGGTTGCCGTTGCCTTTAATGCTGACGGAGCAGAACTGAATATTGCAGTTGTCTATATAATCTGTATTCTGGGGAATATGATTCCGGTTCCGTTTATCTATCTTTTTGCAAGAAGGTTCCTTGAATGGGGACAGGACAAAAAAGTTATCGGCGGAATCTGTACGTTTTTTCTTGTAAAAGGGGAGAAGGGCGGAAAGAAGCTTGAAGAAAAGGCCGGAAAGGGACTCTTTGTTGCGCTGATGCTCTTTGTTGGAATTCCTCTTCCGGGAACGGGTGCATGGACGGGAACCCTTGCAGCGAGCCTTCTGGACATGAATGCCAGAAATACGATTATTGCCGTTCTTCTCGGAGTAATTATTGCCGGAGTGATTATGTCACTTGCGAGCATGGGCGTATTCGGTGCCCTGAGTGCAGTATTCGCTAATTCTCCTGTTCAAGGATAAGGTCACAGACTTCTGCACCCGTGATTTTTACAAGGTCCTGCGGGTTAAGGCATAACTGCTGGCCGCGGACTCCTGCGCTTATGTAAATCTTATCTGAATCAAGTGCAGTAGAATCTATGAAGGTTTCATATTTTTTCTTCATTCCGACAGGGGAACAGCCGCCGCGTATGTAGCCGGTCAGGGCAAGGAGTTCTTCGCTCTTTACCGGAGAAATCTCTTTTGCTCCGCATGCATTGCGGGCTTTCTTGAGGTTGATTTCGTGGAGTGCGGACTGGCAGAAAACGAATACTTTCTTTGATTCGCTTCGCATTACGATTGTCTTGAAGCATCTTGAAGCGTCGATGCCGAGTTTTTCTGCCGTTTTTTCGGCAGCTCCGCGTGAAAGTTCATGTTCACCGTCATCCTCGTAGGACAGGACTTCGTATTTTATTTTAGCCCCGTCCAGGATGCGCATTGCATTAGTTTTTTTCACTTTCTGCTTCTTTTCTTGCCTTTTCAATCTCGGCACGAGCCTGCGTTACCTTGCTTTCAGGAATTTTTGCAAGTTCGATTTTTGAAAGCTTTGTGTATGCTGCCGGAACAGTTCCTGCCGGTGCATGGTCATAAACGTAAATTACTTCATCAAAGGCTGCTACGGCATTCGTGTAGTCCTTCTTTTTCATGTAGATGTGACCGGTTTCGTAGCGCGCTTCAACAAAGACCGAAGCCTGATCGCCGAATTTATCGATTGCAGTATTGTAATAGTAAAGTGCATTCTGATAGTTTGATGCCTCATATTCATTCTGTCCGTACTGAATGAGTTCCTGAGGCGTAAGGTTTTCAACTGGGACTAAAGTTGATGAACATGATACAAGCAGTGATGCCGTAAGGATTGTGATAAGCGAGTTTTTAATATTTTTTTTCATGATACAGAAGTGTATCAATAGTTTTCAGAAACTACAAGCCTGTTTTTGCCGTTCTGTTTGCCGATGTTGAGGTGCTGGTCTGCATCGTTGAGGACTTCCTGCGCCGTGCCAAGATTCCTTGAAGAACTGATTCCGTAGGTCGCAGTAATTTTGATTTCCTGATTCTTGTATTTGAGGGTTTCTGAGGCAATCTGTGCCCTTACGTTTTCGAGGGTGAATATTATTTCATTGCTGAAATACGGGAATATGATGATGAATTCTTCTCCTCCCCAGCGTCCGGTCTTTACGGGTTCAGGGAAAGCGTCCCAGATTTTCTTTGTGTAGGCTTTGAGGACATAGTCTCCGGCTGAATGGCCGTAGGTGTCGTTAACCTTCTTGAAGTTGTCTATGTCGAAAATTGAAATTACATAGTCGGTTCCGGTCTGGAGCTTGCGGTTTTCACAGTCCTTGAAGACATCTGCAATGCGGCTTCTGTTCATGAGTCCTGTTGCCGGGTCGTGCTTGGCAGAATAGTACATTGAATTGCGCATGAAGCGTTCTTTTCGTTCCAGACGCCTGAGCTTGATGTCACATAATGCACAGCCTAAGAAAATAACGACAGATGAAGAAATTGCACTGAAGAAGGCGCTCGTAATGAAGAAGTGTCCCTGGTCTCCGACCCAGAGGTTATAAAGAGGCTGTCTGATTTTCAATATGCTTATCACGATAAGGTTTGAGAGGGTAAATATATTCATTATGAAGTAGTAGAAGCGCGGTTTTTTGAAATCTGCAGTAAAGATAAAGGTTGCAGGAATAAGGCTTATTACGTATGCAACGACACCGCTGACCTGTCTCGTGATAATACATTCCCCAAGCGAGTATATATTGAGTGCCGCTGCCCATATCGTAAACGAAACAAGTTTCGGAAGCCTGTTGTAAAAGACTGAAATTAATGCGAGTACCAGTGAAAAAGCGACTCCGAGATAGAAGAGCGGCTGTTCGTTGCGGAAATTCATGTTGTTTATCGTAAACAGCCACATGGCCTCTCCTGACAGACAGAAAAGGAAGAGAACGAGGGTGTTGTTTTTGGAAAAGAAAAAAAGCAGTTTTGTCTTTGTCATTTGAAACTCTCCGAAACGACAACCTGGTTTTTGCCGTGTTCCTTTCCGTACATGAGGTTATTGTCAGCTTCCATTATGAGCCTGTCCGGGGAGGTGGCCGTTCTGGAAGAACTTAATCCGAATGTGAGCGTGATTTTTATGTTTATTCCGTTGAAAACGTTGTCAGTCCTGCTTACTTCTTCGCGGATTGATTCGAGCTGATTCCTGATTTCAGGCGAAAAATCCTTGAAGAGAATAACGAATTCTTCTCCACCCCAGCGGGCCAGCAGCTGACCGGGTTTTATGTACTGCGAAATTTTTGATGAAATGTTTTTAAGTATGAAGTCACCTGCATCGTGTCCGTAAGTGTCGTTTACTTTTTTAAAGCTGTCGATATCAAAAATCGTAAATGCATAGTCGGCGTTTTCCGTTTTCTTGCGGTAAGAACACTGTTCAATGTAAAAATTTATCTTGCGTCTGTTCAAGAGGCCTGTAAGGTGGTCATGGTTTGAAATGTAATCAAGCTCCCGGGCAATCTGTTTGTTTTTCTGCCTTGAGCGCCTGAAGGACATTTCGGTATGAATGCTTATGTACAGGTGAACAATCATTGCCGTTGAGTTGAGCATGATGGTATGCCAGATGTAAAAAACAGGCAGTTCAAGAGAAACGATATAGTATGCATTCGTTGAAACGATTCCGTTGCGCATGAAATTCCAGTACAGGATGAAAAGGTTTACGAAAAATGCAAGAGAACCGAAGGTAATGTAGAACTTAAGGGAAGCCCTTGCAGAATATCCGAGAAGATATACACAAGGAATTACGCAGATAGGAACAATCTGCAGTCCGAAATCAGAACCCATCGTTACCGTAAAGAATATACAGTAGGTCAGGGTTTCAAAATATGCAAACAGAATGAAAAATTTGTTCTTAAGGTTTTTGAAAAGAATGATAAAGCACAGATAGACGAATGAAATGCCGGTATTGTAGATAAGAATCGGGTGAAGGTTTATGACCGTATTAACAGAAATAAGATGCTGATAAACAGGAATTGCAAGAAAATGCCGGAGGAACAGAATCAGATAAATAAGTAATTCCCTGTTTTTTATGAAGAGAAACTGAATGCGCGTCATTATTTAAATGATAACCCGCTTTTTTGTAAAAATAAAGAATTTTATGTTATAAGAAAATAAATGTATTCTCAGATGTCCGAAAAAAAATCCCTGTCAGACTGTACATTCAGCATGACAGGGATGTGTTCATTCATGCAATGATGAATTGCAGTTTATTTTACGAACTCTTTTTTGAGGAAGTCGAGGTCAAGCTCCGGATAGAGAACGAACTTGCCGAGAAGATCCTGAACGCGTTTTGAAGCAGCTTCTTTTACTGCAGGATCAAGGTCGATCTTGCCCTTTGCAGGTTTGCCTTCTTTTGTGAGGCCTGGTTTTGTTCCTTTAAGGACAAAGTCGATGATTGAAGCAACTTCCTTCATCTCGTTTTCACCCATTCCGAGAGTTGTGAGGGCCGGAGTTCCGAGGCGAAGGCCTGATGTCCACCATGCACCGTTTTTGTCGTATGGAAGGGCGTTAGCGTTTACTGTTACACCGCACTCGAACATTGCAGCTTCAGCCTGTTTTCCAGTGAGGCCGTAAGAAGTAACGTCTGCGAGCATGAGGTGGTTGTCAGTGCCGTCTGTCTGGAGGCGTACGCCCAAGTCCTGAAGTGCTTTTGCGAGGGCCTGTGCGTTTGCGACGACCTTCTTTGCGTATTCCTGATAAGCCGGTGTATTTGCCTCTTTGAAAGCGATGGCTTTTGCGGCCATGACATGAGGGAGAGGTCCGCCCAAAACCATCGGACATCCCTTGTTTACATAGTCTGCGAATTCTTTTTTGCAGAGAATCATAGCACCGCGAGGACCACGAAGAGTCTTGTGAGTAGTGGTTGTGACGACATCTGCCCATTTTACAGGATCGTAATCGCCTGTGAAGACTTTTCCGGCAACCAGACCTGCGAAGTGAGCCATGTCTACCATGAGGACTGCTCCACACTTGTCTGCGATTTCACGGAAACGCTTGAAGTTGATTTTTCGTGGGTAAGCTGAGTAACCTGTCAAAAGAATGAGAGGCTTAACTTCCATTGCCTGCTTTTCGATTGCATCGTAGTCAAGAAGACCTGTTTCTTTATCGACACCATAAGGATGGCTCTCGAACATGCGGGCTGAGACATTCATTTTGTAACCGTGAGTAAGGTGGCCGCCGCAAGAATAGTCCAATCCCATGAGTTTCTGGTTTCCGAAGCGTTTTCTAAGCTCAGCAAACTGAGCATCGGTCAAGTCATTGAGAGATTTCACGCCAAGTTCTTCAAGAGTTGGAGTCTCCACCTTTGCGCTCAAAATTGCCCAATAGGCAACGAGGTTTGTGTCTGCGCCAGAATGAGGCTGAACATAAGCATAGTCGGCACCAAAAAGCTCTTCTGCTTCTCGGGCAGCTTCCATCTCAACAGCGTCAACATTGACACAACCGCCATAATAGCGGTGCTCAGGATAACCTTCGGCATATTTGTCCGTGAGAAGGTTTCCCATAGCAGCCTGAACAGCCAAAGAACAGTAGTTCTCAGAAGCGATGAGCTTTAAGTGGCTGCGCTGATTCTGGATTTCGTTTACTACAGAAGCCGCAATCTTAGGATTGACGGAAGCAACCTGCTGAAGATTTGCGACATAAGCGCACATTGCGGCAGTAGGTTTTCCGCCGCAAGAAGAAAGGTAATTTTCCAATGGTGTAGCCATGATTTTCTCCCAAAAAAATGATAGGGAGAGTTTACCAAAAAAGCAGGATGTGTTCAATGATTCTATCTATAAGAACTGAATAAGAGTGTCCGCCCCATGTTTCCTTTTTCATGTTAATTTGTTATCATTGTATTATGAAACGAAGCACATTCAAATCAATCTTTATCATTGCAATCTGCTCGGCATTTTTCGCCGCCTGCTCTACTGTCCCAAAAGACATTCCCATGGAACTCTCTCCCCAGGAACTCATCCAGAAAGGACAGGCAGAATTTGAGAGCGGTCATTACCAGGCTTCCCTGGCTTACTATAATGCCGTCACTGAGCGATATGCCAATGAGCCGGCAGTCTACATCGAGGCAAGCTACGAAATCGGCCACCTTTACCTTCGCCAAAAAAAATACGACAAGGCAGAAGTTGTCCTTCAGGAAATCCTTGACATCTATGCAAACGCCCAGCCCGGCACCCTTCCAGGCGCATACCGTAAGCTGGCTCAAGTTTCAATGGATAAAATAAACGAGACTAAAAAATAACGAAAAAGCCGGGCTTAAACCTGAAGTACGCTTCAAGCTAAAAGCCCGGCTTTTTTTATCTTCCCCTGTCTTTCTTGTTATCTGGTACGATAATCGCATCAATCATTATTTTCTTTTCTTCCGATGTTTTTGCAACAAGATCCTTCGAGTATTTTCCGCTTCCTCGCGGGCGGGGATGAGGCTCAGCATCCCCAATCAGAATGATTTTGCGCTCGGCATCCGGCCGCCACTTGTAAAACTCCATGGAAGCATAAAGAGCTTCATACACCGCCTCTGGAATATCCCCGCCTTCAGTACCATATATATAGAAACTATTTAGATTTTTTTTCACCATGTTCACTTCCCGGGTAAAATCAAATTTCTTGACAGGAAGATTCATGTAGCGGTAGGTATCTCCGTAATCCCGGTAAAGCAAAAGTCCAAGGCGGAGATCGTTGAATTCCTTGACTTTTTCAATCAGCTGGGGCACCCATACTTCCCTGAGTTTCTGAATGTCATCTTTCATACTTCCCGTAGTGTCAATGGCAAAAACCACATCGGCCTTTTCCTTGTTTTTTATTCTGTCGAGAGCGGCCATAATATCATCTGGCAGGGAATCCGGCCCCTTTGAATAGACCATTTCTCCGCCACCAAAGGCCGCAATATTTCTGAAAGTCTCAGCTGCAAGCGGATTGTAATCATCAGTAAGCACGATAACCTCAGGCTCTTCTGGAACTGGCGGCAAAGGCTCCTCTTTCTTTTCTTCAGGAGGAGGCAGTTTTTCTTCCTTTACAAGGGCTTTCCCAAGATCAAACATGTAGGCGTTGTCTGCATAGCTTCCTGAATAATCGCCATATTTTTTTTCAAAAGAACGAATATTGATGAAAGTTCCCCTGCCGATTTTTACGAGTCCGTTTCTTGACCATGGGTAGCCGTAGGCAAGTTCCGGGGGAATGAAGATGTGGAAGGTCTGGCCGAAAACAGGGTCATCTTCAGGGGTAGAGTCTATGAGTGAATATTTTGAGTATTTTGAATCGAGCACTTTCCCGTCAAGATAACGGATTTCATCGCCATTTATTGAATTGTAGTCCAGAGCTCGGTAAGAATAGTTGTCCTCTTTTCCTTCGGGATCTTTCGTCGTCTCAACGAGCATAACAGATTCAATTCCGCTTTTCTTCCTTATATACAAGTGATAACCTGCCGAGCTTGAGAAATCTGCTCCGTCATCATAGACAAGGCGGATATCTTCGGGATGGATAAGCATATCCTCGGCGGCGGAAAGGCCAAAGAGACAGAAAAAGGTCATAAAAATCAAAAGGACATAATTCTTCATATTCCAACAATCGGCAATAAAGAATGTTGAAATTAGAAAAATCTATGGTATAATCAAATAAGCTAAAATGAACGAATCTAAATCAGATTTTACAACAGTTGATATAAACGAATTCTTTACAGAAGACGAACTTTCTCAGGACTCATTTAAAACAGGCATCGTCATATTCACGGAGAAACAGAGGCAGCTGGTAAAAGCCCTGCGCTCGGCTCTTACGGAAATAAAATCAGAAAGGCTTGACCGCTTCAACAGGCGAATAGAAGACCTCAAAAACCTTGCCGCAGCCATAGCAAGCTTTCCTTCCCTTCTGGAAAGGGCAAACCTCACCGGAGGAACCCGCACCCCAGCTTCCCTGATTGACTCCCTTGTAAATTCAAACAGGGAAGGAGACACAACCTTGCAGCTGCCGTCAAAGGCCACGCTGGGAAAGGGCTTTCTTGTGGCAAAGCTGCACACATTCTCTTCAATGGAAAAACTTGCCCGGGAGTCTGGGCTGGACAAAAAAACGACAGCAGCGATACACGACGAGACAATCGCCATGATGTTCCTCCTGCTGGCTGAAGATGTCTACCTCAATCTTATCCGGGACACAAGCCTGCCAATGGCTTCCCGCCGCCAGCTTGCAATATCACTTTTGCTGCTTTGGGAACACAGGGCAGACCAAAACATTACCGACATTTCACCGGTCCTTCATTCAGTATGGAATGCGCGCACCCGGCTTGCACCGGCTTTCGGCACCATGATGGGCACCAGCGAGCTGATTATGATTTCCTTCCAGCTGGACGAGCAATGGTCCCAGTTCATCAAGACAATGCTTGGTGATCCAGGCGTAAATCGAATTATGGAAGAATTTCTTTTCGGTATCTCATATGAGCAAATCACAAGGCTAAAGGAGCTGCTCAGGGAAAAGGGAATAGCCGCAATCAGCCGGGACGAAGTTTCATCCTTCCTCGACGAAGACGTAAAAACAAATGTAAGCGAGGATTACAGGGATTTCTTCCAGCAATACTCACTGCGAAGGGACAATGCAAGGGCAAGAAAGCGACTTAACATTCCCGGCCCTCACAAAACGCTGGAAGACTACTTCATCAGCTTTGTAATGGACTCAAATCGCAAAAAACAGGAAAAAGACACCGTGGCTCAAAAAATTCCTCAGTAAAACGCCAGGTCTAAGGCTTGAATTCTTTTTCACTTTTTGATATAGTAGGCGAACTTACGGATTCTTCGGTAGTGAGGAGGTGAAAAGAACATGGCAACAATCTTGGTTGAAGAAACAGAGAACCTCGAAAAAGCAATCAAACGCTTCAAGAGAATGGTTGAAAAAGAAGGTATCATCC
>DGTU01000025.1:6127-19556 GCA_002394465.1 Treponema sp. UBA4328 | reverse complement strand
TTCGGAGCAAAGGCATAAAGCGGATTGCTTCCCCTGAAGTCAAAACCAATTACGGCCCTCTGAACGGAAACCGAAGCGACAGGCGCACTGTCTCCTGACGACTTAATCCTGAAGCCTGCAGGGCATTCCTTTTCCTTGTCGAATGCAAATGAGACTGTAAATGAATATCCGCGGAACGGCGAAAGCGGAATCTTTACGACCGGACGGCTTGAAATTTCATTTATCTTTGAGGCAGTATCTTCAGCGTACAGGAATGCAAGTTCCAGGTCACCTTCAGCTTTTTTGCCTGCATTAAACTGAACGAAAATGCACGCATCGCCGTTTGCCTTGAAGAACGACTGCACCTTCTCCTGCTGAGCTGCATCAAAAAGCCACCATTCACAGCCGGAAGAAGAATGGCCTTCAAGGATTCCGGCAGGCGAATCCTGAACTGAAAAATTACAGTCCGTACTGCAGCCGGACAGAAAAATTGCAGATAAGACAAGCACGGATGATAAAAACTTTAACTTCATTCAGGTTTCTCCCAAAAAAAATGCGGTCGCCGAAAGACAACCGCATGTAAAATTCACAAACTATATAAGCCTATTCTTTATGAACACGGGCAAAAATGAATCCGATGACGTTGAGGACAACAAGGAGGGCAAGGAGAGTAGTACCAAATTCCCATCTTGTTCCTTCTGAAGTCAAAACTTCGTAAATATTGATGAATGCCCTTGGAATAGACATAACAAGGTTAGGAATGATCATTACAATGGACTTAAGTGTATCAACGAGACCGTGTCCAAGCCAGTTGCAGAAGAAGAATACACAGAACGCAAAATAACAGATGAGAAGTTCTACAGTCTGAATTACGTTTATTGTATTATTGATATCAACAGATTCCTTTTTAGTTGCCATAAAGATTAAAACTCCTTTTAAAAACTATCTTTTTTTATTATACTGAATATACCCCCAGCGCGCAAGCAGAAAAACGGTAAAAACATGACAGAAACAATCATTAAAACGGCAGTCATTCCTCATCCGGACAAGATTCTCAGATTCAGGAAAATCCAGGAAGCCGCAGGAGGCATTCACCTTACGCCGCTTTTTTTTGTATCTGACGCTGATTTTTATGACGTTTCGCCTGAAGCTTTTGCCGTTACGGACATTCTGACAGAACCTGAAGGAACCGTGAGCTTAAGGGCTGAACTTACATCTGACGGCAGAATCTTTACCCTCCTCATGCCGCTTGCCAGAAGTTCATCACAACAGGAAGCTTTACACTCCCCTTCAGTTACGGACGCCCGGAAAATCAAAATGAACGTATTTCAGCTTGCATCCGTAAAGTTTGTGAAGGGAGAAAATTTTCTTGAATGGCAGATTCTTAAATCCCGCTGGATCAAACTGAAGGACTAAAGTTCCTTCAAAAAAGCCCTTTCCGTCATTGCACCGTGCATATTGTCAAAATACACGTTGGAAAAATCCCATCTGTTGTTTATCGAAAAGAAATTCTTTCCGCGCACAAGGAAAATAACCGGACACTGCTCGAGTAAAATCTCCTGATATTCTTCCCAGAGCGGACGTGCCTTTTCGACATCGACAATGCTTTTGGCCTTATTGTAAAGATAATCTACCCTTGCTTCCCATTGAGTTGCAGGCGATTTCTGGAGCGGATACCACATGTGAAGGTTTCCGGAAGTTACCCATACGTTGCTTCCCTGTGTCGGGAATATATTGCTTCCGCCGAGTCCAATGAGAACCGACTGCCAGTCATAGGTCGTAGTAAGCTGTTCAACCAGTGCCTGAAAATCCGTCTGCCTTACGTTTACCGTTATTCCGGCTTTCTTGCATTCACCTGCAATAATCTGTGCGATATCGCTGTACGACGTATTTGAACTTGCAATCGTAAGGTCAAATTCAACCCTGATTCCCTCTTCATCATACAGAAATCCGTCATCTTTTCTTACGAATCCCGCTCCTTCAAGAAGCTTCTGAGCCTGAGCGCGGTCATACCTGTATCTGAGCGATATTTTTTCATTATAAAACTGATTCGGCTCAGGAAAGAACGAATATTTAGGCTCGGCAAGTCCGCGGTAAACTATGCGGCAGATGCGGTCGCGGTTCAGAAGACAGCTCATTGCCTGACGGAATTCTTTTTTTGTAAACCATTTATAATACTGTTCTTTCGAATTCTGAGGATTCTGGTTAAAGGTCCACATCGGAGCCGAAAGCGAGCCCTTTGCATTGAACACCGTATAGCCGTATTTCTGGCTGTCGGCAATAACGTCGTTTATCCGCTCAGGCGATGGAGAATAGGTTTCAATTTTTCCGTCCCTGAACAGCAGGTCTCTGAGGTTATCGTCGCCTACAATCTGGGCAATTCTGCGCTGGGGATAGCATATGCTCTGTCCCTTTGAATCTTTTTCCCAGTAATCAGGATTACGCTCATAGACGATTTTCTGTCCCGGTTCATACTTTGCAATGAAATAAGGTCCGCAGGAAGGAATCTCCCTCGGATCTGAATCAACGGTCAGAATATTTTTTACGCGGTCTGCTCCGCCCTCATCCTTTGCTTTTTTATAGATAAAGGCCGGGCCGAAGCTCATGTTCGTGGCCAGAAGCGGATCTGCATTCATGCACGGGAAATGAAATGCAAACGAAAGCTCTGAAAGCTTTTCTATCGTTACAAGCCCCGTACTTCCGTCATCCATATCGATGAACTGCGCATTATACGAAGAAGAGCCCATTTCCTCGTCGCAGTTGATTTCGTTGTACCAGAATACAACGTCATCAGCCGTAATTTTGACGCGCGGATGAAGGCCGTCGATGAACGACCAGTAAAGGTCATTGCGCAGGGTATAAATGACGTCAAGGCGGTTATTCGTATAGTCAGGAACGACCTTAAATGACGCAAGGCGCGGCACCCATTTTTTCTGAACAAGGTCATAGTCAACGAGAGCATCAGTCAGCGGTGCGAGAATCCCCGAAGTTTCGTTGTCACGCTCTGCAATCAGCAGGTTAAAGCTCTTCGGATCTCCTCCGATTGTAGTATTCCATTCTCCGCCAGTTTTCCCCGGAACATATTCCTGTCCCTCATAGGGTTTTGTTATGGTAACGCTGTCATAATAAGACTGGATTTCGGCAAGTTTTTCGTCAAATTCTCCGGATGTCAGAACCGGTGTCCGCGAGCAGGAAACACACAGAAATAAAACCGGAAATGTAAAAAGAAGCTTTTTCATAATAATCAGTTTATTGTGGCCTATCCGTATCAAAAAAGCAACAATAAAACGGAAAATGTCATTGCCGTACCTGATACGGCAATCTTTAATAACTTTGTTGAATGCGGGTCAAAAATGAGTATTCTTTCATCACGGTTGAAGGTTTCAGTCAGGACAAATTACACATACCGTGCTAGAATTAAGAATATTCTTAAAAAGTTTTTTCCGCAGGGAGTTTATATGAAAAATACCAGACACTTTTCTAAGAAGAACCGCTTTACGGCTTTTCTCATCACGGCATTTCTGGGCCTGCCCTTTCTTTCGTGTTCACCGTTTTCTGACGGAGAAGGCTCTGTTACCGTTTCCTTTGATTCTTCTATCATTGAATATGTTTCCCTGGCACGTACAGGACTTAATTATGACAACAGCCAGTATCCGGAAGAAGAAAGAAGAGAGCAGTTCATAGCTGAAGTCAGAATTACCGGCGGCCACAAAGCCACTGCTTCACATGTCATTACAGATTCTGAAATAAAAAACCTTGAAGCAGTTAAACTTTCGGTAAAAAACATTCCTGCCGGAGCAAACATCACGGTTAATGCAGCCATCAAATATAAAATGAATAACGTTCCCGAAGTCGAATATGAGAACATAGAAAAACAGGAATTCACAATCTATGAAGGCAGCAAGGCCGTCAAAGTATCAGCTGGTATCAGCAGCGTCGAAATCAGCCTGAAAAACGCAACGGCACCGTATTTTACGAATGTAATGAAAGACACTTACATTAAAAAAACTGACTCATATCCCGTCCTATCTTTTTACGGACATCTTGTAGTTCCAGACGGCTACTACAGTTTTACAGATAATTATGACTATATAACGTCTAACATGTGGTCATACGTTATTTCCTACCCCGGCTCAATTAACAGCCTCATGACAACATTCAACGAGTGGATAGATAGAGGTGCAGAAACACAAATTTCGGGTTACAGATTTTCATATATAACGAATGATACTTCAGACCTATACACAAAATCCTTCCGTGAGGATGAAGATTCCGGCTATAAATTCTCAAGCACATGGAGCGCTGATAACGGTGATGGGCCGTTCATAACCGGCTGGATTGTCAAATACAAAACCCCGTCCGGAGAAGAAAGAACCCTCGTTTCACCTGCAACCACACACAGGCTTGTAGACGCCACCACACCAGTAACAACCGAAGTACACTACACGGGAAAAACATATAAAGATCCGGCAGATTCAGCCTATCCAGCCGATACTGCGGCCAGATACATACTTACGGATGAATTTGATCCAGACGCCTTTGAGATTATCGAAAACTGGGGTGGCACTCTCGTAGAAGCTGACCTCGACCTTTACAGGGATTCCTGCGGACTTGCAAACATAGAGGCAGGAACTTCAATCGGTGACTACACTCTTACTTTCGACCGCGGTGACGGCTTTGAAACAGGTGCTCTCAATCTCAGGCTCAGATGGCTTCTGCCTGACCTTGATAACTACGAACTGAAAGTCAGGGAATCAGGCATCAGCCTTAAGCAGAAAAATAGAGACAGCTATGGCATTGACCGCGAGTTGAGACTTCCGCCGACAACTGATAATCCGACTGGTGAGTATGTTCCGGCATGTACATATTCTCTGAACTGGATGAAAGACGGACTGGCACTTTCATTTACTGACGATGAGCCAAGGTGGACCATTAACTTCCTGGAAGACGGCTTCGGTGCAGGAAGTTACTCTGTCGAGGTAACGCTCTCCCCGGCTGAAAATACCGTGCGTTACTGTCTCAAGGAAAACCTGACGGATTACTACGACGTAACCGGAGGAGTTACTGACTCAGTATCAAGGACTTACGAATCTGTAACGGTAACCACGTCTCAGATACAGATGATGCTTTCACTCTATGTTCCTGCCTTTACCCTCACCGCCGAAGCAGAATTTGAAGAAAACAAAAACGTTACAAACACAGATGACGGCGTGGAAATAGCGCTCAGGAATGAAAATGCCCTCTTTAAAGCATTCTGGACAGGAAACGGAGAGGCAGGAAACATACAGGCAACCCCTGATGACTACAGTTTTACCTGGTACCTCAACGGCACTCCAGTCCGCGAAGAAGACTTTGACGACGGTAACCTTTCTGTCTTTAAGTTTAATCCGGTTCAGATTGATACGTCATATTACAGCCTTACCACAACCGGCAAAAACACCGTCATGCTCGTTCTTTCAAAAGAGAGCGATCCGGACCAGACACGTTCTGAAGTCATTAATTTTACCTTAAGCGAATAAAACGGAGATGAATATATGAAAGTCAGATTTGCAGTTATTTTTGCAGCAGGCCTTGCACTAACGCTTGCCGGATGTTCTGAAATTCAGGAATCAGACAACTGTGTATTGAGCACTGAAATCCCTGAAGGATACGGTGCCGTACAGATTAAGCTTAACAGTCAGTCAGCAAGGACAATAAGGCCTTTTGATTTAAACGGTGTCGAACGATGGAACCTTTATTTTACAGGCAGCGGCAATTCCTCTGAGTCTTTCTACCGCGATATCTCACGAGAAATGATTGAAAGTCCCATTCTTGTAAAACCCGGCAAATGGAAAGTTACAGTTTCAGGCAGTGACAAATCCAACTGGGCCTTTCTTTCAAGTGACGAACAGGAATTCTACGTTACCGCAGGTAACACTGTTTCCCTGTATCTTGATGACATTATTATAAAATACAGTCCGTCTTATGTAACAGAACTGACAGGTACCCTCCAGTACACTGCCTCAATTGATTCTTCTACAATAGGATTTATCAAGGATAAAGACGAAAGTGATGACATTGCAGTAACAGCCGTCCTTACCCCATTTCCCGCAGATGAAGGCACAGTGACGCTTTCCGAGACATGTACTGTAAACGACACTTCAAACAGTAACTTTACGGTATGGCTGAACACAGATGAAGAAACAGGAAATATTTCATTCACGGCAACAAAGCTTGAACCAGGGTATTACACCCTTAAACTCACCTTTAAATATTCAGAGCTGCCGGCTGTATACGAACTTCTGACCGGAGACTGCCTGTATCAGGTTGCAGCAGACCTTACGACTTCAAATCCAACCGACTCATCCACATGCGGTTATGCCGGAACAGAAAAATTCTACGCGACAAACGAAGCTTCCCAGGGCAACGGCATCTCAAAAAATTATCCTGATAATATAAACTCCATACTGGAAAAATACTCTGAAAACCGCTATTTATCCATTCACATGGGCGACAGCATTATTCCTGAAATTGACCTTGACTGCGTGAAGGCTGACTCCCGTATTTATATTTACGTATATTCAGGCTGGGATGATGACCCCGAAATAAATGTTGAGATTCGTTCTGTCAGCACAAAGACAATAATTGTCAATTGCAGTGCAAATTTTATCAGCAGCACTCCAGAATCTGTTTTCAAAGTTAAAAACCTGAACGACGAATGGACCGTTTCCTCAGCAAAAACTGAGTATACTCTGTCTTCATCAGATGACGGTGACTTTACGCTTTACACCATATCCTCAAACTAAATCCCTATGCCGTAACTGCTGCCCGGCGTCTTCTTATGAGCTGGGCTGCAATCAGCACTACGAGCACTGCAATTCCTGCGATATCAGTTTTTGAATCCGGGTCAATGCAGCACAGTCCGGCAGCGATAAAGCAGATTCTCTCGAATACTGAAAATATCGTCTTTGTCCTCTCCCCTGCTGCCGTGTTGTTCAGGAAGCCTGTATGTGCAAAGGCATAGCCTTCAAGTCCGGCTGAAATTGCAAACATTCCTATCAGCGCAGTTATCGTAATCGTAATTATCGAAACGGCATTCGCCCCGATCATGAGCATTTCAGGATTATAAATGAACATGTACGGGACTATAAAGGCGCCTATTGCAAGCTTGGTCGCATTCACCGCGGTACGCATCGGTTTGGCCTTTGCTATCGCCGCGCCCGCTATTGCCGCCAGGGCTACAGGAGGCGTGACGTCTGCTATGATTCCAAAATAGAACGCAAACATATGTGCAGGCAGAAGCTGCTCCGGTGTCGGGCTTCCGGCTCCGTAGACACAGCGTACGATTGCAGTTGCAGTAATTGTCGAAGTAATAAGATAGTTTGCCGTAGTCGGAGCACCCATTCCGAGGATTATCGAAGAAACCATTGTAAGAAGCAGGGTTACAAAAAGCTTTCCGTGGGCAAGGGCAACGAGTCCTGCTCCGAGCTTGAGGCCGAGGCCTGTAAGCGTAACGATTCCGATGATGATTCCTGCAAGGCCACATGCAATTGCGACGCTTATGATTCCGCGGGCAGCAGCACACAGAACTTCAACAAGGTCATCAAGGTTAAAGCGCGGACGTTTTCCCTTTGCAACGTCAACAAACGAAACTGCAATTGAAATTACGATAATCGAAAGGATACCCATCAGGGCAGAATAAGTTGCCGTTTTTCCCGAGCACAGGAAGTAGATGATTACTGCAAGCGGAAGGATCATGTATCCGCGCGAAAGGAAAAGCGGCAGGAATTTCGGGATTTCTTCCTTCGGCAGTCCCTTAAGTCCCTGCTTGTGGGCTTCAAGGTGAACCGTAATGAAGATTCCTGCAAAATAAAGGAGTGCCGGAATGATTGCAGCCTTTACAACCGTAATGTAAGGCACGCCTACGCTTTCTGCCATAAGGAATGCCGCAGCACCCATAATCGGAGGCATAAGCTGACCACCGGTAGAAGCCGCAGCCTCAACGCCGCCTGCAAATTCTCCGCGGTATCCCAGCCTCTTCATCATAGGAATTGTAAATGAACCTGAACCTACCGTATTTGAAACCGAGCTTCCCGAAACCGTTCCGAGGAGAGCTGATGAAAGGACTGCAACCTTGGCAGGACCTCCGCTTGCACCTCCGGCAATTGAGTTACAGCTGTCAATGAAGAACTGTCCGATTCCGGTTTTTTCAAGGAAGGCTCCGAACAGTATGAACAGGAATATGAACGTTGAACATGCTCCGATCGGAGTTCCCATGATTCCTTCCGTCGTATAATACAGATGGCTTACTACACGGGTAAGCTTGTAGCCGCGGTGATTGAGGAAGCCAGGAAGGTATTTTCCGATGAACGCATAGAGGATAAATGCACCTGCGATAATCATAATCGGAAGACCGACGATTCTGCGGCAGCTTTCAAACAGGATTATGATTCCGATTACACCGACAAAAATATCAAGCGGAGTATATGCACCTGCACGGCGGACGATTGATTCGAAATTGATTATGTAATAGCACCAGCAGCCTGCACCGATAAATGCAAGGATTACGTCATAAAGCGGCAGAGTATTCTTCGGCATTGATTTTTTTGCCGGGAACAGCAGGAATGCAAGGAACTGTACGAAAGCAAGATGAGAAGCACGTACGATCTGGGCAGGAATATGACCGCTCAGGGTTGCATAAAGCTGAAAGATACAGAATCCTATCGAAACAAGTACGGTTATGTACTGTCTCCAGCACTTATGCTCGCGGAAAGCCTGTTCCCTGTCGAGTTCCTTCATGAGGTTTTTCATCTCATGCTCATTGGTCGTAGGAAGCAGCTTGTCCGTAACAGGACCTGACTTTACATCTTCAATTTCGTTTTCGTCGCTCATAAAGACTCCATTTTTTTGTAATAAAATAATCTGCCACTGAAACCCGCTTTATTTCAAAAACAAGGCTTGTCTGCGGCTTAAAAAAATCTTTCAGGAAGAACTCATCATTACCGAACGTCACGGAATGTTCAGCAATCACTCCGACTGCCATGACAAGGCGCGGAAGCTTTCTGTGCAGGTTGCGGATTTCATATCCCGTATCAGTCACAAAGAACTCAGCTCCGGGAGTTTCACCAGGTTCCGGGATTCCGGCCCCATAGGAAACGAACTGCGTCCTGTACAGTTCAAGGCCGCCGTCTTCAGCAGGCACATAAAAATCGTGTACCCTGCCCTTGTTGACCGAATGCGTATAGCTGATTACAAAGCCCTCACCGGCTCCGTCCAGTGAATAAATTCTTTCTGAAAAATTCTTCCGGTTTGAAACTGACAGTACCCGCACCACCGGAAGATTAATAACAATAAGTGCGATGACAGGCAGAATTAACAGTTTTTTCAAAATCAGTCAGCCGGTTATTTACGATAAAAAGGACACAGACAGAAAATAGTTTTCCTGCTGCATCCTTTTTTCCTTCGTTAGTTTAATTGAATCAAACCCTTAAAGATTAGTTCAAAACTCCGGCTTCCTTAAAGTACTTTTCAGCACCCGGATGGAAAGGAACAGAAATACCTGTAACGGCAGAAGCAGCTGAAACCTCTTTACCCTTTGCATGTGCTGCACCGAGTTCATCAAGGTTTTCGAACAGAGCCTTTGTCATTTCATAAACTGTATCTTCATCGAGAGAAGCGCTTACAGCAAGAGTAGCCTTGATTGCAAGTGCATCAGTATCTGTATCAGTTCCCTTATATGTTCCGCCAGGAATTACAGTCTTTGTATAGAAAGAATATTTTGCACAGATTGAATCAGACTCAGGTCCGTTTACAGGAATGAGTACAAGACCTGCAGTAAATGCAAGTTCCTGGAGAGCTGAGTTAGGAACGCCTGCAGTGATGAAACATGCATCGAGGGTTCCGTTCTGAAGGCCTTCTGCTGATTCCTTGAATGAAAGGTTGTTTTTATTGATGTCAGCAAAAGTAATTCCATACCCTTCGAGGATCTGCTTTGCGTTGAATTCTACGCCTGAACCTGCATCACCTACAGAAACGCGTTTTCCGCGGAGGTCATTTACAGACTTGATTCCGCTTGATTTTGAAGCAGCAATCTGAATTACTTCCGGATAAAGGGTTCCGATTGAAGCAAGGTTAGGAAGTTTAACTCCGTCGAACATGTCAGTTCCGTTATAGGCATAATCCATAACGTCATTCTGAACAGTAGCGAATTCTGCATCGCCGTTTGAAATAAGGCGGAGGTTCTCGGCAGAAGCACCGGTTGCCTGTGCAGTTACGTTCATGTTTTCAATCTTGGTGTTCCAGATGTTTGCAATGGCACCGCCGAACGGATAGTAAGTACCTGATGTACCGCCTGTAGCAAGAATGTAATTCTTGTTCTGACTGCATGATGCGAGCGCAAAGAGACCCGCAATCACCGAAGCAATTACAACGATTTTTTTCATTTGATTCTCCTTTTTTTATTGTAAAAACTTACACTATTTTATTAGATAATAAAGTTCTTTTCAATAAAACATTTCCCCCTGTCCGTCAGAAAACGGGTTTTAGTGGATTTTCTTTCGCTAAAATGATAAACTGTTCAATTATGAAAACAGAACTAATCAAAGACCTTCTTACTTCTAAACCGGACGGAAGAATCGTTACCGTCTGCGGATGGGTTCGCACAATGCGCGACTCAAAGAACCTCGTCTTCATTCAGGTGAACGACGGAAGCTGCTTCGCAAACATTCAGCTCACTTTTGACAGACAGAATCCTTCAAATCCTAATAACGCATCTTCAATCGAAAACGCACTTTCAAATATCTCAACCGGAGCATCCCTCAAGGCAACAGGAAAACTCATCGAGTCTCCGGCTTCAGGACAGGCAGTCGAAGTCAACCTCGAGACTCTCGAAGTTTTGGGAAAATGTCCTTCTGACTACCCTATCCAGAAAAAAGCCGCAACAATGGAATTCCTCCGCGAGAACGCTCACCTTCGTGCTCGCACAAACACATTCGGAGCCGTTTTCCGCATGAGAAGCCAGATGGCATTTGCACTTCACACTTTCTTCCAGGAGCGCGGTTTCTACTATATCAATACACCGGAAATCACCTGCTCTGACTGCGAGGGTGCAGGCGAAATGTTCCAGATTACAACCCTTTCCCTCGAAAAAATCGCAGAGACAGCAATCGAGAAAGGCGCAGCCGGCATGAAAAAAGAAGATGCCGCAAAACTCGTAAACTACAGCAAGGACTTCTTCGGAAAGCAGGCTTCTCTCACAGTTTCAGGCCAGCTCGAAGCAGAAACACTTGCAACGGCTCTCGGCCGCGTATATACCTTCGGACCGACATTCCGTGCCGAAAACTCAAACACAACACGCCACCTCGCAGAGTTCTGGATGTGTGAACCAGAGATGGCTTTCTTCGACCTTGAAGACGACATGGACATTCAGGAAGAGTTCATCAAATATCTTCTCAACTGGGCGCTCACAAAATGCTCAGAGGACATGGAATTCTTCAACAAGCGGATCCAGCCGGGCGTAATCGACACACTCAGACATGTTGTCGAAACTCCGTTCAAGCGTGTTTCATACACTGAGGCAGTTGCCGAGCTCGAAAAACACGCAGACGAATTCGAGTTCAAGCCTTACTGGGGCTGCGATTTGGCAACAGAGCACGAGCGCTACCTCACCGAAAAAATCTACAAATGCCCTGTAATGGTCTACAACTATCCGAAAGAAATCAAAGCCTTCTACATGAAGCTCAACGACGACGGGAAAACCGTAAAAGCTGTTGACGTTCTCGTTCCTGGCCTTGGTGAAATCATCGGTGGATCTGAGCGTGAAGAAAGCTACGACAAGCTTCTTGCACGAATCAACGAGCTTGGTCTCAAACCGGAAGATTACAGCTGGTACCTCGACCTCAGAAAGTTCGGTACAGTTCCACACTCAGGATTCGGTCTTGGATTTGAGCGCCTGTTGCTCTACGTAACAGGTATGCAGAATATCCGCGACGTAATTCCGTACCCACGCGCTCCAAAATTGGCCGATTTCTAAAGTATCAGACGCAGATAAACGCAGATACACGCGGATCAGGTATTACCTGCAGGTTATTTTAAATATAAATGAAAAAGTACAGGGCGATAACACCGGCTACGGTCGGACAGACATTCTATCTGACTCTCAAGTATTTCTTTAAGAACAGGCTTCTGTCTTATGCCGGTTCCTGCTCGTTCAGTTTTATTTTTTCATTTGTTCCTATCCTGATGATGATTTTCATGATCCTCATCAGGGTACTTCATGCTTCTCCTGAAACCGTCGAAAAAGTTACCAGCATCTTTTCAAGCGTAAAGGACCTCTTCCCTTCGGGAAACATTACGGATTCAATCCAGCACTTTCAGAAGATAAACTTCTTTACAGTCCTGCTTGGATTCATGGTTCTGTGGATGGGACGGCGCTTCCTTGCTTCAATCCTCGACGGAATGCAGAATATCTTTCATGCCCAGCAGGAGAGAAAAGATGCCTTTGCATTTATCCTTGCATTTATCGTTGCAATCATAATCGTACTCGCAGTCTCCCTGATAATATTCCTTTATGTTTCAGGGCAGGCACTTCTGATGCTCAATACGTTCGATGAAAATTCTGCAATCGGCAAGTTCCTTACGACGGTTTTTTCGGCACAGTACGCAAAAATTCTTCCGAACATCCTTCTTCTGATTATTCTTACGATTATCTACAGGATCGGACCGGGAACAAGACCTAAGCTTTTGCTGAGCTTTGCTTCTTCCCTCATGTGTACGGCAGTTTTCTGGATTTTCAGGGCCGCACTCCATTACATCCTGAGCATTGACAGCTACAACATGATTTACGGCGTCCTCGGAAGCGTCATCATTACGCTGATGGACGTATTTTTCTTCTTCATGTTCTTCATGTTCTTTGCACAGTTCATCTTTACCTGCCAGTTCTTTGACGAACTTCTCATGGGAGAACTTTATCTTCTTCCGAAAAAAGAAATCCACGGAATCGGCACTGCAATCAGGCGTTCACTTTTTATCCGGCCTGATTACCTAATTGCCAAGCTCAAGACTACAAGCTTCGCAAAGGGAGATACGATTTACAACGTCGGAGACCAGCCGAACCAGGCCTATTACATTACGAAGGGTAAGGTTATACTCAAGCACAAAACAGACACCGAAGAAAAATTCTCAAGGGGAGACTTTTTCGGAGAAGTCGGCTGCGTAATTAACAAGCAGAGGGATTCCCACGCATACGCCTACACCGACGTAGAACTCATTATAATTGACGGAAACAAATTCCAGTTCCTCGTAGAACACAATCACGACGCCGCACACAAAGCGCTGGGCCAGATAAGTTCATATTTTACCCTTCACGACGGCACACAAAATCTCTTCCATCTGTAAAGATTATAAAAAAATACGCTCAGACAGACAGTTAATTGTATATAAACGGGCCCCAGCGACGAAAAAAAGAAAAGTG
>DGTU01000025.1:0-6075 GCA_002394465.1 Treponema sp. UBA4328 | reverse complement strand
GAAAAAAAGAAAAGTGGTGCTCCCGGCTACAGGCCCCGCCATACAATTGTTGCCGGGTCCTCCCTTTCCTTTTTTTCTGCGTCCCGTTACCAGTTTATTTGTTATCTGTCTTCGCATATTTTTGCAATTTATCCCGGCTGCAAGATTTATCTGCCGGTAAAACGTTCAGGGCAAAATTCTTTAGGACCCGCATTCATCTAAATACTCACAGAACATTAAATGCATGCGTGTAAAAACAGCGGCTTTCGATTCACTTTGAAGGAGCTAGAGCTACAAAAGCAATCGTAGCCACATAATATATTCGGAAGTAAATTAAGAACCTTCAACCGTGATGAGATAAGACGCTTTTTTTACACGCATTCATCTACTTAATTCTAAGAGTATTTATATGCATGCGACTGTATACTATATATTTTTTTTTCGATATAATTAGAGGGATTATTTCTGGAGAATATAAGCAATTATGAATCGTTCTAAAATCGTTGTCCTTGACTTTGGCTCACAGTATGCACACCTTATCGCCAAAAGGTTCCGCGCCCTGGGATATTACTCAGAGATTGCCCTTCCTTCAGCTGATTTAAGCGTTTTTGAGGGAGCAAAGGGTGTTGTTTTTTCAGGCGGACCTTCTTCTGTCTACGAAAAAGATGTTCCTGAGTTCAATGAAAAGATTCTTGACCTTGATTTACCGATTCTGGGTCTTTGCTACGGACACCAGCTCATGGCTCACTCTTACGGCGGAAAGGTCGGAAAGGCTGATGTCGGAGAATTCGGTTTTGCGGAACTTGAACTTAACGATTCTGGTAAGTCTTCTCCACTTTTTAAGGATGTAACACCAAAAACACAGGTCTGGATGAGCCATCAGGACGGAGTTCTTGCTCTCGGCGAGGGCTTTGAGGTCATCGGAACGACAAAAGACTGTCCTTTTGCCGCCGTTCAGAACCTTTCAAAAAAACGGTTCAGCCTCCAGTGCCACTGTGAAGTAAAGGACACTCCTGAGGGAAACAAGATTTTCAAGAATTTCGCTGACATCTGCGGAATGGAAGTCAACTGGGACGAGGATACGGTCTTGAATCATATCCTCGAATCAATCAAAAAAGACTCAAAAGACAAGAATGTTCTTCTGTTCCTCTCGGGCGGTGTCGATTCAACAGTTGCCTTCGCGCTTCTCAACAAGGCACTCGGTCAGGAGCGTGTTCTCGGCCTTCACATCGATAACGGCTTCATGCGGAAGAACGAATCAAAGAATGTCGCAGACGCTTACAAGAAGTTCGGCTTTAATAATTTCATCGTCGAGGATGCCAGCGAAAGCTTTCTCAATGCAATCAAAGGCCTCACCGACCCGCAGAAAAAACGAATGGCTGTCGGCGAGAACTTCATCACAGTCCGTGATTCAGTTGTTGCGGCACAAAAACTCAACGAAGACGACTGGATGCTCGCTCAAGGAACACTTTATCCGGACATCATCGAGTCGGGCGGAACAAAAAATTCTCACACAATCAAGACACACCATAACCGTGTTGACGGAATCCAGAAACTCATCGCCAAGGGACTTATCATCGAGCCTCTCAAAGATCTGTACAAGGATGAAGTCCGTGCAATCGGAAAAAAACTCGGCCTTGACGACCAGCTCGTAATGCGCCATCCGTTCCCGGGTCCGGGACTTTCAATCAATGTTCTCTGCTCAAACGGCATTCTTACCGATGAGGACAAAAAAGAGATGGCAGAAGCACAGAAAGAGCTTGAATCAATCAAACTCGCTCACTTCTGCGAGCACTGTCAGGCAACAATGAGCAAGTTCGTTCTTCCTGTAAAATCTGTCGGCGTTCAGGGCGATTTCCGCACTTACCGCTTTCCGGCAGTTCTCCGTTTCACAAAAGACGAAGAAAACGGCTTCTGCCACTTCCCTAAGCACTGGAAGAAAATCGAGGACGAATCAAGCAACATCACGAACTCTTCAAAGCTCGTAAACCGCTGTGTAATCGCACTCTGGCAGAACCCGAAAATCAAGGACGAAGACTTGAAACTGCAGGAAGGCTACTGCGACAAGAGAAGACTCGACCAGCTCCGGGAAGTTGACAATATCGTTCTCAAAAACCTTCATGAGAGCGGCTGGTACAATAAAATCTTCCAGCATCTCACGATTGATTTGCCTTATGCCTCTGCCCCGGACAGAGCAAGTTTTGTTCTGCGCCCTGTCTGCTCAGAGGATGTCATGACAGCCCGCTTCGCCCAGCTCGACCGGGATCTGCTCAACAAAATCGTTGCCGAAATCGCAGAGCTTCCGTTCGTTGATGCGCTCTACTTTGACGCAACAAACAAACCGCCTGCAACCTTCGGCTGGGAATAAGGAATACAACCGGAAAACACGATGGCAGTAAATAAAACCAGGAAACATTTTTCGATTCGCAAAATAAACAGATTCTTCCTTTCGCTGACCGGTCTCCTGTGTCTCGGAATTTCAATCAGCCTTATTTTACTGCAGCGCGGATTTCAGAAATACGTATATGCCGGTGAAGAATACATAAAAATCTCTAAAGCTGCGATGGAACTTCAGGACGGCTCAGATTACCTTACTGAGCAGGTACGTCTGTTTGTCCTTTTCCAGAATTTTACCTACATGGACAATTATTTTACGGAAGTTCAGAAGACACGCCGCCGTGAACATGCCGTAGACAAAATCAGCCACAGTTCAGCCGACGCAAAGGTTATAAACCTGCTTTCAAAGGCCCTTGCACATTCAATCCAGCTCGAACAGCTTGAATACTATGCGATGCGCCTTACAGTTCAGGCAATGAATCTGGATAAACAGACCTTGGAATCTCTCCCGGAAGAAGTAACGGACATTCAGCTTTCTGACGAAGACCTCAATTCTGACTCAAAAACCCTTTTTGCCCGTGCATGGATGCTTCTTTTTTCACAGGAATATTTTTCAAAGAAGATTGAAATCCTCAACCTCAAGAACAGGGCCGTCAACAGTATCCTCAACCAGACTCAGGACATGTACGACTCGTCATTTTATGACCTCAAGGACAATTTCATCATGACCCTGATTGCGATTATCGGAATCTTCATAATGAATCTTTCCCTGTTCGGCTTTATCATAAAATTCATCATTCATCCGCTTTACAGGTTCATCAAAAACATAAAGGCTCAGGACCGGCTGGAAGATACACGCATCAAGGAACTTGCAATCCTCGGAACCACCTATAACGACATGTTTGACCTCAACAAATCAAACGAAGAGCTTCTCAAGCACAAGGCAGAACACGATGAACTTACAGACCTGATCAACAGAACAGCCTTTAACAATATCAAGGAATCACTGAGGAACTCTAAAAAACCTCTTGCAATCATAATCATCGACATCGACTTCTTTAAAATCATAAACGATACATACGGCCACCTGACCGGTGACAGGGTACTCAAACGCGTTGCAAATGCACTTTCCGCCAATTTCAGGACGTCAGATTACGTTGCCAGGGTCGGCGGAGATGAATTTGCAGTAATAATAACAGGCTGCTACAAAGAGCAGGAAAAAACAGTTGCCCTGATTTCAAAGAAAATGGAAGCAATAAAGTCAATTCTTTCGGACAATATCGGTGATACACCGGGCGTAACCTTAAGCTGCGGTGTTGCAACCGGTTCAGAAGGCTATGACGACACGCTGTACGAACAGGCTGACATGGCCCTCTATCAGGTCAAGCGTGCCGGAAGAAACGACTTTAAGTTCTACGAAAATTCAGCTGAATTCGAAAAATAAGGCTTTTATTCTGCAGTTTTACGGGAAACAAGCGCATCAAAAAGGCGGGACTTTACCCTGTCATCGTTTCCGGTAAGCACTTCAAGGTTTGAACGTACGGTTTTTCTGCTTGAATTATCCTGAAAATGACACGTACATGTAAAGCCGAAATAATTCTGTTCCTTTGCCCTCTCAACGATTACATGCTGCGGCACATAGCACAGCGGACGTATGACTTTAACCGGATACTTTTCGTATTCAAGCACCGGTGGCATTCCGCCGAGGGTTCCCTTTTCAAGGGCATTCATCAGGACAGTTTCAAGAATGTCATCCATGTGGTGACCGAGTGCAATTTTGTTAAATCCCTTCGCCATTGCATAACGAAGGAGCTCCGTACGCCTCTGGGTAGAGCACCAGTAACATCCGGTTTTATGTCCTTCCTTTGAGCGGGAAGCAACGTCAATTTCTATTTTGACCGGATTAACGTTCCACTTCTTAAAATTATCAAGGATATTATCCGGAAGTTCCCGACCGAATTCAGTCTTGATGAAAACACACTCAAAATCAAAATCTGCATCACGGCGTTTTTTGCGGTTAGCAAGATATTCAATTACTGCAGTACTGTCCTTTCCGCCTGAAGCACCTACGAGAATGCGGTCGCCTTTTTCGATCATATTGTAATCGTAGCAGGCCTTGTCCATCATGCTGAAAATACGCGGCTGCGGCATTACAACCTCGAAATAAGCTCTGTCAGGAGAGGAATAAGCTGTTTTTTGCGGCTTACGATGTCTTTGAGAAGGTAAACGTGTTCTTCGGCTACAGGGAAATTAATCAGCGGCTCTGAACCGGCATCCCCGTCAATCAGAAGGAATGAATCAAGTGCAGTTATATCCGTAATCAGCAGGGCACTGAACATTGCCGAACGGCTGGCCCTCTGTTTTTCAAGTTCACCAAGGAGTTCATCCTTGCGCTTAAGAATCTGTGCAGGAGAATCTACTTCTATCTGGCTTACGGTAAAGGTTATGTCCCCTTCCTTATATTCCTTAAGGTCCTGGCAGATGATTTCTTCCGCAGTCCTGTCAGATATTCTGCTTCCGGCACTCAGTATTTCACTTCCGTATTTTTCAATATCAACGCCTGCAATTTCTGCAAGACGCTCAGCGACCTTTCTGTCAGTTTCAGTTGCAGTTGCAGACTTTAAAATAAGGGTATCACTGAGGATTCCGGCGAGGAGAAGAAGCGCAGTCTGTCTGTCGACAGGTACCTTTGTTTCTTCATAAAGGCCGGCAATGATGGTTGCAGTAGAACCAAGCACGACATTTATGAATGTAACCGGATATCTGGTCGTAATGGAACCAATACGGTGGTGATCTACGATTTCCTTTATCGTGTAATTCTCAATTCCTTCAACTGCCTGGGAAAGTTCATTATGGTCTACGAGACTTACGGAAATTCTCGGTTCACGGTGAAGGTAATTTTCCGAAAGGATGCCGATTATCCTGTTATCATCGTCAACGACAGGAATTACATTTGCAGGAGCCTTGCGCAGGAGGTTTTTCGCCCTGGAAACAGTTTCATTTGCCCTTACGGCAGGAACTGAAGCATCACTTATCCTTGAAACCGGAACTGCATATGCGGCAAGAAGGCTCGTCGACGCCGTATCAAAAGGACTTACAAGAACACAGCAGCCGTTTTCCCGGGCTTCCTTCATTACTTCAGGAGATACGAAACGGCCTCCGGTTATGATAAGGCAGAAAACTTTTTTTTCAATGCAGTAACGCTGAATGTCTTCCCTGTCGCCTGTAATAACGATAAGTGACTGATCTTTTCTGGAATCAACGGTCTTCTTAAATGAATTGAAATCCGTCGCTCCGACAATAATCGTGCATTCAGTGAATTCTGAAGATTTTTCTACGAGGGAAGCATCGCACGCAAGCAGGGCACCGAGGCTCTGACGGATTAAATGCCTGTTCGTAAAAATCCTGATGTGATGTTCAGGGTTCAGTGAATTAATCAGGTTGCGCGCGAAGACTGAATAATGAAGGAAAGATTTATACCTTCCTTCAGAATCCGTTACCGCAAGAAAATGAAAGTCATTTTTCTGCATCAGTGAAGAAGCAACCTGAAGTGACTGATTTTCCTCTATGGCCGTAAAATCATCACTCATGTAATACTGAACTTTCGGAGTAAGGTCAGAAATGAAAAGCGGCGGAGTTACGCCTGCATTTTTAAAGACAAATTCCGTCTGCGGAGTCAGCTTCCCGGCACGCGCAGCAACATAATTCCCGCGGTTAAGCGTATTCTGAAGCTGAGCAAATGCAAAGGCGCTTACGACT
>DGTU01000147.1 GCA_002394465.1 Treponema sp. UBA4328 | reverse complement strand
CCGAAACCATTAATAGCAACTCTTACATTTGCCATAGTATATCTCCTAAAAATAAAGATTCAAAATAATATAAAATAAGGATAACCGATTTTATTAAATTAGTCTACATTATAAAATTTTCCTAAACTTCTGTTATTTTTATAACTCTGTGTTATAATCCTTTACATGTGTAAAAAGAGTTTCTTATCAGCAATGCCACAGGCATATTCGGGAGGGGTGCATAAGGCTTCCCTTTTTCTGGCGGTTCTTTTACTCGGAATGTTTTCTTTTCTCTCATGCGAAAGCGAAGATACTTCCGAAGAACCGGTAAACAAAAACGCTTCGTATACAGTAAGCTTTGACGTAAACGGCGGAACCGGAGACACATCAGCGCTCAAAAGCGTAACGGTAAAGGCCGGCACAATCATCAGCCTTCCTGTCGTAGACGACGGTTCATCCCCTCTTCTCACTCATGATGAGGGCAAGATGTTCGTTGCATGGAATACGGTTTCAGACGGACACGGAACAGGTTATTCAGACGGAACTTCACTTGTAGTAACCAGGAACATAACTTTATACGCCCAGTGGGCAGTTCCTCACACCGTAACCTTCAGTTCAAACGGGGGAAGCGGAACGACCTGCACTATGACAGTTCCTGAAGACATTTCAATAAAGCTTCCTGAATCATCTTTTTCAAAGGCAGGAAAAGTCCTTGCTGAATGGAATACAAATTCCAGCGGAAGCGGAACTTCATACACGCCTGACGGTGCAGCAACCTTCAGCGGCGACACCACCCTTTACGCAATCTGGAAATCACCGTGCACAGTATCATTCAACACTAACGGCGGCAGTTATATAGAAGATCAGATTGTTGCAGAAGGATACAGGGCAAAAAAGCCTGCTTCACCTGAAAAAGCCGGATACCGTTTTATGGGATGGTATTCAGATTCTTCACTCGGAAACACATTTGATTTTGAAACACAGATAACGACAAACATTGAACTGTTTGCTTCATGGAAAAAAGTAATTACGGTTTCCTATGATTCAAACGGCGGTGACGGAGAAATACAGTCTCAGACACTTCTCGAAGGTGAAGAAGTCACCCTCAGGGAAAACGCCTTTACACGCACGGATTACGGATTTGCCTGCTGGAACACTTCAAAAGACGGCTCAGGCGACCGCTATGACGATAAGGCAGCCTTCATTCCGCAGGACAGCATGACGCTTTATGCACAGTGGGGAATGACCTGCACGGTTTCTTTCAACAAGGGAAACGATAATGCAGAAGGCGAAATGGAAGAAATAAGCGTTCCTGCCGGAAGTTCAGTTCAGCTGCCTGCAAGCACCTTCGCCCTTGAAGGCTGTTACTGCTCAGGATGGAACACTGCCCCGGACGGAAGCGGAACTTCATATACAAACGGTCAGACACTCATTCTTAATGAAACCCTTACCCTCTATGCCCAGTGGAAAGAAGGAAGCGGAATCTTCTATTCAGTAACGGTTCCTTCTGTTGAACACGGTACTGTAACTTCTAACATGACCTCTGCAATGGCCGGAAGCTTCGTCACGCTCACCGTAACGCCTGACGAAAACTACAAAATCGGCACAATTACCGTTACATGCGGAGGAGAAAACCTTCCCCTCACTGAGGTTGAAGAAGGTAAAGCATGGCAATTTGCAATGCCGGACGGTGAAATCTCAGTTTCAATTGAATTTGCCGTAAAGGGTTACAGGATTCTCGCTGATGAAAATACCGTAAACGGAACATTCAGCACTGAAAAGGAATATTACCTTCCGGGCGAAGAAGTTGCCGTTTCGCTCGTACCTGAAGAAACTTACGCATACCGCGCTGATTCACTGACAGTAAAGGATTCAGCCGGCGAAGAAATAGAGCTTACGGAACAGAACGGCGAAAACGGAATTTACTATACGTTCACCATGCCGGAAGAAGACGTAACGGCATACGCAGAATTTGACAAGCTTCAGTGCAAGGTAAAATTTGCTTCTTCAATCACAGGCTGTGACGATATGCCTTCTGAAACAAGCGTAGACATGGGAACACAGATAATCCTGCCGTCATGCACATATTTCTATTACGGAACGGGCTACACCTTCAGGAACTGGAACGCTGAGAGCACCGGAAGCGGAACAGCATACACTGCAGGAACAAGCTTTGTCGTAAATGACGACGTTACCTTCTGGGCACAGTGCGACTCAGGCTACACTACTACGGTTTCAAACTTGAGCACTCTGCTCGGAAATATAAAAAAGCATAGCCTGACATCTGCAAAAATCATAATCACGGATGCAAAAACTTCGGACGTAACCGGATCTACGGCATCTTCAATAAGTCCTGTAGGACAGAACCTTGCTTCATATTCTTCAGTCAAGGTTGCACTTACGCTCAACCAGAACGCAAACCTTACTTCAATCGGAAATTACGCATTTTACTATAGAAGTAACCTTACTTCGGTAAGCATGCCATCAAATATTACATCAATCGGAGATTATGCGTTCTATAATTGCAGCGGACTTTCAGGCATTACAATTCCAGGTTCAGTTACTTCAATTGGAACTTATGCATTCCGTTACTGTTCCAGCCTCTCATCTTTAAGTTTTGCTTACCCGTACAATATTTCATCAGCTGGTACAGGTGCCTTTAGAGATTGTACGTCTCTTACAAGCGTTTACATCCCTTCCGGTATAAAAACTATAGCTGATGAGATGTTCTGCGGATGTACTAAATTGAACAATGTCTCATATTCAGGTACAGCAACAGTATGCATCGGAAGAGGTGCATTCTCAGGCTGTACAAAGCTTCCTGAAATCTTTATTCCAGAAACTGTCCAGAGAATTGATGAAGATGCATTCTCGGGCTGTACAGGCGCAACTAAAATAATATTTAACAATAGTACACCAAAACTTACTGTTATAAGTAATGGAGCTTTCAAAAACTGCTCATCACTTACAAGTGTAACCATTCCGTCAACAATAACAAAAATAAGTGATTATACTTTTGACGGCTGTACGGCAGCAGTTTTCACTATTCCTGCATCCGTAACAGTTATTGGTAATTATTCATTCCGGAACTGTAATAGAATAGCTAGAACTACAATTCCAAACTCCGTTACCAGCATTGGAAATTATGCCTTTGCAGGTTGTGCTTACCCGGAAGTCACCTATATTGAAATTCCTTCGTCTGTAAAAACAATCGGAGATTATGCATTCAGCAATTGTAAATATATTAAATACGTTTCTATTCCGAATTCAGTTACCAGCATAGGTAAATATGCTTTCTATAACAGCACTAATGTTCAAAGCATAACCTTTGATGACAATTCAAAAACAGAAACAATTGGTGAATGCGCATTTAAAAACTGTCAGAATGTATCAAATATTACCGTACCGGATAGTGTAAAAACAATTGGATTAGGAGCGTTCTCAGGTATAATTTCACTGAAAACTTTAAGTCTTCCTTTTGTCGGCAGTTCTTCGTCAAAAACAAGCTATGATAACACAACATATTTCGGATATATCTTTGGAAAAGATTCATATACAGGTGGATCAGAAGCAGCTCAATATTACAATTGGGAATACTTCTCTTACAGCAGCGCTCAGAGATTCTATATCCCTGATACACTTAAAAATGTAACTATCAGAAACGGAACTATATGGGACGGAGCTTTTTCCGGATGTCTGAAGATTCAAAGCATAGATCTTGGAAGCGGCGTAACAGAAATAAAAGATGGTGCATTTTATGCCTGTGCAGCAATGACATATATGAAGATTCCTTCAACCGTAACAAAAATAGGTTCTGCTGTATTTGGATGCTGTTCAGGCCTTAAGACACTTATTCTTCCGTACCTTGGATCTTCATCTTCAACAACAATGTATTTTGGAAATCTGTTCAGCGCAAAAAACTCAAGTGTAACTGGAACAAATTCATCTGACTTTACAAAGACAACACAGGGATCTTATTCTTATTATGTACCGAACGCCCTTACTGATGTTACCATTAATGGATCTTCAATTCAGTCAAGTGCATTCCAGAACTGTAAATACCTGACTTATGTAAGATTACCAAACGTAACATCAATTCCGTCATATGCTTTTGAAGGCTGCGAAAAACTCAATATCAATACCACACTTTCCAACAGTAAAACAACTTCGATTGGAACCTATGCTTTTAGCGGTTGTAACAAGACATCAGACCTCACAGTCCCGACTACTGTACAGACAATTGAACGAGGAGCTTTTGCTGGTTGTACCAGCCTGCAAACTGTAGACCTTCCGTTTACAGGTAAAGGAAAAAATGCAGTTCAAGACAACGCCGAAAATCTGTTTGGATGGATATTTGGTACTGCAAGTTGTGAAGATTGTACTTTAACCGAACAGACTTATGGTAAAACAATCAAATCGTATATTCCTGATTCTATCCTGAGAGTTACTATACGCGGATATGCTGAATATGGTGCGTTTGAAAACTGTGTTCGGGTAGGAAGTATTACATATACAAAAGCTCAGACTGAAATTCCACCGATGCTGTGCTTTAATTGTAACTATTTGTCAAACTTCACCTTCCCGTCTGGAGTAACAAAGATAGGTGCCGATGCCTTTAACAGCTGTAAATGCCTGTATTCTATTTCCATACCTGATTCTGTAGTAATGATTAGAAGTTATGCTTTTGCAGGCTGTTCAAATCTTAAAACAGTTTCTTTTGGAAGTGGAATAAAGCAGATAGCTGCAAAAGTCTTTAACAACTGTTCAAGTCTTTCAAGCGTAACCTTTGCATCACCTGGAAACTGGAAGTATCTTGGTACAAGTTCTTCAGATATAACTAACTGGGAAAACTGTACTGGAGGAAAAACTTCAAGTTCCTTGAAGAAAGGAAACTCCGCATCTCAAAATGCAGATGCTTTAAGACTGAGCAAGAACGTTCTTGATAATTATGTCTACAAATTTGAATAAGTACTTAATAAAAACAGGGAGTTAATATGAAAAAAACAAAAGTTCTGCTTCTGGCAGTTGCCGGAGCAATTATGGCGGGAGGAGCATTCAGTGAGTCTCCTTCTTCCAACACAAAAACAGTTACAGGCGGTCTTATCGAAGACGGGCTTGTAGATTCCTTCGACACCGGCGTTGAAGGAAAAAACATTCTTTTCTTCGGAAGCTACGGCATGAATGACGGAACTATCCGCGCAGGATACGGAAAAAGATTCAGCCCGAAACTGTGGCTATCACTCTATGACGGCTGGTACATGAATGCAGGCACACAGACAGAAGAAACTTCAACAAAAGACAGCGTTTCTTCTGACGGCGTAAATACGGACTACACTGACAGTTCATCTTCGGCACAGGTAAGCGGTAATTCAAGGATAAAAAATAACCTTGCCTTCAGCGCTTATCTTGACAACAAAATCGGCGGAACCTTTTACTGGAACACCGATTCTTCAAACCTTCAGGGATATGCTGCAACAGATCCGACGGGAATGCTTCAGGATAAAAGCGGAACAACCACGACAAAAGTTTCCACTGAAAACCATGAAGACGGAACGACAAGCGTAACCGAATATTCTGCCCTCGAAAACAAAAAATCAGAGAACACCTTCGGAATCAGCTTTAACGGCATCCAGACAAAATACCTTATGGGCGAGAGAAAACTTTATTTCAAGCTCAATACCCTTCAGTTCACAAAGGCATCGCGTTTCATCGACCTGGCATGGAGCACAAAAACAACCCTGAACTCAAGCACGATTGACTCAGGTGAACAGCCTTCATACAAGGGAACCTACGATTACAACACCTACACCCCTTACCTCGAGCTTGAAGCAGGCTGGGGACTCAAAAAAATCTGGGATTTTGTAACTCCGCAGTTCACCATCATTGAAGGCTTCCAGATGTCTTTCCGCTCGAACGAAAACACTTACACCTATTCAAAGAATACGGCTAACACTTCCCTCCTGAACACAAGGCAGACTACCTCATTCAAGATGGATCAGGGCGACTATTCAAACTGGAAGAACACGCTTACACCGAGATTCGACTTTGACTTTGACCTTGGCGAAAACATCACGCTTAAGACACGTGCACAGGCAGGAATCTCGCTTTCAAACACTTTCACCGGTGCTGACAAATACACTACAACAGTTACTACACGCACAAAGGACCTTACAAACGGCGACATAACGGTAACTAAGAAAACTACTTCTTCAGGTGCTGCATCAGAAACAGAAATCTTTACGACAACAGTTTCTCCGGAATTTGCACTCGGACTTGTCTACAAAGTTATTCCTGGAAAATTCAACATCAACCTGGGTGTTTCTGCCTCAAGCGGTTCACTCGAATGGAAAAAGACCGTAAAGACAAACAGCAATATCGCTGAAAGTTCAGTTACTACATTCACGAATGCGGCAGGCGAAACTACCGTAACCGGCAGAAGCTATACTGCAAAAAATGGTGACGGTACGGGTTCAGGAGATGCAGCAGAAGAAAAGCAGACAAACTCATTCAGCGCAGCTGCTCCTGATGCAACTGCAAGGTTCGGATTTACATGGTTCCTCGGCGAAAAGGCACAGCTTGATTCTTACATGCTCTACGGAACATCAGCAGGTACGACAAATCCGACATGGGCAATGAACGTTTTGTTCGCAGTAAAAATATAAACTGAGGAGAGAAAGACTTATGAAAAAATATATTCTGGCACTTGGAGCCGCCTCGCTTATTCTTGCAGGCTGCAGCGACGTTTATACTGGCGGAGATTTATCTGCCTCTTCTTCAGGATTCTCGGGAGCAGAAGCAGAAGCCGCTTCCTCACAGGGAACGACAAGCTCAGGTTATGAGACTGCAAATTATGCAACATTCTCACTCAACGGCTCAGACGAGTTCTATGCAGGTTCAGATGCTTCACGCATAGCTTCCATTGCACAGGCTGCTGATGATACAGAACTTACGCTCGTAATCAAAAGCTATGCCCGTCTCAATGAAGCAACAGTTTCAGAGGCAGTTAAATTCCAGGAAGTTGCAGCAAACACAAGGGCTTCCGCATGCGCACCGGAAAGAAAATCATCCCTTTCATACACAATTCTTGACATCACCGGCACAACTGAAAGCGGCACTTCTGCAGACAGAAACGTAACGACCACAGTTGAGTTTAAAGTCAACACGGAAAGCGTTACGAAAAATACAATTGCCCTGTTCATCGATGCAGCAGCACTCAAAGACATCCGCGGAAAAACTGTTGTAAATGCCGACCAGAACGAAATATGTGGAGAAGAATCTGACAGTCTCGTACGCTACATTACAGTCGCAAAGACAGCCTCAGGATCTTCTGCTGCCTCAGTTTCCTTCTCATACGGAGAAGATTTTTCACCTGAACTTCCCTACAAAAACACACTTTCAGTAACAGTCAATACAGACTCAAACGGAAAAATCTATGTAAGAAGCGGCTCTTCTGCCTGGACGGATTACACTTCAGGAAGTGCCTCAGCAAAATACAAGACAGACCTTGCTTCTGCATTGAACGCGCTTTATTCACTTCAGACAAAAGCTCCGGGTTCAAGCTACTGGGTAGACTCCCCCCTTACGTTTGAATACGATGATTCAGGCAAATACTATGAAACGTCAAAGATCACGTCTGAACCTGGAACAAAACACCGTCTTGTAAAGCATGTTCCTTCAAAGGCTTCCGGTCTCAAGGACGACAGCTATGCTTCAGTTCAGTACGGACACGGTGCATGCCAGACTTACACTGATTCGTATACTGAATATGACAGCTCATTCACTTCAGCATATTTTGCCAATGAACCGGACTATATCGTAACGAAAACCGCTTTTGCTGTCGGAAACTACGATTACACGGCAATCGAAACTGCACAGGCTTCACTCCTGACAGTTACGGAAAAAAGTGACGGAAAATATGAGGTTACGACAGGCTCTCTCGGAAACCGGCTTAAATTCAGCGCTTACGAAGACTTTATTGCAACAGACGGTGAGTATAACCTGATTCCGTGTACGGTTACCCTCAAAAATGAAACAACCGTTATCATCGGGCTCAAGAACAGGTTTTACAAGGGAAGCCTTCACCTGTGGGCAGGAAAAGGCGTAACGGTAAGCGGAAATTCAGTAAATGATGAAAACCACTTCGGAATCTGGGAAGATCCGGAATACGGAAAGGCATCAGGATACGTAAAGATCAGATAGTATAAAAAAATTGCCGCATTTTATGCGGCAATTTTTTTATTCGAACATTGAGTCGATTTCAGTTTTGTAGATTTCTGAAATTTTATAACGCATCATTTCAAGCTTGGCGCTGAGTTCTACGCCTGCTTCAAAACTCTTCGGGATCAGGACGAATTTATAGATTTTTTCGCAGAGCCTGAAGCCGTTTGCGCTCTTTATTATGTCGCTGATGATTTTTTCGAACAGGGCGTGTATTTCTTCCCTCTTAAGAAGTTCTTCGTAATTTTCTGACGGGATTCCGTTTTCTTCTGCATATTTTATGAGGGCTTCCCTGGCCGGAACTATAAGCGCGCCGAGGTATTTCTTGTCCTGTCCGGTTACCATAACGCTTTCAATATATTCACTTGCAAGAAGTGCACCTTCAATTACGCTCGGTTCAATGTTCTCACCGTCAAGAAGTACAATCGTATCCTTTGCACGGCCGGTAATCTTAAGTTCACCGTCGTGCGTCATGATTCCAAGGTCACCGGTATTGAGCCAGCCGTCCTTGTCGATTACCTTTTCCGTCAGGTCCGGCCTCTTGTAGTAACCTTTCATTACCTGAGGAGAGCGGAGAACGATAAGTCCCTGACGTCCAGGTCCGATGTCGTCCATACTCTTTATTACGCCGTGTTCTTCGGCTACGATGCGCAGTTCCATTGTCGGGAATACAATTCCAACAACTCCCGGGCGCGGATGATACTGATCGCGGAAAGAAACAACCGGAGCCGTTTCGCTCATTCCGTAGCCTTCAAGAAGATTCATTCCGATTGCGCGGTAGAAATTGTCAATATCCTTCTGAAGGGCACCTCCGCCCGAAACAGCAATTGAAATTCTTCCGCCCATCTTTGCACGGATTTTTCTGAATACAAGGAGATCGCCGAGTTTATGCCATGGCCAGAGTAAAAGCCACGGGAAGAATCCGAGCATTGTATCGCACACACGGCAGCGTTTTTTAATCTTAATCTGCGGAATATTTGCAAAGACATAGTTTTTCATCGTCGCATAAGCAGAGCCTGCTTTGATGAAGAAACTGAACAGAACATATGCGATTCCGCCCGTCTTTTTCATTGTACGGATAACGCCGTTTGCAAGGGCTTCCCACAGGCGCGGAACGCCGCAGATCCACTGAGGACGGATTACAGCCATATCAGGAAGAAGTACCGGAGCTGCAGGCTTTGAATAGGCAAGACCGCATTTCATGTGAACTGCCACATACTGAATCAGTCTTTCAAAAACATGCCATACAGGAAGAATGGTCATCCACCACTCTCCTTCCTTACAGCCGATAAAGTCATGAATTACCGAAAGCTGGGAAATATAGTTATTGTGTGTAAGCATTACGCCCTTTGGAGTTCCCGTCGTTCCCGAAGTAAAAATCATGGTTGCAACATCATCAGGATTTGTTTTCTCCATTTCAGCTTCAATCTGGGCTTTTTTCTGTTCAGGATTCTCAGCAACAATTGCCTTTCCCCGTTCAAGGAGGTCATCAAAATAATAGAGTGTAAGGCCTGCTTCCAGCGCTTTTTTTTCAGTTTCTCCTGACATTCTGTCAAAGAGGATCACTTTCTTTAAAAGCGGAACCTCACCGCGTTTTTCGAGGATTTTATTCAGCTGTCTTTCGTTTTCAAAGACACCGTATTCACAGTCTGCAAAACCTGTGATGAATCGCATTTCAGTTCCCATTGAGTCACATCCGCGCGGAACATCTGCTGCACCAAGTGAAAGAATTGCATAGTCCGTGATGAACCAGTTCCGTCTGTTGTCACTCATGAGGGCAATGTTGTCACCGCGCTTTACGCCTATGGAAAGAAGCGCCTGTGCAAAAGCAATTACAGATTCATAAAATTCAGCAAAGGTATAATAGTGCCAGACACCGTTTTTGTCTTTTTCGGCCTGAAGGAAAACATCCGGGCACTGTGAAACTCTTTCTTTAAGAAGGAGCGGAAGATTTTTAGGTAGAATGCGTTTTGTAAATTTCATATTTAAAAGTATAAGCCCCTCAGGTCAAATTCTCAACATTTTTTTATATCCGTCTGAGCGTTTATCAGATTTTTATAGAAAACAGTGCTATAATTTTGAGTATGATTAAAACTTCAAAAGGCATTCTCGGTAACCTCACAGACGACGAAGGACGCTGCCTGCACTATCACACTAAACTCGACATCATTGCAAACAAATGCAGTATCTGCTGTAAATTCTATGCCTGCTACAAATGTCACGATGAGTTTGAAAATCATCCTTTCGGCAGGCATGCAGTAACAGACGAAGAAACAGTCATGTGCGGTAAATGCGGCTATAAATTCAGCTATGCAGAATACGAAAAGACTGACAGGTGTCCGGCCTGTCTCTCTGAGTTTAATCCCGGATGCAGAGACCACAAAAGCTGTTACGTAAACTTCTGATGATAGAAACGGCTTTCAGTCATACAATAATGTGCTATAATATATTGAGGAAACTTTTTTTACGGGAGCATCGCAAATGAGCAAAGGACACCCCCGCAGAAACAGCGGTATCGACAGCACGCTTAAGGATATACTCTTTGCCAGAAGTGCAGCACCTATGGCTGCATTTTTCCTCATCATCCTTCTCTACATTGTTGCATATATTTCCGTTATGAGGGCTGCTTATTCCGAGAAAGTTATATTCTTTATGGGAACTCCTGTTCCGTATACGGCTTTTACCGGCGTTTTTTCTTCACTTGCAAACATCTGCATCCTATCAATGGTTGCACTTTTCAAAAAACCGGGATTTTATACGTCAATGGCAATCCTTGTGTTCCAGTTTCCGCTGCTCATGAACAACTTTATAATCAAACAGAGCACGGCAAGCATTCCGGGACTGTTCATAAACCTCCTCACGGTTCTTGCAATCACAATCATACACATAAACGACAGGCGCATTGATAAATACCAGCAGCACATCCGCAGTCATGCCGTAACGGATTATCTTACAGGCCTCCCGAATCATTTTGCATGCCTTGAACTCATGAACAGGCTTATACGCCGGGGAGAAAAATTTGCAGTCGTTTCCGTAGACATTAAGAATTTCAAGAGCGTAAACGACACAATGGGCCATGAAAACGGTGACAGGGTTCTGATTGAAATCGCTTCAAGATGGAAGGCACTCGCAGATTCACAGAACACGGGAACAAGGGATTTCATTGCAAGGCTCAGCGGAGATGATTTTTCGATCATCATCAGAAACTATGAGTCAGGTGAAAAAATAACGGAAACAATAAATGCCTATGAAGCAGAGCTTGAGAAAAAGATTACGGTTGAAGACTGCGATTTCTTTCTCTCGGCATTTTTCGGCTTTGCTGAATATCCTTATGATTCAAACGACAGCATGGTTCTCTTTTCTCATGCAGATGCAGCACTCCACGAAGTTCAGCGGCTTAACACGGGAAGCAGGATTTTCAGATTCAATCCGAAGCTTCTTAAAAACGAACAGGATCTTGATATTGAACGGAAAATCCGGACGGCACTCGAAAATGACAGGATTCTTTTTCATCTTCAGCCGCAGTATACGACAGAACACAAACTCCGCGGATTTGAAGCACTTGCACGCATAAAGGACAATGACGGAACCTTTATAAGTCCGGCAGATTTCATTCCGGTTGCAGAAAACGCAGGACTTATCGACAGGATTGACATTCAGGTACTCAAAAAGGCCGTTACCTTCCTTTCTGACATTCTTAAGCAGCAGGATACAGACATAGTAATATGCGTAAATATTTCGGTACGCCATCTGATGAAAAACAACTTCATTGAAGAAATAAAGGAAATCATTTATTCAAGCATAGTCAACCCGAACCGCTTCGAATTTGAAATCACTGAATCCATCATGATTGATTCCGCAGAAACTGCCCTGCAGCGCATAGATGAACTTAAAAAAATGGGCATAAAGATTGCAATCGATGACTTTGGAACCGGATATTCATCCCTGAGCTATCTGTACAAGCTTCCAGCAGATATCCTCAAGATTGACAAATCTTTCATCGACGTAATGAATGCAGACGAATCTTCAAAGAAATATGTCTCAACGATAATTTCAATCGGACACATCCTCAACCTGGAAGTAGTTTCAGAAGGCGTTGAAACCGAAGAACAGCTGAAAACACTTAAGGAAACCGGCTGCGATTATATCCAGGGATACGTCTGGGGACGGCCAGTTCCGCCTGAAGAAGCAGCAAAACTGATTTCAGACTGATAATTTTTTTAGGAGTAAAACATGAACGACAATTTTTTTGACATAAGCATGGTGCTTGAACTTATCGGATATACCGGTTCGGCACTTGTAATCATTTCGATGCTGATGACCTCCATCGTCAAACTGCGCATCATCAACTGTATCGGAAGCACGATTTTCTGCGGATATGCACTGTGCATACATTCATATCCGACAGCCGCAATGCAGCTCTGCCTGATTGCAATAAACCTTATCAGCCTCTACAAACTGCGCTTTGCAAAAAAAGAATACACAGCTCTCAGCGTAAATGCAGATGACGGATTCCTTAAGTTTTTTATTGAAACAAATCAGGACGACATAAAAAAATTCTTTCCGGATTTTAAGGAGCCTGTTTCGGGACAGAAAGTTTTCATCGTTACCTGCGAAAAAGTTCCTGCAGGAATATTCATTGCTTCAGAAAAATCTCCTGACACACTGAACGTTGAACTTGATTACACGACTCCGTCCTACAGGGACTGCTCTGCAGGAACCTTCCTTCTGTCATATCTTAAGGATTCAGGCATAAAAAAACTCACCGCCAGGACAGACAATCCGGCTCACGAAAAATACCTTCATAAAATCGGATTTGTCACTGACGGTGATGAATTCATCAGAACACTCTGAACGAATCAGTATTTGAATGAGCTTCCGCCGATAAACTCACGTACGAGCGACTGAGGCGGAACATAGTCTGAAGAAATCGCATTGAAATGCGACAGGAAGTTAATCAGACGGCATGCTTCCGTATATTCAGGTTCACTAGGCTTAACGGCACGAAGCTTTGGTTCTGCATAGATTTTAAGTACAGGAATTTCATAGTCGAGCGCCGTATTCAGGACCGCATCTGCAGAATTCTGATACGGGAAGATATGAAGTCTCTCTCCCCTCTGAACGCTGTCCCACATACCGATTGTTCCTGCCGCACTCTTTCCGCGGAAATTTGCATCACGAACAATACGCCTGATAAGACGGTTATCGCTTGTCGGAACGCGGTTGTGGTCATCAAAGTTAAGCTGAGTAAGTGCAGAAAGATAGATCTTGAACTTGAATTCAGGCTTGATGAGCGGAGTAAGCTTGTCATTTAGTCCGTGGATTCCTTCGATAATCAGGATGTCCGTAGGTTCAAGTTTCATCTTATCGCCGGTGTAATACCTCTGACCAAGATCAAAATTGTATGAAGGAATTTCTACTTCCTTTCCGGCAAACAGATCTATAAGGTTCTGGTTCAAAAGTTCAACATCGAGCGCTTCAAGACATTCATAGTCATAGTTTCCGTTTTCATCCTTAGGATTGCGGTCACGGCCAACGTAGTAGCTGTCAAGGCTGATTGTTTTTGGAGTATAGCCTATTGAACGCAGGTGCAGTGCCATTTTGAAAGCCGAAGTAGTCTTGCCGGATGAAGAAGGACCTGCAATCAGGACAACCTTTACGTTTCCGCGGTCAAGGATCTGCTGTGCAACTTTCGCATAGTTCTGAGCCTGATATGTTTCGCAGATATCGATAAAATCATTAATCTTCTTGCGGGAAACGATTTCGTTGAGAGAAGCAGCCGAAGTAACGTTAACGAGTTTACCCCACTTCTTGTAGCGCTTGAAAATATCAAAGATTTTCGGAAGGTCTTCAAACGGTGCAACTTCATCAGGTTTTTCAGCAGTAGAGAAACGCAGGAGGAATCCTTCATCATATTTCATAAGGTCAAATACACCGAGGATTCCCGTAGAATCTACCAGCGAGCCGAAATAGATGTCCAGGAAATCCTTTTCAGCGTGCTTAAATGAATTTACAAGTACGTAATCACTGCAGCGGTACTGAAGCTGTTTTGCAGTTTCCGGCATGTTAAGTTTGCGGAATGTTTCAACTGCTTCTTCATAGGAAATATGCTTTGTCGTAATCGGAATGTCAGCCTTTACGATTCTGAGCATTTCTTCCCTGAGGGCTGCAATTTCTTTTTCCGTTACAGGTTCCTTGCGGTCCAGCGTGTAATAGTAACTGAATCCCAGACTGTGTCCTATGAGCAGGCGTGTATCCGGGAAGAGTTTATGAGCCGCAGCTGCAAGAATAAACGAAAGCGAACGTCTGTAAACATATGCGGCATCCTTCGATCCGAGATAAACGCCTTCAATCCGGCTTGAAACGCGGATCGGGCGGCAGAGCGAAACAACCTTGTTGTTTACTTTGAGCGCAATAAGAGTGCCTTTGTTTTCAGGCAGATCCTTTATGATATCCTTACCCTTACAGCGGGCAGATACGTTAATTTTTTTTCCGTCAGCAAATGTTAAAGTAATGTTTTCCATACTTTATATTATAACGCACAAATACAGAAAACGCGAATTAATTTACTTTTTAGTAAGCCTTATGTCGCACGCTTACGCGTGCTTAACGAGTTTGCAAAGCAAACTCGCATTCTTTAATATGCAGAATTATGAACACCACCTATTGCGCGTCCACTTGGCTCATCCATGTTCTTCCAGGCGGCATCCCATTCGAGGGCTTTGGCAGTTGAACAGGCTACTCCTGCTTCGTGAGGAACACACTTAGCTGCACTGTCGCTTGGGAAAAGGCGGCTGTAAATTTCACGGTAGTAATATTCCTCTTTTGTTTTTGGAGGATTTACAGGGAAACGGTTTTCGCGGCGTGCAAACTCTGCATCACTTACCTTTTCTTCTGTCATCTTTTTAAGTGTATCAATCCAGCTGTAGCCTACACCGTCTGAGAACTGTTCCTTCTGACGCCATGCAATGCTTTCAGGAAGAAGATCTTCAAAGGCTTTGCGCAAAATCCATTTTTCCATTCTCTGCCTGCCGTCAGAAAGCTTGATATTCATCTTGTCGCTTGGGTTAAGGCCCATTGCAATATCAATAAAATCTTTGTCAAGGAAAGGAACACGGCCTTCAACGCCCCAGGCCATAAGGCTCTTGTTAGCACGGAGACAGTCGTAAAGATGAAGCTTACTCATCTTGCGGACAAGTTCTTCATGGAACTCCTGAGCATTCGGAGCTTTATGGAAGTAGAGGTAACCGCCGAAAAGCTCATCACTACCCTCACCAGAAAGAACCATTTTGATTCCCATAGATTTAATTACACGGGCAAGAAGATACATCGGTGTAGAAGCGCGTACAGTCGTAATGTCATAAGTTTCTATGTGATAGATTACATCCGGGAGAGCATCCAGGGCTTCCTGAATTGTAAAGTGAACTTCATGATGAACAGTACCGATGTAGTCTGCGGCCTTCTGAGCTGCAATGAGATCCGGGGAACCTTCAAGACCTACTGCAAAGGAATGAAGCTGCGGCCACCATGCTGATTCCTTGCCGTCTGTTTCAACACGTTTTTTAGAATATTTCTGTGTAACTGCTGCAATGATTGAAGAATCGAGTCCGCCACTAAGCAAAACACCGTATGGAACGTCCGACATAAGCTGAGCCTTTACGGCAGATTCAAGACCGTTACGAACTTTTTCAATTACGGCAGGATTTATTATTTCACCTTTTTCATCTGTTGCCTTCGGTGCATTTTTAACTGCCTCAAAAGATTCCCAGTCACGTTTGTACCAGCGAACAGGTTTTTCATCTTTAGAATAAAAATATGATCCGTTAGGGAACTCTTCTATTGTCTGGCATTCACCTTCAAGGGCTTTAAGCTCACTTGCAGCATAATAACGTCCGGCTTTATCCCATCCCTGATAAAGAGGAATAACTCCGATTTCATCACGGCCTATAAGATAAACGTCATTTTCAGAATCATAAAGTGCAAAGGCGAAAATTCCTGAAAGTTCTTCTATCATTTTTGAAAAGTCACCGCTTTCACAATACTTTTTATAAAGAGGAATTATTACTTCACAGTCACTTCCTGTACGGAAACCATAGCTTCCTTCAAATGATGCACGGATTTCCTTATGATTATAAATTTCACCATTGGCAGCAAGAATTATTTTTTCATCATCACTTACAAGAGGCTGCTTGCCGGAAAGAGGGTCAACGATTGAAAGACGCTCGTGACTTAAGATTGCATTATTTCCCGTATAAACACCGCTCCAGTCCGGACCACGGTGACG
>DGTU01000192.1 GCA_002394465.1 Treponema sp. UBA4328 | reverse complement strand
ATGTAGTATTTTGTATTCTCATCGAGAAGGCCTGTAGGTTCAAGAACAGGCTTTACGATTTTTTCAATGATTGTCTTTTTGATTGTATCGTAGTCAACTTCAGGATTGTGCTGATGACTTACGACAACGGCATCGATTCTTACAGGCTTGTGGTTTTCATCGTATTCAATTGTTACCTGTGATTTTGAATCCGGACGGAGCCAGCTGATTGTACCGTTCTTGCGCAGTTCAGCAGCCTTCTGCAGAATTTTGTGTGCATAGACGAGGGTTGCAGGCATGTATTCCGGAGTTTCGTTTGTTGCAAATCCGAACATGATTCCCTGGTCACCGGCTCCCTGCTGGCCTTCGTATTCCTTGAGTCCTGAACCGACTACACCCTGATTGATATCCGGTGACTGCTTGTGCATTACGTTGAGGACAGCCATTGAATCTGCAGAAATACCGTAATCCTCATCTGTATAGCCGATGTCGCGTACAACAGAACGTACGATTTTCTGGATGTCGAGTTTTGCTCCGGCTTCGTCATTGATTGAAACTTCTCCGCCGACAAGAACCATTCCGGTTGTAGCATAGGTTTCGCAGGCAACATGAGCTTTTTTATCAAGCTTAAGGCACTCGTCAAGGATTGCATCAGAAACCTGATCACAGAGCTTGTCCGGATGACCTTCACTTACTGATTCAGATGTAAAAAGATAGTGATTTTTAGATAAGACAGACATAAAAGTCTCCTTTTTAGCAAGTTTTACTGCCCATACGGGCAAGCACCAGTCCGCAAGTTGGATAAATCAACTGGATTAGATGTTTCACAATATAGAATATAACGCAGTTAGCACTAAATGACAATATTCCATTGAAAACAGCGCATCAATATTATTTAAGGCAGCTGAAAACCGAATCTTTGCCCGTAAAATGTGCCGTTCCTGCAAATATAAAGGTCGTTCCGCCTTCCTTGAGGAACTGCTTTATCTGTTCAGCCCAGGACTTGTTTCTGTCCGTGAGCATTTTTTCGTAGTAGGCATTGTAAAATTCTTCGTTAATTTCCGAATACTTTAAGTTTTCAAGCTGAGCTGCAGCAACCATTCTCTCTTCATCGTTGCTGAGATAGGCATTATACAGTTCTTCAAGTTCTGCGCGCGTTTTTTCAGGATCCATTATCTGCGAAAGCGTATCTTTAAGGAGCTCAACCTGTTCTTCGTACGTGCCGTATTCAACTATATCAAGCTGGGTCCTGAGCGTATCAAGTCCGGTTGTCTTCTTGCCGAGTGATGCAAGCCTTGCATAGAACCACATATCAAGTCCGAGAAGCGGATCAAATCCGGCAGAAGAAATAACCATTCCTTCGATTGCAGCATTAAGGACCCACGGTTCAAATCTGTTCAAAAGAGCAACGGCTTCGCTTCCGAGGAGCGTATTCAAAGCTTCTGCTTCTTTTTCTTCCAGGGAATCAAGGACAAGCTTTCCGTCAGCCTTTGAAAAACTTGTAAGCATTTCCGTCTGAATCATTGAATACATTTTATCAATTTCATCCGAAGCAATTTCGCTTACATGACGGTCTGCAGAATCAAAAATCTCAATTACTCCGTCTTCGAGCGGATATAATTCTTCAGTTCCGACATGAATTGTTCCCTGGATATAAACCGCTGAAGGCTTTCCTTCTGCATCAGTACCCGAAATTTTCCAGAAAAAGCGTTCCGGCATTCGGGTAACTTCAATATTTCCCTGTGCAAAAGAAAAAAACAGGCTGAAAACAAAAATTATGGAAGCTGAAATCAGGCGTCTGGTCATATTACTCTCTCTTCTTAAAAATCTTTTGTAAGAATACTATTTTTAATCCCTGAAATTCAAGCATCGGAGGTTCCCTTCCTGCCCGCACACTGTCAAAAATCAATTAAATATTGTTTTTTTAAAATTATGGTTTATAATTTAATTATTAATAAAAATAAGGAGTAGTTATTATGGCTCTTAAGAAATCATATTCTAAGGATAAAAAGGTTTGTAACGTAACTTTTACAGTCAAAGCAGATGCTGCGCAGGGTGCAAAGACTATTACAATAGCAGGGGATTTTAACAGCTGGAGTTCAACAGAGACTCCACTTAAAAAGGCAGCAGACGGTTCTTTCTCTGTAAAGATTCCGCTTGAAGCCGGAAAAGAATATCAGTTCCGCTATCTTCTTGACGGAAGCCGCTGGGAAAATGACTGGGCTGCAGACAAATACATTCCGGCTCCATTCAGCCACACAGACAATTCAGTTGTAATCTGCTAGTCAGTACAATTATGATGCAAAAAGCTTCCTCAACGGAAGCTTTTTTTATTTATTTTATTTCTTTCCAAGCAGGGCAAAATCATCAACCGGAGAACTGAACGCAATTCCCATTCCCGGTTCCTTAAGGCAGCGCAGTTCCTGGATTTTTTTGAGCACGGCTTCCTTTTTATCAGACGGAACGACCATTATGAGCATTTCCTTTTCCGGAACAATATGTACGCCGAAAAACCTTTCATCATTTTCACGGGCAGTTCCACGGGCATTTACTACGGTTCCTCCGCCTGCACCGGCACTTCTGGCTGCTGCCATTACGTCATCAGCATAACCCTTGTTCACGATTACGTTTATCATTTCCATTTTAGCATCAGAACCCTGCATGTCTGTTCCCTCCGTAATATTTCCTGTTTTCATAACAGAATCAACATCCGTCGTAAAAAATTCTCCGAATTTCCTTTTTTCCCGGCAGGTTGACCGGATGACAGCCTCTTTTACGGCTTCCTTAACTTCTTCATCTACAATCATCATAAGGACATCTTTCGTCGATTCCCCGAGACCAAGCACCGCAGACAGGTTTGAAGAAGCAAGTCCCCTTCCCATCATTACGGTTCCGCCCCTGCAGCCGCTTTCCATTGCCGCACGTGTAAGCTTTTCCCCTTTATCATGAGGAACTACGCAGTAAATCAGTTTAAAGCTGCTCATTTTTCGCCTCCTGCGTTTTTCATCTTAATCCTGTAGAAAATTCCAAGCATCTGAATTGCAATCAGTGGTGTCATGGCAACAAGGGCAATTACCCCGAACGCATCTATGGCAGGATTTCCGCCGCTGGTAGAAGAAGCTCCGAGCGTAAACGAAAGGATGAACGTACTTGTCATCGGGCCGCTCGCAACTCCGCCGGAATCAAATGCAATTCCCGTAAACAGTTTAGGTGAAACAAAGGTAAGAAGAAGCGCGATGATGTATCCCGGAATGAGCACATACCACAGGCTGAAGCCGAAAAGCACCCTCGCCATTGAAATTCCGATTGCAATCGCAACACCGGCACTCAATGCAATGAGCATCACCTTACGCTTTATTGTTCCTCCGCTGATGCTTTCAACCTGATCCGTCAAAACCCATACGGCAGGTTCAGCGCAGACTACAACGGCTCCGAAAAGACATCCCGTCAGAAGAAGGAATATAATCTCTATGATTCCCGGAATTGAAAGTGAACTCGTAACTTCACCGAGGGAATTATATACGACTACAAGTTTGTCTCCGCTCACCGCAAATTCACCCAGGATTTCACCGAGGCGCTCACCGACAGGCATGAATCCTCCCTGAGCACCGAGCAGGAAAACGACAAGTCCCACGAAGCTGAACACAAGTCCCCTGATCATCCTTATAATCTGGAAAGGCGGCATCTTGAGGAGAAAAATCTGAAACAGGAAAGCCATCACGACAAGCGGAGCAAGGGCTGAAATTACCTCATGAATTATTTCCGGCAGAAGCGCAAGAAAATGATTTGCTGAAAATGAAAGTTCTGCAGCTTCCTTAAACTGTTCCGCAGAAGGCTCACTGCCCCCGGTCATGAAAATCCCGTAAAGGCACACTGCAGCAATCGGACCGATGCTTGCAATTCCAGTCAGACCGAAACTGTCATCACTTGAAGCAGTTTTTGACGGCTGACCAGACTTTGAACGTACGGCCGCAACACCGACTCCAAGCGCCATGATAAACGGAACCGTCATAGGGCCTGTAGTTGCACCGCCTGAATCAAAGCTGACTCCCTGAAATTCCGTCGGAGTAAAATATGCAAGTGCAAAAATCACTGCATAGGAAATAATGAGGATCAGTCTGAGCGGAACGGAAAGAACCGTACGAAGGATTCCGAGGCTTACAAAAAGTCCGACTCCGGCCGCAATCATAAAGATGAGGTTCCATTTTGAAACGGAAGAATCAATTCCCTTGAGCTGATCTGCAAGAACCTGAACGTCAGGCTCAGCAACCGTTACGATAAAACCGATTACAAAAGCTGCACCAAGAAGAAGCGGAAGGTTCTTTTTTGATGTAAGGGCGGCACCGCTGCGTTCACCAATCGGAAGAATTCCGATATCAACGCCAAGAAGAAACAGCGTAAGTCCAAAAATTACGAGAACACCGCCCAGCACGAAACCTGTCATCGAACTTAAACTCAGCGGAGCTACCGTAAGTCCGAGAATAACGACGACAATCATTACAGGCAGAACGGAGAAAGCAGTTTCCTTGAATTTCGCAAAAATGTTCATTTACAGAATAATCTCACGCATCAGCGAAAACTTTTCCGTCATCAAGCTTAACCTGAAGCTTTGTGTATTCGCTGTGGAAATCATTTTTAAGGCGGTCAAGGTAACGCGCACATTCCCATTTGCACATCGGAAGGTCATGAAGCAGGTAGTTTCCGCAGGCTTCCGGACGTGTTGCAGGAACTTCATTCTGCGTAAGGATCCACTCAAGGCACTCGATTGTAAGGGAGCGCATATCTTCAACGGAATAAGTTCCCGTCATGATAATATACATTCCGGTAAGGCAGCCCATCGGACCTACATAAACGACATCTTCCTTAACGCGCGAATTCCTGAACCAGGTTGCCATAAGGTGCTCAATACTGTGTATGGCAGAAGGAGCAATTGCAGGTTCCTTATTCGGTTCGGTAATCCTCAGGTCATATGTCGTAAAACCTTTATCTTCCCGGGAAACATAAATTCCCGGCTTGAGGTGAGTATGATCAATTGTAAAACTCTGAATAACTTCCATAAGGGCAAAACCTCGTTTTTGTGTATTTTATATTAATTCAATCATCTTCTCAACGACACGCGCACTCATTTCTGCCGCAGCACCTTCATTGAAGTCATATTCACTCCTGCGGAGATTGTCAGCATTGTCGCTCATGCATCTCAGTACGACGAAAGGAATGTTATTGAGATAGCAGGCATGTGCAATTGCAGCTCCTTCCATTTCAACGCATGCCGGAGAAAAATCAGTGTTTATTCTTTCTTTTACGTTTTTGTCGCTGATGAACTGATCGCCCGTAGCAATGCGGCCCTCAAGCATTTTATGAGGCTCCTTTCCTCTTTCGGCTTCCATTGAAGCAAAGGCCTTTTTTGCCGCTTCAATCATTTTCCTGTCAGCTTCAAAAGAAAATACCTGCATCTGAGGAACCTGTCCCTTTGCATAACCGAAGCCCGTCGCATCCATGTCGTGATAAACTGCATCCGTTGAAACTACAAAATCCATTACGCCCAGACCCTGAGCCATTGCGCCTGCAACGCCGGTGTTGATGATGTTCGAACATCCGAACTGAAAGGTAAGCCTCTGTGCGCACAAGGCAGCATTTACTTTTCCGACACCGGAACGAACGACAACTACATCAGTCCCGTGAATTTTTCCTTCATTAAAGACGATTGAGCCGGCTTCCGTCTTTTTTATTTCGTTTCCCATCAGTCCCCGGAGGAAGTCAATTTCAGTCTCCATGGCACCAATAATTCCAATTTTTTTCATTTTTCTTACACTCCTTCGTTAAAATCTGGTCATAATGTCATTATATGCGAAATATTCATACATTTTCAAAAAAATATCGAAAAATTTCAATATTTTTCATAAAAAAGTATTGATTAAAAATAAATGTTAGTATATATTCTTAATCAGCAGCAAGAATTAAAAGTTTTCAAGAGGACCGCTTTTTCTCCTCCTTTAAGCGGTCCTTTATTTTTTTTAAAACACGTTTATAATCATATTATGATTAACAAAAAAATCAAACTGAATTCAAACGATTCATATATCACCACCTATATTCCTTCCGTATACAATTCATTCAGCAAAAATAAAAAATGGCCGGTACTGGTTATCTGTCCCGGAGGCGGCTATGAACATCTGAGCGACCGTGAAGCCGAACCGGTTGCCTTAAAAATGAATTCTCTTGGTTTCGCCTGTGTCGTCCTCACCTACACGCTCGCACCGATGAAAGGCTATGCCGCCCTTGATGACTTAAAGGCTGCCGTTTCATACCTGAGGACTCATTCCGATGAACTTAACCTTGATTCAAGAAAAATCATTGCAGGCGGTTTCAGTGCCGGAGGACATCTTGCTGCAAGCCTCGCATGTTTCGGCAAAGATCCACTTTTCCGCCCTGACTACCTTCTCCTGTGCTATCCGGTAATTACTGCCGACAGAAATTTCTGCCATGAAGGCTCAATCATAAACATATGCGGAACTGACGGAAAGGTATCCCGCGAAGACGTAAGCCTTGAAAATCATGTTTCGCCTGGTTTTCCTCCGGTTTTCATGTGGCACACTGCTGATGACGAAGCAGTTCCCGCCGAAAACAGCCTTATGTTTGCTGCAGCATTAAAAAAAGCCGGCGTCGACTTTGAGTATCATCTCTTCAGTCACGGCCGGCATGGACTTGCACTTGCAGGCGAACTGACATCAGATGCTGAAGGAAGCTGCATCCAGAAAGAATGTGCAGTATGGCCTGAGCTGTTTGCTGCGTGGGCAAAAAATCACGGAATTATTTAGTATCCCATTACCGCATCAATTGATTTGATGCAGGCATTCCTGAGACCGAATTCTTCAAGGGCAGCAACACCCCTGATTGTACTTCCGCCTGGAGAACATACGTTGTCCTTGAGAATTCCAGGATGAAGTCCTGTTTCAAGCTGAAGTTTTGCAGTTCCAAGTACAGTCTGACTGAAAAGGCGGTATGCGTCCTTTCTCTGGATTCCATATTTTACGGCAGCATCAGCATAGGCTTCCATGAACACGTCAATGAATGCAGGACCGCAGCCCGTAAGTGCACCGCCGATTCCCATAAGGTTATCTCCAAGTTCCTGAACGACACCCATGGATTCAAAAATTTCAATGAATTCATCCCTTTCAGCCTTTTCGAGGGAATTTGTCTTTTCAAAAAGGAATACGCCTTCTCCGACCATTGCAGGAGTATTCGGCATTACGAACTGAAAGCGCGTAGATTTATCAAGGACTTCAGAAAACTTTTTGTAGTTCCAGCCGAGCGCAATCGAAATTACCGCCTTTCCCTTAAGGTCATTTTTTATTTCTTTAAGTACATCTTCAATCTGATACGGCTTGCAGGCAAATACGATTACATCTGCATTAACTGCGGCATCGTGAAGCGACCTGCACGGCACAAATCCGAATTTCCTGGAATTTTCTTCGAGTTTTTCCTGATTCGGCGCATAGGCGTAAATATTGTTTCCGCTGATTTTTCCGGATTTTATAAAGCCCGAACAGAGTGCCTGGGCCATATTTCCCATTCCGATAAAACCTATACTTTTCATAATGCTAAAGCTCCTTTTATTCTGCCATAAAAAGCGTTCCGCGCGCCTTTCCTTCTGCAAGTTTATCGAGGATATACTCTTCTCCTCCGTCTGCGAGGATCATCGGTATTCCGTATTTCGTACTTTTTTCGGCAGCCTGGATTTTTGTTTCTATTCCGCCGGTTCCGAATGCATTTGTTCCACCGATCGTAATTTTTTTGCGGAGTTCTTCAATCGAATCAACTTCTTCAATAAGTTCTGCAGCAGGATTCGTCTTCGGATTATCAGTAAAGATTCCTTCTATGTCACTGAACAGAATCAGAAGGTCTGCGCTCCACAAAATTGCCGTAATAGCACTGAGGTTGTCATTGTCACCGATTGCAAACTCATCCGTAGAAACAGAATCGTTTTCGTTGATGACCGGAACAACTCCCTCATCTACAAGCGTAAAAAGCGTATTCCTGATGTTGAGCGAACGGTGATTGTCTTCAAAATCTTCCTTGGTGAAGAGCAGCTGCCCGATATGCAGATCCTGTTCGGCAAAAGCCTTTCTCCACTGAGCCATGAGTTCTACCTGACCTATTGCGCAGAGAGCCTGCCTGAAATGAACGTCCTTTTTACGTGCCCATTCCTTGAGGGTTGAAACTCCAGAAACCTGAGCGCCGGAAGAAACAAGGACAATCTGCTTTCCCTTTGCAATGAGATTTTTACACTGACGGGCAAAAGAATGCATGAACTGCGTATTCTGCGTTCCGTCTGCCTTTGCAAGAGTATTTGAACCGATTTTGATAACGATTTTACGTGAATCACCTAAAATTTGTGAAATAGTCATATCTTTTTCCTGATAGTTCCGATAGTAACAGATTACGCATGCTTTGGAAAGAACATAAAAAAACCGGCTTCAGGACTGAAACCGGTCATTATCAGCTTAGTTTGCTGGCGTTACTTCAATATAGTTTGAAGCGCCCTTTATGTCTTCCGGAATAGAAATCTTAAGTTTTTCAACTACCTGAGGGTTAACAAAAACCTTAAGGTCTTCAGCCTTGAGGTAGAATTTTACAGGAACTTCAGAAACCGGTGTTCCGCTCAGGATTTTATCAGTCATGTCAGCTGTATCACGTCCGAGATCTGTATATGTAATTCCGATGTTTGCAAATCCGCCGTCTTCAACCTGGCTGTCTGCTGCACAGTAAAGCGGGAAGTTGTTTTCGATGCAGGCTTCGCCGAGGATTGTCATGTTTCCGTGAGTTGCAAGCTTATTGTCATTTGCTACGAATACAGCCTGACAGCCTTCGTCCTTCATGAGTTTAATTGTTTCCTGAATTGCACTTACGTCGTCGATAGTGTGATCAGCATACTTCATTCCGATCTGTCCGAGATACTGAACGGCCTTGTTTACGGTAGCCTGTGCATTTGTTTCGCCTGTTGTATGAATGATACCGATTTTTGAAAGTGAAGGATTAATTTTCTTTGCAAAATCCATGATCTGGTCAACAGGAATTGACTGGCTTGTTCCTGTAACGAGGCCTTCCGGCTTTTCAAGGTTCTGAACAAGCTTTGCTCCTACAGGATCAGCACATGCAGCAAAAACAACCGGGATTCCGGCATCAGTTGCAGGAAGTGCAGCATTTGCAGCCTTAGTTGCAATTGCGATGATGATGTCAGCTTTTTCCTGAACATATTCTTCAGCAATCTGAGCAAGCATTGTCATATCGTTGTCACCCTGCTTGAACAGAATCTTTGAGCTTTCTTCATTGTATCCGAGTTCAGCAAGGCGGGCCTTGATTGAATCAGAAATTGTATTCAGTGAGTTGTGGTTCATCTGCTGAACGATTCCGATTGTAACGTTCTTTTTTTCAGCTTTTGAACATGATCCAAGTGAAAGCACTGCAGCAAAAGCAGCTGTCAGCGCGATGATCTTAGCAGAAAGTTTTTTCATTTTTGTTTCTCCTTATAGTATCATCTTATCACTTAAATTATTTTGATACAATGCCATAATGTCGCTTACGGTGAGATTCTTTTTTTCTTCTCCGCTGATTACCTTTATTATGTTTCCGCCGTCCATCAGAAGGAGCTTGTTTCCGTAGTTTATCGCATTCTGAACGTTATGCGTAATCATGAGCGTAGTAAGATTCTTCTCACGGACGATTTTATCCGTCTTTTCCATGATTTTTATTGCCGTCTGCGGATCAAGTGCTGCAGTATGTTCATCCAGAAGCAGAAGCGACGGCTGTGCACTTGTAGCCATCAGCAGTGTAAGGGCCTGCCTCTGTCCTCCGGAAAGCAGGCCTACAGGCTGCTTCATGCGATCTTCGAGTCCCATTCCCAGCAGAGAAAGCCGGTCTCTGAAAGCCTTCTTATCCCTGGAGGAAACATGGGAAAGCCATC
>DGTU01000156.1 GCA_002394465.1 Treponema sp. UBA4328 | reverse complement strand
TCACCCTCTCAGGCCGGATACCCGTCATTGCCTAGGTGGGCCTTTACCTCACCTACCAGCTGATGGGCCGCAGGCCGCTCCCCCGGCGGTGCCGAAGCACCTTTCCTTACACGGTTCCAGCCCGTGCAACCTTATCCGGTATTACCTCCTATTTCTAGGAGCTATCCCCGTCCAGGGGGTACGTCACCTACGTGTTACTCACCAGTCCGCCACTCTAGGTTACCCGAAGGTAACTTGCCGTTCGACTTGCATGCTTAAGACGCGCCGCCAGCGTTCGTTCTGAGCCAGGATCAAACTCTCCATGATTATTCTTAAAGTCCCGAAGGACTAAAGATTCCTCATAAAAAATCAGTCCCTACCCTTATTTGATAGGAATCTATCTGCTTCTTTCGAAACAGATAAGGTTTCATTTCCGGAACTTTCGTTCCGCTGGCATTCATGTCGCTTGGAAACTTTTCTGCTTTTTAATCCTTTACAGGACTAAAAATCTAGTCGTTTCATTTTCTCCATCACTGATTCAGTTTCAAATATCATCCCTGCCTTAGCGGCGGGTGAAAACTACTTTACACCAAACACACTTAATGTGTCAACACTTAAAAAAAGAATTTTTCATTTTTTTTAAAATTTTTTTGTTTTTTTTTGCAAAGACAATCGGGGCGTTGCGGGCCCTCCCGCAGAAGGGGTAGCGGAAGACAGCGGAGCTGGCTGGAGCGAGGGGGAGACTTTCCCCTTCAGCAGAAACTAATCTTTTTTGTTTTTGAGGACAGATGCGAAATGCACGAGATAATCAAGGAATGAACCGTAGCTCAAAAGAAGGCAGCCGCAGAAGAATACTACGGCAATAATCTCGCAAACCGAAAGAACGGCAGCAACATCAATTTTAAAGTATGCAGAAACAGCTTCGGCGAGTCCGAGTCTTCTGAAACTTTCTATTGCGAGGAAGAAGAATGATGAAATTATATAAAAGACAGTTTTGAGTTTGCCGCCTTTGCGGGCTGCAATTGCCGTACCATGAGAAACAGCTACCATCCTTATGAAGTTCATTGAGAATTCGCGGTAAAGCAGAAGGACAAAGATTACAACCGGCATGTATGCCGTATCAGGCTGGAATGATTTGGTGGCACAGAGAAATACCGTAAGGTTCAGCATTACGTCGGCAAACGGATCAAACAGTTTTCCGAAATCACTTACTTCGTTGTATTTGCGGGCATAATGTCCGTCCCAGTAATCAGTTATCTGAATGATAATTAATGAAGGTATCATGATACATGCAGACGCAAATGCAAGTGAAGCAGAATTTGTCCATATCGGAAGAAAATAAAATATAAAAAATAACGGAGCAAAAACAATCCTTGCCAGCGTAAACTTGTTTGAAACTTTCATGAGTATAGTATCTTTATTGAACGGCAAAAAGTCAATAACTAGAAAGTTTTCTGAAGCACGCATTCAGGATCAGAACCTTCATTCTTCTCAAGAATTACGTTATAAACAGCAGGGTAAATGTCAGTATCAGGAAGCTCCAGGAACGCTTTTTTTTCATCTGAAAGAAGCCATTTCTTAAAGAAATTAAAATCTGAACCGAATTCTCCGGTCTCCCCTGCAGCCGAAGCCTCAACCTCGTTCACGCGTACAAGACGGCACCAGGTTTTCGGGAACGGTACAAGGAGCTTTGGCGGAAGCGTAAAGGCAGAGAATTCAAGTTTTTTTTCTTTCTGAGAATCCACACGGAACGACTGTTCATTAACCGACAGCGAATCCGAATTCACCATGATTGAAAACTTATTCTCAGCGGTTCCAAAAACTGAATAAAGGAAAAATCCGGTATATGCACTCACACAGATATAAAGAACACAGACAAGCGGGAGAACCACCTTCCAGTAAAGGACGCACAATGCACCGCAGGCAAACAGGCAGGCAAAATAAACGTAATCAGACACAGGATGCGAAAAGAATGAAACCACATAGCCCTGGGCAGAAAACAATGCCCACGTCGCACAGCCTGCAGCGGCACTCAAAAGCAGACAGAATTCCGTAAACCGGTAAGACCTGCAGCCTTTTTTCGTAATTGAACCTGAAATCATACAGCAGAGGGCAGCAGCTGCTCCGCCTGAAAAAATCATAAACAGTGCAGCAGGAAGGCATTCAGAAAAAGTCAATTCGTTCTCCATTTTAAGTTTATTTTCCCCTCAGATCCTGAACGACTTTGACATAGGATTTAACTTCATAATCAGGTATTTCAAGCCGGCAGATGGTAAGTGCCCTGTCTACGGTAGCAGATGAATCTGCAATTCCATAGAGGGAAATAACCTTATCATTAATCTCTGCACGAAGAAAATGAATTGAAATATCAAAATCAAGCAGGAGCATGTTTACAAGACGCTGTGCAACCAGAAGTTCATCCAGCCGTTTTTCGCCTTTTTTATTGGCTTCTTTTGTATCGAATACTTTTACTGAAGAAGCAATGATTTCTGCAGCCTGTTCAAGAGTTACAAAACCTGTATTCAGAACCATCTGAAAAGGAGCAGATTTGGACAGGTCGGTTTCATAGAAGCTCTTATAAAAACCGTACTGTTTTGCGTCATTTTCCTTAAGGTATTTTCTGGCAGTCTTTTCATCCACCTGAAGCGTATTCTGAACAAACTGTATGCGTTTCTGAGTCTCACAGATAAACCGTATTCCGAGGTGATTTGCAATCCCCTCCATTATGATGCCGGCACCGCGTCCTACAATAACGCAGTTTCCTTCCTGGGCTGTTTCATAGATTGCAGTCTTAAGGTGATCCAGATACTGATCACGGTTTCTTGTAAGCGAAGCAAAAAAACCGGGCTTGCGTTCATCAAACTTTTTCAGCTCTGCCGGAGGAAATCCAAGCGAAAGGATTTTCTTTTCTATATCCGACCTGCAGACAAATTTATAGCCAAGGAGTTTTGCAGCCTCAAAAGCGATTTCATCACCGAGAGATGCAGGTTGTCTTGAAATGCTTATTATCGCCATACGTTCCTCCTTTGAAAATTGTCTTAATATCTACTATTCTATTTTATAACATAAACACTAACTTTACAAACAAAAACACGGAGGAAGACATGAACGAAAACTCTCTTGCATGGACCGAAAACAGCAGTAAAACGCTTCTGGAAACAAAGGTATTCTCCGTAGAAAGCATAAACTGCACGGCTCCGGACGGCAGGGTAAACGGCGACTACATTGTATTAAATTCTCATGACTGGGTTTGTGTCATACCCGTCCTTGAAAACGACTTCCTCATGGTAAAACAGTGGCGCCACGGAGAAAGAAGCATAAGCATAGAATTTCCCGGAGGAGTAATAGACGACGGAGAAACACCTGAAGAAGCTGCAAGACGTGAGCTTCTCGAAGAAACAGGTTTTAAATCTGAAAAACTCATTTACCTCGGAAGCGTAAATCCAAACCCTGCAATAATGAGCAACCACATGCACTTTTTTGCTGCAGAAAAACTCATTCCGACAGGAGAACAGCATCTGGACAATGACGAATACTTAAACTACATGAGGGTAAACCAGAAGGAAGTCATGTCAAAAATGGGAAGTTCCGAATATCCTCACGCCCTCATGTGTGCAGCCCTGCTCAAATACATTCAGTGGAAAAATACTGACAAATAAAAAAAAGCACAGCCGAAAACAGCCGTGCTTTCTCATTCAGTCAGACAGAACTAGCGGTTAGCCTGGTATCCGTCATATTTTTTAGAAGGACTGTAAACACCTTCACGGTATTCACCGGTAATGCTCGGGATTTCCATTTTCATTCCCGGAAGAATCAGGTTAGGATCGTTCGGGCGAGGCATTTTTGATTTGTTTGCCTGATAAAGGTTTTCCCAGAGGAGCGGATTGTTATAAACATATGGACGTCCAGAAATATTCCAGTAACAGTCCTTAGTATCTGCCCACGGGCGTACAACGTAGAACTGTGGAAGCGGAGTAATTTCACGGATATCAGCAAGGGCATCGAGTACCTGTCTTGCATAGGAAGCTGCCATCGGATAATCCTCTGAATTATAAGATTCCTGTGCACTTGCAAAAGACTTCTGTGCCGAAGAATAAGCCATCGGGAAGTTCTTTTCAGCATTTATGCTTTTTGCATACTCAAGCTTTCTTGATGCCTGGCGCATTGCATCGTCTGCATCACGCTTTGCAAGCATTTTTTTAACATAAGCTTCAGACAGTGCAGCATTTTCTTCTGCCTTCTGAGCATATTCTTCTGCAAGTGCGTATTCACCTGCATCAAGCGCATTCTGGGCTTTTTTTGTATATTCGTCAGCAATCTTCTGATATGTGTTATTCTTATAGCTTATAGCAAAGAGCATTCCGGCTGAAAGCAGAACACAAGCAAATGTCAGCAGTTTTTTCATTACTTTGCCTCCGAATTATTAATTGTATTTACAACTGCATCTGCAGCAGAATTAATGCGGTTCTCTGCCTCAATTGCCTTTTCAGCAGCTTTTTCGGCTTCCTGTGCAGTCTGTCCTTCTTCTACGTGGATTACAGCTTCATCAGGATTTGCAAGTTCATCTTTTTCAAGAAGAACTGCGTCTTCATTTTCAATTCCGTTAACCTGTTCAGTAAGAGGTGCAATCGAGTCAGCTTCAATTGAATATGATTCAGCATCTGCTACACGCTTTTTGGCACGTTCAATTGCAGCCTGTGCTTCTGCGCGCTTTGCAGAAATCGTTTCATAAAGGTTAAGATATGTTTCCTTTGAAGACTTATATCCGTTATAGGCTCCGACAATATCTTTTGTTACATAAGAAGAATCTGCTTTTTTGAATGTATCAGATGCCTTTGTATAAACTTCTTTCTGGGCTACACCGGCCTTAACGCTGTCAGCCTGTTTTTTTGCATCAAGGGCAGCCTGTCTTTCGCGTCCTGCGAGGGCAACAAATCCCTTGTTGAAGATTGCAGTATAGGCTTCAAGGGCAACCTTAGATTCTGCAAGCATGTCACCTGAATTTCCGTCAGGACCAAGTGCATTATATTTATTAAGGGCATCTTCACCGGCTTTGTATGCAATTTTATCAACTTCGTTGAACTGCATTTCATCGACCTTGTCTTTCATTGCACGTGCCTGAGCAGCATTTGCAAGTGACTCATAGCGTGCCACAAGGTCTCCAGCCTCAGGTGCATAACTTCTTGAGTTATCACCTGCAACATTGTTTTTCAGACTTTCATACAGCCTGTCTGCTGCAGCAAACTGATCCGGATAATACTTTTCAGCATCTGCCTCTGCAGCCTTGTTTCTTGCAGCTTCAACTTTCTCAAGGAGTTTTGCATTTGCATCAGAAAAATCTGCAGGAACTTCAGCAGGCGTTTCAACTGCAGAAGGTTTCTCTTCCGGAACCTCGTCCTTAACTGCAGGCTCTTCCGTTGATTTACAAGAAGCAAGAAACAGCACGGATACAGCGCCTGTTACAAAAAAGATATGTTTTAACTTCACTTTTTTTCCTCCCAAAACTTTAATGGTTAGTTTTATTGTAAATGATAAATTAAAAACGGGCAACAATCACCCCTTTCATTATTCATAATCGGAGCAGTATGCACCCTTTTTAAGTATAATCTGATAAAGCAGGAGTTCAAGCTGTACCTGAACAAAAGCAGAACCCGCCGAACGAATTTCCATATCCGTTCTGGAAATGAGTGATATAACCGCCATGCACTGACCGGCAGTCCACACCCTTGAAGCGCGGCTGTACTGGGCACGTGCCTTTTTGCTCGTAAAACCGTTTGAACGCATTATTCCTTCATCCGGCGTATTTCCGTCAGAATTCAGCATTTTCCATAATGAAAGTTTTCTGAAACACGAAGCAAGTCCCGAAAGGAGCATTACCGGACTGGAATTTTTTGTCATAAGTATTTTCTGCAGTATCGCAAGGGAATTTTCAAAGCGCCTTGCAGCAGAAGTTTCACCGTCAGCCATCGCATCGAAGAGCGTAAATGCAGATTCTTCACGGTTATGTGCAAGAATATTTTCTACGTCTGCAGCTGATATTGAATGATCCTTAGGAAAACACAGCAGAAACCTTGCACATTCGCCTTTCAGCTCTGCAGTATTATTTTCAACCATATCAAGAATCGTCTGTACTGCATCAGGTTCTATATAATATCCGTTCTTCCTGAAAAAATTATTTACCCAGCTTTCCTTGCGCGAATCATCCATTTCCCAGAAAATCCGCTTGTTTTCTTTCGGAATGAGTTTATCAAGCTTAGGATCTACCGAGATTTCATCAGAAACGAGGACAAGAACATTATTTTCAGAAGGATTTGAAATCCATGAACCGAGAAGTTCAATGTCATCCTTAAGTTTTATTGTTTCTGCATTCCTGAGGAGAATGAAGGTAGCCGGCGTAAAAAGAGACTCCGTTCTCAACTGGGAAACGACATCCTGAATCCTGACGTCAGCAGCGTAATATACAAAATCATCGCTTGAACCGAATTTCTTTTTGAGGGACTGCCTCAATGCATCAACTGCATCATTCTTTTCTCCGAGTTCAGGTCCTGTATAAAGGTAAACAGACGGATTCATTCTAGTAAGTCCGTACTATGTTCGAAAGGGTTCCTACGACACGGACATCCTTACGGAGAATAGGTTCAAATGCAGGATTCTCAGGCTGAAGCCTTATGCCGGAAGCTTCTTTATAAAAACGCTTGAGCGTTATCGCATCATCTACAACAGCAACAACAATCTGTCCGTCAACGGCAACTGAAGTCTGTTCAATTACGGCAAGGTCTCCTTCAAGGATTCCTGCATTAATCATGCTGGTTCCCCTGACGCGGAGAGCAAAATATGTTTTTCCAGGGCGGACAAAAGGTTCAGTCAGGTTTACATATCCGTCAAGGTTTTCTTCGCTCAAAAGCGGCCTTCCTGCAGCAATCGTACCGAGAAGCGGAACCCTGGACATGAACGTATCAGGCTCAACGGAATTATCCGCAAGCACCCTGAGGGATCGGGACTTCTTCTGTGTAAGGGCAAGAAAGCCTTTTTTCTGAAGTGCAGTAATATGATCCTGAACCGCACGCAGCGAAATATCAAAGTGCTCTCCTATTTCCCTGACGGTCGGAGGATAAGAGTTGTTCTTTGTAAAAACAGATATAAAGGAAAGAACCTCCTGCTGACGCTCCGTTATCTGCTTCATTTACTCCTCCTCGAATTTACTCTCAAAGAGGGCAAGAATTGCTTCAGCAGCTTCAGATTCTCCTTCACCGTCAGTTTTAAGCGTAAGAACCGTATTGTAGCTGGCAGCCATCGTTATGACGCCCATGATGGACTTTGCATTAACTGTAGCAGAGTCCTTTTCAATCGTAATTTCACATGGATATTTATTTGCCAGCTGGGCAATAAGGGCTGCCGGTCTCGCATGAATGCCGGCACGATTTTTTACTGTAAGAATTTTTTCTGTCATAACATCCTCCGTTAAATTTTATATCGCTTAGTTATCTTCAAAGATTATTCTCAGATAACAGGTCTAGTAAGAATCATCACTTCCGTAATAAGCAGCCTGAGCCTGTCCCGTCTCAATCCACTTGAGTACGTTCTGACTGAAATCCCTTGCAGAATCATATCCCATATATTTCAAGCGCTCGTTCATTGCAGCAGCTTCAATAATGATAGGGAGATTGCGTCCTGATTTTACGGGTACCTCAAGTATTGGAATCTTTACTCCAAGAAGGTCTATCGTATCATGTGCAGTACCGATTCTGTCGTATACTTTCGCAGAGTCCCATTCTTCAAGCTTAATGACAAGCTGAACTTCCTTACTGCTCCTGACTGAACCGACACCGTAAAGCTGGGTAACGTTTATGATTCCAAGTCCGCGGATTTCCATATGATGACTGATCAGGCTGTTTGCTCCCTGACCGAGAATCGTATTGCCGTTTACACAGCGGATTTCAACAACGTCATCCGCAACAAGACGGTGGCCGCGCTCTACAAGCTCAAGCGCACATTCAGATTTACCGACGCCCGAGCTTCCGGTAAGGAGTATTCCGAGTCCGTAAACTTCAACAAGAACACCGTGCATCGTTTTGCGCGGAGCAAAAATATTTGAAAAAATACGAAGAAGTCTGGTCGAAAATTCAGTTGATTCAAGGCTGGTCTGAAGGATTGCACATTCTGAACGTGCAGCTGCATCAAGAAATTCCTGCGAAGGAGAAAGCCCGTAGGCAAATACTATGCACGGAATGTTAAACTCAAAAAGCCTGAGGATATTATCCATTTTTTTGTCCTCTTCAAGCTTCTTAAGATAGGCAGTCTCACCGCGTCCGAACAGCTGAACCCTCTGCCAGGCAAAAGACTCATAGAATCCGCTCAGCGCAAGCCCCGGCCGGTTAACGTCAGGCACGGTAATTTCGCGCGAGAGCCCCTTGCGTCCGGCAATGCATTTTAAACAGAGGTCATTTTGTTCTTTTAATTCCAATTCAAGCAGATCAAGAACCGTAAACGCTTTATCAGCCATAAGAAATATTCCGTGTTTTCACTATACACCCCTGTCAGTTATCTAGTCAAGTGTAAAGTAAAATAAAAAGGCCGGTCTGTTAAACCGGCCCGGATAAAAAAGCATTTTAGAGAAAAATTACTTTTCCTGTACCTTATCTTTTGCCTTTTTAATTTTTGTATCAAGGACATCCATTACTTTGTTGAGTGCAGCTCCAAAATCGAAGTCATCTGCCGCAACATGAGCCTGTTCGCCCCAGCGGAAATTAACGTTTATATCAAATTTATAAGCCTTCTCGTGTTTTACTTTTACAATAAGATCGATGATAAGATCTTCAGCATACTTGATTCTCTCAAGTTTCTTATCAATCATTTCTGTCTGCTTTTCTTCAAAATCAAAGCCAACTGCTGATACGTTCTTGTTCATGTGAGTACTCCTCGCCCTGTATCCAGGGTCTTTTGCAGATTTTTTTTCTCTCCGCTGATTAAAGTATAACCCCGTTTCTTCGCAAAAGCAAAATAAAAATACGAAAAGAGAAAAATAATTTTTTAAATCTGTCAGAGGAGAAAACTAGCTGCGGACGACAGACTTTGTGTCAACGATACGCTTCATGTCGACTATGTCAGATACAATCATGAAGTTATCGTATACTTCGAGTTTTCTTGAAGCAACAAAGCGGTCAACTTCTTCGCGTGCCATTTCGGTCGTAATTCCTGCCCAGTGAGCAACATCCTGGATTGTGAGGTTAAACCTGCGTGACCTGTCCTTTGGATTTGCCATCGGATACATTTCGTCGAACATACAGAATACGTCTGCAAGGCGGGCCTGAATGTCCTGAATTACGAGAATCTTAAGCCTGCGTTTCTGGTCGTGGATTCGCTTACAGAAGAGTTTTATCAGGATAAGCGCAATCTGAGGGTTTCCGGTAATAAGAAGTTCAAAGTTTGCACGGTTAAATTCAAGACATTCAACCTTTCCGGAAGCAACACAGGTTGCACTTCGCGGAGAATGATCAAGAATTGCCATTTCGCCGAAGAATTCTCCCGGCTTAAGGATATCAAGATTCTTTTTGCGTCCGTTAACGCATTTTACAAGCTGAACGTTTCCGCTCTGGATAAGGTAGAAACTGTCACCCGGTTCAAATTCAGTAATAATTACCTGTCCGTCTTCATAGGTTTTTGCGAACCTCGAGAATGCAGGAAGCTGGAATACCTTGAGTGCACTGTTCGTTGAAGACGTATCCTGTTCCATTTCAAAGGAAGTTTCAGTAACGGCCCTCTGTGCATGTGCATGTGCCGTAGTGAACATCTGCTTGAATTCTTCGCTTGAAGCAATTGCCGGATATCTTTTTACAAGGTTCGTACATACGTCACAGCAGCTTCGCCATGATTCATCATCATAAAAAGCCTTTGCAACGGAAAGCATTCCCGTCTGGCGGTCTTCAAGTTTATTGTTAAGGATGTCTTCAGTTCTTTTGTGAATCTGCCTCAGCTGCTTTGAGAAAACCTGAAGCATTTTCATTATGACCTGTTTGTTTGTATTAAGGAGATTTTCAAATTCAGGAACCGTCATTGAAATACATACGGAATCCATGAGTACGGTCGCAGTTTCTTCACGCTGAACATGCGCAAGAGCTGATTTTACGCCAAAGAACTCACCCTGCTTAATCTGCTCAGTCACAGGCTGATGTGTTTCAATATCCTGTGTCGTTATGACGACAAGACCTTTCTGAAGGATGAAAACACGTTCATCTTTGTCGCCTTCAAAATAGATTATTGAGCCTTTTGAATATGTGACCGCTCTTGGCATAATTTTCCCTCATAAAAAGAAAAGTAAACGTTACTGTACAGTATAACACAACTTTTCAAATTATGCTATTATTTCTTTATGATTGATTTACATTGTCATTCAACGGCTTCTGACGGACTTTTGTCTCCTGAAGAAGCTGCCGGATACGCTGCAGAAAAGGGACTTAAGGTATGGGCTCTGACAGACCATGACACGACTGCCGGACTTGAAGCAGCCGGAAAAGAAGCAGAAAAACGGGGAATCATATTTGTTCCCGGAACTGAACTTAACATAAGCTGGCCGACAGGAGAATTTCATCTGCTCGGACTCGGCCTGAAGGAATGTTCTCCGCAGCTCAAATCCATAATAGAAGAACTGACAGATGACAGGAATTTCAGGAACAGTCAGATTGTTGAACTCATGCAGAAAGACAAAATCGACATAACCCTTGAAGAAATGGAAGCACGTTTCAGTGCAGCCCAGATCGGACGTCCGCATTTTGCACAGTTTCTGGTTGAAACCGGGAAGGTAAAGACAAGACAGCAGGCATTTGACAAATATCTTGCAAAAGGCCGCCCGTGGTACATTCCGCATCAGGGAGCCGACCTCAAACAGGCAATCAGGGCAATAGAATCAAGCGGCGGACTTCCGGTAATTGCACACCCTCTTTCACTGTACGTTTCCTGGGGAAAAATCAGCGGGGTCTTAAGCGAAATACATGAAGCCGGAGTCAAAGGCCTTGAAGCCTGGCATCCGGGAGCGCGTGCAGGAGAAGCAGAACGCCTTGAAGAACTTGCACATTCAATGGGAATGTTCGTAACGGCAGGAAGCGATTTTCACGGCAAGGGAGTCCGCGCCGACAGACACCTCGGGAAAACTTCGGGCGGTAAAAAAATCGACGACCGCTTTTATTTTGAAGAACTTCTGCCTGCACTCGAAAAATACTGCTAGATTTTTTATTTTTTTTCCTCAAAAAAGGTATTTTTTAAACTTTCTCTGCATATACATAACTGAGGTGTTTTATGCAGATATATTCTTTTTCACCATTCGGTTATGAAGGCAACCTTGTTACGGTTGAAGTTGATCTGAGGCGGGGAATTCCTGCAATTGATGTCGTTGGTCTTGCAGACAATGCAGTCCGGGAAAGCCGTGAACGCATGCGATCGGCAATCATAAACAGCGGATTTGATTTTCCGATGGAAAGGGTACTGATAAGCCTGTCCCCGGCAGATTTAAAGAAAGAAGGCGCCGGGTTTGACCTTCCGCTTGCAGCAGCAACCCTTCTCGCCCAGAAAGAATTCAACGAGCGGAATCAGGCTGATTTAAAGTTCAGGGCAGATGACGGCGGCGGCATACTTATAATGGGCGAACTGGAACTTTCAGGCAGCGTGAGGCCGGTCCGCGGAATACACGCAGCGGCAGCAACGGCAGCACAGAACGGAATAACAAAATGCATAGTTCCCCAGGCAAACGGAGATGAAGCCCGGGAAGTAAAGGGCATGTCAGTCTGCGCAGTCAACAGTCTCAGCGAAGCCTGGGCAGCACTTTCTCATCCTGAAAATTTCAGCGAAACAAGTCCTGCAGAAGAAGCATTCATTCCTGAAAACAGCGTCAGCATTAACGGCCTTCTCTTCCCTGCAGAGTCAGCGGATAATCAGTTCAGCAGCATAAGGGGACAAAAAGACCTTGTCCGTGCACTTGAAATTGCAGCAGCAGGAGGACACAATCTTCTGGCTTACGGTCCGCCGGGCTGCGGTAAAACACTTGCCCTTCAGCGTTTTCCGGAACTTCTTCCCCTGCTTACTGTCGAAGAAGCGCAGAGCGTAACGCGGATTCATTCCCTTGCAGGCCTGCTCAAGCCGAATGAACCCCTCATAAGGACGGCGCCCTTCAGAATGCCGCACCAGACTGCATCTATTGAAGGTATATGCGGAGGCGGAATTAACTGCAGGCCGGGGGAAATAAGCCTTGCCCACAACGGCGTTCTTTTTCTTGATGAAGCTGCCGAATTCAAATCTTCAGTACTGCAGATGCTGCGGGTTCCGGTTGAAAACAAAATGATTACCCTCTGCCGCGCGGGAAGGTCAACCGTATACCCGGCCGGATTCCAGCTCCTGATGGCGACAAACCCATGCCCGTGCGGAAATTACGGTTCATCTTCTAAAATATGCCTGTGTTCGGCAAAAAGCGTAGACATGTACTGGAGGAAATTTTCAGGCCCCCTGCTGGACAGGATAGACATAAGGATAAAGGTTGAAAATCCCGGTGAAAACGACACGGACTATTCCGTTCCGACACATGTTCTCCGCGAATCAGTTGCAAGAGCCGTAAAAATTCAGCGCAAACGACAGGGAAAGAAAAACGCAAACCTGACTCCCCAGGAAATCCTTGATTTCTGCATTCTTGATGAAAGCGAAAGAAAATTCATGGAAGAAATTGAAATTTCAAATGATTTTTCAAAAAGGGCCCTGAGTTCAATACTGAAATTATCACGAACCCTGGCTGACATGGAAGAAAAGGAAAATATAGGAGTCCGTCACCTTAAGGAGGCAATCAGACTGCGTTCTGATTCAGGACCTCTGTCACTGTTTGCAGGCGATCTTTAAAATGGCATAAAAAAAACTGCCCTGTATTGGACAGTCGGTTATACCGGAGAAGAGACTTGAACTCTTACGCAGTTGCCCGCAGCAGATTTTGAGTCTGCAGTGTCTACCATTCCACCACTCCGGCGTGAATGTTCAGATGGTAGCAGAAAAATAAAGATTTGTTCAAGTAGTTAGAGCAAAAATCAGTTTTAAGTGATACACTGACACGGAACCATACCACGGGATATGAAAGACTATACAAACGCAAAGCCGCTGACAATTCTGAAAGAAGTTTTCGGCTATAAGAAATTCAGGCCTCTGCAGGAAAACATTATTCTCAATGTTCTTTCCGGACATGATACGCTTGCAATAATGCCGACCGGCGGAGGAAAGTCGCTCTGCTATCAGATTCCCGCGATGATTTTTGACGGGATAACCGTAGTCATTTCGCCTCTCATTTCTCTCATGCAGGATCAGGTCGACGGACTTACTGCCGCCGGAGTAAATGCAGTTTTTCTGAACAGCACGCTCGAATGGGAAGACTATCTTGCAGCTATGAATTCAATCAGGCGCGGAGAAACCAGAATCGTTTACGTATCCCCAGAAGGGCTGAGTTCCGGCAAGGTTCAGGATCTTCTGCACGATCAGCGGGTTAAGGTAAGCTGCATAACAATCGACGAAGCACACTGTGTAAGTCAGTGGGGACATGATTTCAGGCCGGATTACCTTGAAATTGCTTCCATACGAAGGCAGTTCCCGCAGGCAGTATGCCTTGCACTTACCGCTACCGCGACTGAAGACGTTAAGGCCGACATCATAAGGAACCTCTCCCTCGTAAATCCTGAAATTCTTGTGAACAGCTTTAACCGTCCGAACATATACCTTAACGTACAGAACAGGAACGACGCTCTGTCACAGACGGTTGAATGCATAAGGCGACATCAGAATGAAAGCGGAATAATCTACTGCTTCAGCAGGAGACAGGTAGACACACTGACACAGACCCTGACAGACCTCGGCTATTCAGCATTGAATTATCATGCAGGGCTTACGGATGAAGTACGAAGGAATCATCAGAACCAGTTTATACGGGATCAGGTTCAGATTATGGTTGCAACACTTGCCTTCGGAATGGGAATCGACAAGCCTAACGTCAGGTTCGTAATTCACTATGACATGCCAAAATCCCTTGAACAGTATTATCAGGAAATCGGACGTGCAGGCCGTGACGGGCTTCCCTGTGAAGCACTTCTGCTTTATTCCGGCGGAGACATATTCAAGATAAGGCATTTTTTTGCTGACAGCGCAGACCCTGAAAACTCTGAACGGCTTCTGCAGGCAATGGTTTCCTATTCCACGTCCGCTGAATGCCGGCGCAGGAGTCTGCTTGCATACTTTGGCGAAGAGTGGACGACTCCGGATAATCAGAAAAACTGCTGCTGCGACATCTGTTCAGCAGGACCTGCACTTCTGGTTGACATGACAATTCCATGCCAGAAATTCATGAGCTGCGTAATAAAGACAAATTCACGATTCGGACAGAATTACATAATCGACGTACTTCTCGGCTCACGCGCAGAAAAAATCCTTACTAACGGACACAACATGATAAGCACCTGGGGAATCGGACGTGAACTCACTAAGCATCAGTGGCAGGAACTTGTTTCACTGATGCTCAGGGAAAACCTTCTGGTAAAGGAAGGGGAATATAACGTAGTCTTTCTTACAAATAAGGGACTTTCAGCATTAAAGAACCGGGACAAAATAATGCTTCCGTTCAGCACCGACAGGAGCTCATCAGTAAAAAGGAATCAGCTTAATTCTGCGCAGCCCTTCATTCCTGAAAACCGCGGGTCATCAGGAGCTTCCGGCGGACTGCTTTTTCCAAAACCTGAAGGAAAGAACAAAAAGGCTAAATTCATACTTCTCAAAAAAACAGTTTCTGCTCAGGATCAGGACAGCGGAGAAGCAAAACTCATCCTGCGTCTCAAAAAATGGCGTAAAAAGACGGCAGAAGAAATGAATGTTCCGCCTTATGTAATTTTTGGTGACCGGTCACTCAATGACCTTGCAGAAAAAAAGCCCCGTACGCTGACGGAGCTTTCTGAATGCTATGGCTTCGGTGAAATTAAAGTTGAAAAGTTCGGCAGTCAGCTTATCAGTCTGCTCGAGAGCCTTTCATAAACGGCTAAAAAAGTTTTCTTGCTTCAACATAGAAGCGTTTTTCGCTTGCCTCACCCATTGAAAATGATTTTCTTGGGAGCGGGCCGCGGCCATTAATCGTTGCAAAGAAGCTGTCCTTATCAACCGGAGGAAGAAGGATTCCCGTATTTCCGGCTTTTGCACCAAGTTCAAGAACCTCGTCGCTTCCGTGAATATAGTCAATCTGAGTCTTGTCAGCTTTTTCTGCGGCCATAATTTCATCGAGAACCGGCTGAAGTGCTGCAATTGCAAGATCCTTTATCTTAGTCTGAAGGAGTCTGTACTGAACCTGTCCGTTTTTATTGAATACAAATCCGTATGCTGCACCGTCAGCATTTTTATCTGAAACGGCAGCTTCAAGTTTTTCAGCTGAATCAAACTCAATTACCGTACCGTCAAGTTTTTCAGCAGCAGCATTAAGGAGTTTTTCACTGTCAAGCTTAAACAGAACCCTGTGTATCGGTTCAAAAGTAAGTCCACTGTCATAGATATTTACAACTTCAACGAGTGCATAGCGCACAGGTGAATCCGCAGGAAGGGAAGCCTTGTTTTCTTCCCAGACTGCCTTTGCGGTTGCAAGGGAATGGTTTCCGTCACCAACAGCAAAAAGGAAGGTATCTCCGTTTGCGTCAGTTCCGTCTGAATAAAGTTTTGCGAGGGCCTTTTCAAGGACTGCTTCTGCTTCGTTTCCTTTTACTGCCCATCCTGTAATATGTCCGGAATTCTGCATGAGGTCGCCGTCATAGACAGGAGAATTTTTTGCAGAAACTTTCTGTGCACCGCCGACAAGAACATCATCCGGATCATTTGCAAGGAGCATTATATGCGGGAGCTCAAGGGGAGCTCCGTTACGGATTTTCATTCTCGGAGGAATTCTTTCAGGAACGGTTGCTTCAGTTGCCCTGATTAAAGCCTTTGACCCCGGCTTCCATTCGTATTTATCAAGGTCAACGCAGAGGACAAGGCCTCTTCTTGTACGGCCGTAAGCTGTCTTTCTTTCAATATATATGCATTCCTCTGCAGCAGGGGCAAATACGCCGCCGTCAATATACGACTTCATCTGCTTCTGGATATTCTTAATCCGCTCATCCATGTTTCCGTCAGAAAGATAAACTTCAGGGAAAATAAGGTTCAGGGCTGAAGGCTTATTTCCTGCAGCTTCAACAGCTTTTTTCCAGTAATCTTTGTCCTGAGTATACTGATCACATGCAATTACAGACCATGAAGACAAATCAATGTTTTCCGGAAGAAGGATTTCCGGGATAGAAACGGCATATTTTTCAAATGTTTTCATAGGTGTGTATTCTACCGAAAAGACGTTTATCTGTACAGATTGATAAACTTCAGTATAATAATGCTATGCCAAACGTGCAGCAGTTTAAACTACATCAGTCAGCATCCCAGAAACAGCGGCAGTCTCTCAAACTCAGCCAGAAACAGATTATGTCGGTAAATCTTCTGGCAATGTCGACACAGGATCTGAGGAATGATATTTACGAGTTTGCTGCCAGGAATCCGGCACTGGAAATAACGGACGACGCCCTCGAAGCAGGCACAAAAAACGTAACTGAACATTCATTCTTTTCGGACAACACAAGATACGGCAGGGCAACGGAGCAGGGAAAGATTGCAAGCGACAATTTTCAGTCAGCACTTGAAGCAAATGAAGACACCCGCAAAACCCTGTCAGAGCATCTTGAACTTCAGTTTTTATCAATGAAACTCAGTCCCGCTGAACGTGAACTTGGACTCAGGCTGATTCACAACCTCGACCGGAACGGATTCTATATCCTTTCACCGGAAAGTTTCCTGCATGACGGCAGCGGAATGGAAGAATACAATATTCTTGAAGCGACCATAGACAAAATCCGGCAGCTCGATCCGGTCGGCACCTGCGTTAAGAATTTCGAAGAAAGCCTTTATGTTCAGGCAAAATTCAAGGGAAACGCCCCGGAGGCAGCACTCTTTATACTCGACGGGCACTTTAATTTTTTAAATCCGCCGCAGCCTTCAAAAATACTCAAAAAAATAAATGACTACCTTAAGGACACGGGAAAACTTTCCTTTCTTTCTGAGGAAAAACAGCAGAGCCTCAAGAAAATCAAGTCGATGCATTTAACTGAAGAAGACATTCAGAATGCGCTGGATTTCATCAGGACGCTCGATCCGTTTCCTGCAAAAAACTTCGGAACTGAGCAGCCGAATTTCATTTCACCTGACGTTTACGTTGAACCTGTTCCGGAAGAAGATGATGACCTTCAGAACGGAATCGTATCGGCAACAAATAACCGCTCATACAAAATTACGCTTGCAAGGGATTCACTGCCGTCAATGAGGATCAGCCGGCGCTTTTCATCTCTTGCTGAAAAAGATACTTCATCACTTGGAAGCGATGCAAAATCTGAACAGGAAAAGGCAGACATCAAATTTGCCAGAAACTCCGTACAGGAAGCAAAAACTTACATGGACAGCATTGCATTCCGGGAATCCACACTTGAAAAAGCAACGGCAGAAATAATCAGGAACCAGAGTGCATTCTTTGAAAAAGGTCCGAGGTACCTTGCTCCGCTCAGGCAGAAAGACATCGCAGGTGCAATCGGCGTACATGAAGCAACAATCAGCCGTATGGCAAATGCAAAATACCTTCAGTGCCAGTGGGGGCTTTTTAAAATCGGATACTTCTTTACAAATGCAGTACGCACGGAAAACACAAGTTCTATTCTCGCACAGATGAAAGATTCTCCGGCAGCAAGCAAGGAAGCCGTAAAATTTGAAATCCAGTCAATTCTCAGGGCCCATGCTGACGAAAAAAAGGCGTTGAGCGATCAGAAGGTTTCAGACCTGCTTGCAGAAAAGGGAATCATAATTGCAAGGCGTACGGTTGCCAAATACCGCTCAGAACTGAACCTCGCTTCAAGCTACGACAGATAAATCCCGCCGGCATAAAACTTTTTGTTATTTGCACTGTAAAACGTATTTTCTTATAATTTAATTCATGGAAAAAGCTGATGACGTTATCGTCAAAATGACAACAAAGCCGGTCGGAAGCCTGATTATCTCTCTTGCAGTTCCGACAGTAATCAGCATGCTTGTCACTAACATTTACAATACCGCTGACACCTACTTTGTCTCCCAGCTCGGAGATTCTGCTTCGGGCGCGGTCGGTATTATCTTTTCGATAATGGCTATAATCCAGGCCATCGGCTTTACGATTGGAATGGGTTCAGGTTCCATCATTTCACGGCTGATAGGCGCAAAAAACGGAAAGGCTGCAAACGTTTACAGTTCAAGTGCACTTGTTTTTTCCTTTACGCTCGGCACTGCTGCTGCGCTTCTCGGACTTATCTTTCAGGATTCAATAATCACGAAATTCGGCGCTACGGATACGATCCTCCCGTACGCAAGAAATTATGCCAGGTACATTTTTATCGGAACACCGTTCATGGCAACTTCCTTCGTAATGAACAACCAGCTGCGCTTTCAGGGAAAAGCACGTTACGGAATGCTCGGACTTACGACAGGTGGAATCCTGAACATAGGACTTGATCCGCTTTTTATCTTCGGCCTTGATATGGGGATTTCCGGCGCTGCAATTGCGACCCTCATAAGCCAGTGCATCAGTTTTTCAATACTTCTTTCAATGTTCCTGAGAAAAAAATCAATTACCGTACTGTCTCCGAAATATATTTCCTGCAGTTTCAGGGTTTATTCAGATATTTTTACGACCGGACTTCCTTCAATGTTCAGGCAGGGACTGGGTTCACTTGCAATGATTTTCCTGAATACGCAGGCAAAATTTTTCGGAGCGGCAGACCAGGAAATCATAAACCTCGTAACGACTCCTTCAATGCCGGCTGAGGAAATTGCGAACGCAGCTTCAGACGCAGCAATTGCAGCAATGGCAATTACAAA